>NZ_FUZD01000015.1:0-100469 GCF_900168135.1 Arthrobacter sp. 49Tsu3.1M3
CGATCGTGTCGCAGGCCTCGTGGTAGCAGGGATCGAGGTCCTTGCCCGCCACCCCGCCGTAGGCCTGCGCCTGGGCCTGGGTCTTCCTCTTCTCATCGCCGGTGAACAGCCCGCCGCCGGGAATGCCGGCCGAGAGGAAGGCATCGTAGTCCGAGCCGCCGTCAAAGGGCGTGGTCTCCGCCGGCAGCGCGTTCTCCTGGAAGTAGCGGAAGAAGACGTCCTCGATCGCCTTGGACCCGGCCGGGCCGGCGTGGCCGAAGTCCGTCCCGTCCCCGTCATGGACCGAGCGGACCCCGTTGGGCGAGGCCACCATGTCCACGTTCAGGTTCGCCGCGGTCTGGCCGATCTCGGCCGCGCTGAGCTCGTCGACGTAGTGCTGGGACCCGTACAGGCCGTCCTCCTCACCGCCCCAGAACGCGAACCGGACCCGGTTAACCGGCGCGATCCCGGCCTCCTTCATCCACCGCGCGGTCTCCAGGACCGCCGCGACCCCGCTGCCGTTGTCATCAATGCCCGGCCCCTCCCGCACGGAGTCCAGATGCGCGCCCACCACCACGGTATGCCCGGCATTGCCCCCGGTGTCGGCCAGGATGTTGAAGGACTCCACCGTCTTGCCGCGCCGGCCGTCCTCCTTGAACGTGAAGCTCTGCCGCACCGGTGCGTACCCGGCCGCGCGGAGCTGTTCCTCGACGTACCGGGCCGACTCCTCATACCCCGGGGTCCCCGAGGCCCGGTTCCCGCCGTTGGCATCGGCCACCCGCTGCAGCGCCTGCAGGTGCCCCACCATGTCCCGGGACTTGAACGCCGCCAGCACCGTGCGCGCATCCACCGTGCTCGCCGGCGCCAGCACGGTGGGTGCCGAACATCCCGAAACCAAAAAGCTGATTGCCACCAGGACAGCCGCGGCCGCCGCCCGCCCCCGCTCGTACCTCCGCCGACCCGTCACGCTAAGAACATACTTCCTCAGCCGCCGGGGAGGAAGGCCAGCCCTAGTGCGAACCGGCCTTAAGCGGTGCGGCGGCCGCAGCCGCCGCCGGGTCGGAAAAGGCCAGCCGGGGAACCATCACCAGCGCGGCGGCGGCGGCAAGCCCGGTGACCCCGCAGATGGTCCATACCGTGAGGTAGCCGGCGAGCGGCGCCGCGGTCTGGCCGGCGTCCCCCGCGCCGGCCTCGGCCAGGACGTGGCTGAGCAGGGCGATGCCGAACACCGCGGACGCGAATGCTCCGCCGATGGTCTTGGTGGTGTTGGTCAGGCCGGTGGCCATCGCGGTCCGGTTGAGAGGCGCGGCCGCCGCGGCCGCCGAAGGCAGCGCCGCCACGAGGGCCCCGGAGCCGACACCGGCGATTGCCATGTTGGCCAGCGCTTGGAAGAGAGTGCCATGGAACGGCAGGAACAGCAGGTAGCCCAGACCCACGAGCATGGCGGCGCCCACAAGGGTCCAGCGCGGAGTGAGCCGGCGGGTCACCACCGGGTACAGCAGAGCGCCCACCAGCAGCGCCAGCACATAGACGCCGATAATGATGGAGACCTGCCCGGCGCGCAGCCCGAGGCCGTAGCCGTGCAGCGCGGGGTCCGTCCGGGCGAAGGTGGACAACGGGGCCTGCGCGCCGAGCACCGAGACGCCAAAGAGCCCCGCGGTCAGCTGGACGGGCCACATGGACTTGCCCCGCAGCATCCGGATGTCGACGAGCGGATCGGCCGCGCGCAGCTCGAACCGCGCGAACGGAATGAACACCAGAATTCCGGCTCCCACCAGCGCCCACGGCCACCACGCGCCGGCCCCATTGAGGCGCATGAAGGTCAGCCCGGACGTGATGAGCAGCAGTCCGAGGGCGAGGAACGTGAAGCCGCCGGTGTCCACGCGTCCGCCGCTGCGCTCCCGCGACTCCGGCACGCCGAACCTGACGGCGAACCAGCATGCGGAGACGGCCAGCGCGGGGACCAGGAGCACCAGCTGCAGCTGGCCCGCGAACACTTCCACGAGCGCACCGGCGGCGAGCGCCCCGGCGATGACACCGGCTTCCAGCGCCCCGACGAGGACGCCGGCCGCGCGCCGGGTGCGGGCGGCGCCGTCTGGCAGCTGATGGACGCGGCTGAAGATCAGGGCAATTTCCAGGGGCAGCCAGACCACGTAGAAACCCTGGAACGACCACGCGGCCAGGAAGGTCCAGAAGTCCGGGGCGAGCGCGACGCCCCAGGAGGCCGTGGCGGTGACCAGCGTGGAAACCAGCAGGATCCTCTTGTGCCCGTACATGTCCCCCAGCTTGGCCAGCACCGGCACAGCAAGGGCGCTGACCATGAGCTGCGCGGCCTCGAACCAGTTGACATCGGCGTCGTGGACCCCCAGGTGCCGGGCGATGTCGGTGAGGATGGGCGTGTAATAGCCCTGCAGGATTCCACTGGTGAGCTCCACCAGACACAGAAAAGCTACAACACGGCGCATGGCGGCCTTCCGGGAGGGCGGGCACCTCGCGGCCAGCCGATTGATTGCATCCTAGGCCCGCGCCAGCTCCGAAGGCGGGAACGCGGCCGGCAACGCGGCCGGGAAGACGGGCCGGGAAACCCGGCCGGAACGGCGCGGGAATATTCGTCCGCGCCGGGCGTTATACGGGTCGATAGATGCAAACGCATCTAAATCGGCTATAGTAGAAACAGATCCCGGATCCACCCCGGCCACGGAAAGGCACACCATGCAGATCGGCGTCTTCAGCGTCAGCGACATCACCACCGACCCCACCACGGGCCGCACCCCGACCGAGCACGAGCGCATCAAGGCGTCCGTGGCGATCGCCAAGAAGGTCGAAGAGATCGGCATGGATGTCTACGCCCTCGGCGAGCACCATAACCGGCCGTTCTTCTCGTCCTCCCCCACCACCACGCTGGCATACATCGCGGCCCAGACCGAGCGCATCATCCTCTCCACTGCCACGACCCTGATCACCACGAACGACCCCGTGAAGATCGCAGAGGACTTCGCGATGCTCCAGCACCTCGCGGACGGACGCGTGGACCTGGTCCTGGGCCGCGGCAACACCGCCCCCGTCTACCCCTGGTTCGGCAAGAACATCCAGGACGGGATCGAACTCGCGATCGAGAACTACTCCCTGCTGCGCCGCCTCTGGGACGAGGACACCGTCAACTGGTCCGGCAAGCACCGCACCCCGTTGCAGAACTTCACCTCCACTCCCCGCCCGCTCGACGGCGTCGCTCCGTTCGTGTGGCACGGCTCGATCCGCACGCCGCAGATCGCTGAAGTGGCGGCGTACTACGGTGACGGCTTCTTCGCCAACAACATCTTCTGGCCCAAGGAGCACTACCAGCAGCTGATCGGCCTCTACCGCGAACGCTATGAGCACTACGGCCACGGCAAGGCGGACCAGGCGATTGTGGGCCTCGGCGGCCAGTTCTTCATGCGGAAGAACTCCCAGGACGCCGTCAAGGAGTTCCGCCCCTACTTCGACAACGCCCCGGTCTACGGCCACGGCCCCTCGCTGGAGGACTTCACGTCCCAGACCCCGCTGACCGTCGGCAGCCCGCAGGAAGTGATCGAAAAGACCCTGACGTTCCGGGAGTACTTCGGCGACTACCAGCGCCAGCTCTTCCTGATCGACCACGCCGGCCTGCCGCTGAAGACCGTCCTGGAACAGCTGGATCTGTTCGGCGAGGAAGTGCTGCCGGTGCTGCGCAAGGAGTATGCCGCGCTCAAGCCGGCACACGTTCCCGAACCGCCGACGCACGCCGGCCGGGTGGCCGCCGCGCTGGCAGCGGGCACCGTCGACGCCGCCGCGGCAGAGACCACCACTCAGGGCTCATGATGCCCGCCAAGACCACCGAATCGCCGGTACGCCTGGCCGCGGAAACCTGGGAATCCCTGTTCCGGGCCCAGGTGGCGGTGATGCGCAAACTGCAGGCGGCGCCGGCATTCAAAGCCCTGGCGCTCAATGAGTACGACGTCCTGTTCACGCTCTCCCGCTGCCCCTCCGGGTGGCTGCGGCTGAACGAGCTCAACGACAAAGTGCTGCTGAGCCAGTCCAGCCTCAGCCGGCTGGTGGAGCGGCTCGAAAAGCGCGGGCTAGTTGAACGGACTCCGGCCCCGGAGGACGGCCGCGGGATCCTCATCCGGCTCACCGATGCCGGACGGGACCTGCAAAAGCAGATCGGCCGGGAACACGTGCGCGACATCGCCGCGCTCGTGGGCCCGGCCCTCTCGGCCGCCGAACAGCAGGAGCTGCTGCGGCTGACCGAGAAGCTCCGCGCCGCGGTCTCCGTACGCTGAGACCGTGCGCTGAGACCGTGCGCTGAGACCGGCCGGCCTTGCGCCGCCCGGGCGTGCGCCGCCTAGTGGATGGCGACGAGCTGCGCCGGGTCTTCCAGGGGCAGGTCATCGACGACGGCGGTGACGCTGAGTTCCTTCAGGGACAGGCTGCCGCCCACGGTGGACAGGAAGGCGGTGTCCGAGGAATCGCGGCCTGCCGTGATCCGCAGCATGCTCTCCCGTGGCGCCAGCCCCGTGGGGTCGATGACGTGCCAGGCGCCGTTGATGTGCGCCTCGGCCACGGCGTGGAAGTCCATCGGGGTCAGTCCAGGGGCGTAGACGGCGGCCAGCCGGGCCGGGACGTTCTTGGACCGCAGCAGGGCAATGGCGAGGTGGGCAAAGTCCCGGCAGACGCCGCGGCGGTGCAGCAGGGTTTCGACCGCGCCGTCGGTCCCCCGCGAGGATCCGCTGACGTAGCGCAGCTCGTTGTAGACCCAGTCGCGGACGGCATAAAGCAGCTCCTCGCCCTGGAGCCCGCCGAATTCGGCATAGGCGGTGGGCAGCAGCCGGTCCGACTCCGCGTAGCGGCTGGGCCGGACATAGCGGATCAGTTCCATGAGCCCGGGCTCCTCGGGCAGCGCGAAGCCGGTGACGGTGGCCGAATACTCAACCAGGACTTCGGTGGGTTCGGCGAATTCCATGTAGTGGAAGCGGCCGCCGTGATGGTCCGAGAGTTCGGTCAGCGGCACGTCCCCGCCTCCCGCGGTCACCCTGAGCGATTCTTCGATCGAGTCGTAGCCGGCGTTCCGGGCCACGGCCACGGCGAGAGCCACCTTGGTTTCGGCAACGGTCTTGAAGGCCAGGCGGGCGGCTACGGCGCGTTCCATGTATCTCTGTCTCCGGATGTGGGATGTGAGGTGGGTGCAGGGGAAGCCGCCGTCAACGGCCCGGGGATGTGCGGGGCGAACGGGACTAGTTTTTGATCTTCAGAGACATTAGCATCCGCTGGACGTTCGCGAACTCGGACCCCTCGTTGACGTACTTGGCCGCCTGGTCGAGAGTGTCGAACGCCTTGGCAGGGGCAACCTTCTGGTCCGGCGCCAGCGGCTTGAGCACTGTCAGGTCCCCGAACGAATAGTCCCCCTTGCCGGCCGGGCCACGGACCACGTTCTGCAACGCGCAGCTCTTGCCGCCGGCGCCGCCCACCACGTTGGTGATGCCGTAGGAGCCGAAGTACTTGTAGCCCTGGATCACCCGGAACACCACGTGCGGGTCAATGGTTCCCCCGCCGCCGGCGTGCGGCAGGTCAACCGGAACGCTGCTGACCACGACGTAGTTGCGTGCGGCGTCGTCCGGGCAGGCCGCGGCCGGCTGCGGGGGCAGGCCGGTCTGCAAGGTGGCCAGGTAAGCGCCGCCGGCGTCCTTGACGGTGATCTTCAGCGCCCCGGGCAGTGCACCGGCGTCGGGAGCTACGGACTGGACAATCCAGTCCTGCGGCACCTCAAAACTGACGGTCTTCGCCGGGTCGGTAAAGACCTTCCAGGCCGCTGCGCTTGAGCCCGGGGTGGGGGAAGCGCCGGCCGTGGCGGCGGCACCAGTGGTGGCAGACGGCGTCGCACCCTCACTCGCACCGGCACCGGCACTGGCACTGGCACCGGCACTGTCCGCCGCGCTGCTGCCTGCGGTCCAGACCGGCGTCCCCTTGCCGTCGCTGCTGCAGCCCGACAGGGCTGCCGCCGCGACCGCGAGCGCCGCGCCGGTGCGCAGCACAGCGCCCCGGATTCCTGCGCTGCCTGCTGAAGAAGGGGCCGTCCCAGTCATGGTGCCAGCGTAGCCCGGGCGCCGCACGACTCAGAGCTCCCGCATCAGTGTTTCGTAGAACCGGACCCCCTGCTCCAGCGTCTCCAGCCCGATCTTTTCGTCAACGGCGTGGATCGAGCCGCGGGCCCGGACGTCCATGAAGAAGGGCGCGAAGCGGTACACGGCGCCGCAGATCCCGGTGAAACGGCGCGAGTCGGTGCCGCCCATCATGATGTAAGGGGTGATGATCGCCTCGGGGAAGACCTGCCCGATGCAGTCCGCCAGCAGCTCCCACTGGTCCCCCGAGGACGGCGACACCGGAGACGGGTCGTTGCCCTCCACAACGCGCAATTCGACTTTCGGGTCGCGGATTATTTTCCGCAGCAGTGCCACGGTGCCCTCGACCGTCTCCCCCACCGCCACCCTGATGTTGGCGTTGGCCTTCGCCGTGGCGGCGAGGACGTTGGCCCCGGAGCTGCCTTCGAGGGTGGTGATGGCGACGGTGGTCCGGGTCATGGCGTTGGTCTCGCTGCCGAGCCGGCCGAAGAGCCAAGTGATCGGCGCCCGGAGCAGTGCCACGTTCGCGAACACGGCCCGCACCGGCGGCGGCGTGTGCGGGCCGAAGCGGCGCAGCATCTCGGCGGTCACCTCCGGCAGCGACTGCGGGAACGGGCTGCGCTCGATCCGGGTGATGGCGCGGGCCAGCCGCGCCGTCGCCCCCATCCGCGGCGGCGTGGAGGCGTGTCCGCCCGGGTCCCGGGTCAGCAGCTCCACGTCCAGGATTCCCTTTTCTGCCACGCCGACGACGGCGGCCGGCCGGCTCACCCCCGGGAACGCGCCGCCCGCGACGGCGCCGCCCTCGTCCAGCACGAGCCAGGGCACCACGCCGCGGACGGCCAGCAGGGCTGCGGCGGCCGCCGCGCTGTTGCCGGCCGTCTCCTCATTGTTGCCGAACGAGAAGTAGACGTCATGCGCGGGCGCATACCCCGCCAGCAGCAGGCTCTCGGCCGCTTCCAGGATGGCCACGAGCTGGCCCTTGTCATCGAGCGTCCCGCGGCCCCAGAGGAACGTGCCGTCGTTGTGGCCGGAGAACGGCGGGTGTGTCCACTCCCCCGGATCATCCGCCGGGACGACGTCGTAGTGCGCCATCAGCACCGACGCCCGGTGCGTGGCCGCCGGGTCCTCCGCCACGGCGGTGCCGGGCCAGCGGTACAGGAGGGCGTGGCCGTTGACCCGCTCCAGTTCCAGAGCGGCATGGACCGCCGGATATAACCGGGGCAGCGCGGCGATGAAGGCGTCGAACTCGGCTGTCTCCACCCCGGTCCCGGCCCGGGAGGACCCCTCGGCCCGGATGGACACGGTCCGGTATGTCACGAGCTCCGCCAGCGACGCCGCCGCGCGCCGGGTGCCCGGCGGGTGGCCGGTGCCGTCCGGTGTTGCGCCAGGGCTCTTGAGGGTATTGCCGGCGGCCGCGTTCTGCAGGGGGTTGCGCATGCGCGAAAGTCTACGGCCGGAGGGTCCGCCGGAACGGGCTATTCGGCGCGCGGGTCCGGCCCCGGAATCCCGGGAACAATTTCGGCGCACAAATTTCGGTCTCGCGAAAGCGGATACGCTGGGGGCATGGCCGAACAGAGCATTGACGGAACGCACTTTGGGGATCTGGGCGACGTGGCAGGCATGTCGGCCCTCGATATCGCGGACTGGCGGCTGCGGACCTTTGCCCTTTACGCCACCACGCGGAAGATCGCCGCGGACAGCCCGGCCGAGGCGCATTCCTACTGGCGCCAGGAGCGGGACCGCATGTTCGGCACCCACCCGGCCTCCGCGCTGACGGCCGAGGCCAAGGCCACGTTCGGCGGCCTGAAGACGGCGGACTACGATCCGATCTACCGTTTCCACGTCCCGCTGACCCCCGAGGGCGCCGGGCGGGAGATGAATGTGGAGACCGGGACCGACGGCCTGGTCCGGTTTGTGCGGCTGGGCACCTTCGACCTGCCCGAGATGGGACAGCTCGCTGTCTGGAAGCTCAGGGGCTACGGCGGCGGCATCTTCGTGCCGTTCCGTGACGCCACCGCGGGCCAGCCCGGCGGCAGCTACGGCGCTGGACGCTACCTCCTGGACACCATCAAGGGAGCTTTCCACGGCGTACGGGGCTCCGGTCCCGACGCCGAATTCATCCTGGATTTCAATTTCGCCTACAACCCCTCGTGCGCCTACAACGAGGCCTGGGCATGTCCGCTGGCGGGCCCGGCGAACCGGCTGGCCGTGGACATCCCCGTGGGCGAACTGTACTGAACGGATGGAGTCCCAGCTCGAACAGCTTGACCCTGCCCCCGCCGTCGTCCTCGGGCCGAAGACCCGCCGGTACCGTGGAGCCCTCCGTTACCCCGTGGTCCGGCAGCTCATCCGGTTTACCGGCGTCGGCATTGTCTGCACCCTGACCTCCCTGGCCCTGTACGCCCTCTCCCGGCCCTGGCTTGGGGCCCAGCCGGCCAACGCGGCGGCCCTGGTCCTGACGTCCTTCATGAATACTGCCCTCAACCGGCGCCTGACGTTCAAGATCACCGAACGCCGCCGGATGAAGCGCGACCACCTCAACGGCCTGATCGTGATCCTCGTCGCGCTGCTGATCACCGGCGGCAGCCTCGCCGTCCTGCACTGGGTCAACCCGGATGCCACCGTGGCCGAGGAGCTGTGGACCACCACCCTCTCCGGTTTCGCCGCCACCGCCGTCCGGTTCACGATGCTGCGGCACTGGATCTTCCGCCGCGCCCGCCACCGCTGACCTCGCTCTAGCGATAGCTCAACCGGTGGAAGGGGTGCCGAGGGAGCGGACGCCGGCGACGGCGGTGCGGACCGCGGCCGCCGCCTCTTCCAGCTGCGCCGCCGTCACGGTCGAGTCGAAGCTGAACCGCACCGCCGTCTGGGCGAGCTCGGGGGCGATGCCCATGGCCAGCAGCACCGGCGAGGGCGCATCCGAGCCCGCCGCGCATGCGGACCCGCTGGAGCACACCACACCCTGGCGCTCGAGCTCCAGCAGCACGGACTCGCCGCTGGTGCCCGGGAAAGAGAAGGAGGCCACCGAGGGCAGCCGCTCGGTGGGGTGGCCGGTGAGCCGCGCGCCGGGAACACCGGCCAGCACGGCGCCGATGAAGCCGTCGCGGAGCGCCGCCACGCTTCCGGACGGCTCCCGCGGCAGCGTCAGGGCCGTTGCCAGCGCCACGGCGCCGGCGACGTTTTCGGTGCCGGAGCGGCGGCCGCGCTCCTGCCCGCCGCCGTGGACCAGCGGTTCCATCCGGACCCGGCCGCGCACAAACAGCGCGCCGCTGCCTTTGGGCGCGCCCAGCTTGTGGCCGGAAATGCTCAGCGCGTCCACGCCCAGCGCGCCGGTGTCCAGCGGCAGCCAGCCGGCGGCCTGGACGGCGTCGGTGTGGAACGGGACCCCGTGCGCCCGGGCCAGCGCCGCGAGCCGGGCGATCGGCTGGACCGTGCCGACCTCGTTGTTGGCGTACATGATGCTGACCAGGGCCGTCCCGGGCTGCAGTGCGGCGGCGAGGGCCTCTTCGCTCACCTGCCCGAAGCGGTCCACGGGGATCACGTCGACGGCGAAGCCGTGCACCCGTTCGAGGTACCTGGCGGATTCTTCCACCGCGGGATGCTCGACGGCGCTGATCGCCACCCGGTCCAGGCGCGGATCGGCGGCGCGCCGGGCCAGGGCGATGCCCTTGACGGCGAGGTTGTCCGCTTCCGTGCCGCCGGAGGTGAAGACGACTTCCCCCGGGCGGCAGCCGAGGGCCCTGGCGGTTGCGGCGCGGGCCCCTGCGAGCGCCGCGGCAGCCGCCTCACCCAGGGAGTG
This sequence comes from Arthrobacter sp. 49Tsu3.1M3, assembly GCF_900168135.1. Lineage (NCBI taxonomy): Bacteria > Bacillati > Actinomycetota > Actinomycetes > Micrococcales > Micrococcaceae > Arthrobacter > Arthrobacter sp. 49Tsu3.1M3. Next base: position 9,913 of record NZ_FUZD01000015.1, read on the forward strand.
ATGGCTTGACGGGTTGCCGAATTCGCCCGTGAGGTACGGCCACATGGCCTCCAGCACCTCGCGGCGGACCGGGGTGGTGGCCGCGGCGTCGAGGAAGATCACGGTGCGCCTCAGCCGGCCGCCGGACCGGCACCGGACTCGACGGCCGGTGCGACGTCAAGCTCAATGTCCAGGCCCAGGTCCAGGGCCGCGACGCTGTGAGTCAGGGCGCCGATCGAGATGACGTCCACCCCGGTGGCCGCGATGTCCGCCACGGTGTCGAGATTGACGTTGCCGCTGGCCTCGACCCGGGCCCGGCCGCCCACCAGTCCGACGCCGGCCGCGAGCTCGGGCAGGGAGAAGTTGTCCAGCATGATGGTGTCCACCCCGGCGGCAAGGACGGGCTCGATCTGTTCCATGGTGTCCACCTCCACTTCGAAGTGTGTTGTGTGGCCGAGCTGGGCCTTGGCGCCGCGCAGCACCGCGGTCAGTTTCGCCGGGTCGCCGCCGGTGAGGACGGCCAGGTGGTTGTCCTTGGCCAGGACGGCGTCGGAGAGGCTGAAGCGGTGGTTGGCGCCCCCGCCGCAGCGGACGGCGTAGCGTTCGAGCACCCGCAGCCCCGGCGTGGTCTTGCGGGTATCGGTGATCCGGGCCCCGGTGCCGGCCACGAGCGCCACGAACTCGGCCGTTTTGGTGGCGATGGCGCTCATCCGCTGGACCAGGTTCAGGGCGACGCGTTCGGCCAGCAGCACGGCGCGGGCGTTCCCGGTCACGCGGGCCAGGGCGGTTCCGGCGGCGAAGGGCTCGCCGTCGCGGACCAGCAGTTCGACGACGGCGCCCGGGTCGGTCAGCCGCATCGCCGCGGCGAAGACCTCGCCGCCGCTGAGCACGCCGGGAACGCGGGCATTGAGCACCGCGGTGGCCCGCGCCTGCGCCGGGATGAGCGTCTGGGAGGTGACGTCCCCGTACGGGGCGTCCTCCTGCAGCGCCGCGCGGAGGACGGCCAGCACGGCGGCCTCGGGCAGGCTCCCGGCGAGCGCCGCGGCGCGGGCGGGCAGGGTTTCCGGGGCAGCGGTGGCGGGGGCAGTGGTGGTCACGAGGAAATCCTTTGCATGGAATGGGTGAGGACTGAGGTGGCGGCGTCTGCCCGGTAGTGGGCGCCGATGGAGTGCGTGCGCTGCCGGGCCGCCGCCACGAGGAGTTCCGCGGCCAGCAGCAGGTTCCGGTCCTCATGGCCGGCCTGGTCCAGCCCGGCCAGACCGCGGCCCTCAAGGACGGTTCCCCACTGCGCCAGCCGGAGCGCGGCGGCGTCGAGGTCGGCGCCCGTGCGCGTGACTCCCGCAGCCGCGGTCATGAGCCTGCCCAGGGCCTCCCGGCTGAAGGGGACCGCCACGGCGCCGGCGGCGCCGGTCGCCCCCGTCCTGGGAGTAGCAGCCGCCGCGGGCGGCACATGGCTGCCGGGGTGGAATTCCCCGGTGGCCGGCGCGGGCCAGTCCGTCGCCGCCGGTGCGCGCAGGAAGTCCTCGACCGCCCGGCGGCCGAACACCAGGCCCTCCAGCAGCGAGTTGCTCGCCAGCCGGTTGGCCCCCTGGGCGCCCGTGCGGGCCACCTCGCCGGCAGCGTACAGGCCCGGTACCGACGTGCGGCCCCACAGGTCGGTGCACACGCCACCCATCCAGTAGTGGGCCGCCGGGGACACGGGCACGGTCTCTCTGGTCCAGTCATACCCTGCGGCGAGGGTGGCCGCCGTGATGGTCGGGAACCGCCGGGCCAGGAAGCCCGCGCCCTTCTCTGCCTCGATGCCGCGGGCGTCCAGGTAGACCGGGCTGTCCGGTGCTGCCCCGGTGGCGGCCAGGTGCAGGGCGATGCTGCGGGAGACGACGTCGCGCGGGGCCAGTTCGGCGTCGGGGTGGTAGTCGGGCATGAAGCGGTAGCCCGCGGCGTCCAGCAGCACCGCGCCCTCGCCGCGGACCGCTTCGGAGATGAGCAGGGCCGGCGGCCCGCCGGGGGTCTCCTCGGCGGCAAGGGTGGTGGGGTGGAACTGGAAGAACTCGAGGTCCCGCACCGCGGCGCCGGCACGCCAGGCCAGGGCAAGTCCGTCGGCGGTGGCGACCGCGGGGTTGCTGGTGCGGGCAAAGAGCCGGCCCGCACCGCCGGTGGTGAGCAGGACGGCGTCGGCAGCCAGTTCCTGGGGCCGTCCGCCGGCCAGGTAGGCCACGCCGGTGACCCGGGCCGGAACCGGGGCCGGCGTCAAGGGCGTGCTGCCGGGCCGTGACAGTTCGTCCGGCAGTGCTTCAGCGAGGTCGTCTGGTTCGGTCAGGAGCCCGGTGACGAACGCGCTGGTCTCCACCCGGAGCCGGCCGTGGCCGGCGCGGTCCAGGACGGCGCGTTCGAGGACGGCGGCGACGAGCCCGCGGGCGATGCAGGCGCCCGTCGCGTCCCCGCCGGCGTGCAGGATGCGCGGGGCCGAGTGTGCCGCTTCCAGGCCCAGGGCCGGTCCTCCGTCGGGACCCAGGTCGAAGTGCACGCCGTAGCGGCCCAGGCCGGCGATGTCCCGGACAGCCTCCGAGCACAGGACCCGTACTGCCTCGGCGTCGTTGAGCCCGGCACCGGCGGCGAGCGTGTCCGCGATGTGCGCTGCCACGGAGTCCCGGGGGGCGGCATCTTCCGGGCCCAGCACGGCCGAGATGCCGCCCTGGGCGTAGAACGTGTTGCTCTGCTCCAGCGTCCCCTTGCTCAGGAGGACCACCTCGATGTCACGGCCGCCGGTGGCGGCGTCAGTGGCGAGCAGCGCGGCGTAGAGCCCCGCAATCCCGCTGCCGACGATCACGAGCCGCCTGGTCACGGCCGCGCCGCCAGCATGCGCTCCAGGGCCACCTTGGCCGGGGCGGCCACGTCCTCGCCCACGGTGATGCGGTTCAGCACCTCGCCGCGGACGAGCGCTTCCAGGACCCAGGCGAGGTAGCCGGGGTGGATGCGGTACATCGTGGAGCAGGGGCAGATCACCGGGTCCAGGCAGAAGATGGTGTGCTGCGGGTATTGAGCGGCGAGCCGGTTCACCATGTTGATCTCGGTGCCGATCGCAAACGTGGTGGGTTCCGTGGCCGCGGCAATGGCCTTCTTGATGAAGTCGGTGGACCCGGCGGAATCGGCGGCATCCACCACCTCCATGGGGCATTCCGGGTGCACGATCACCTGCACGCCGGGGAACTCGGCGCGCGCCTTTTCGATCTGGCCCACGTTGAAGCGCTTGTGGACCGAGCAGAAGCCGTGCCAGAGGATTACCCGGGAATCGAGCAGGGTCGCCTCGTCGTTGCCGCCGAGGTCCTTGCGCGGGTTCCACATCGGCATCTGCTCCAGCGGCACCCCCATGGCCTTCGCGGTGTTGCGGCCCAGGTGCTGGTCGGGGAAGAACAGCACGCGCTGGCCGCGTTCGAAGGCCCATTCCAGGACCGTCGCGGCGTTCGAGGAGGTGCAGACGATCCCGCCGTGCTCGCCGCAGAAGCCCTTGAGGGCGGCGGAGGAGTTCATGTAGGTGACCGGGATGACCGGGACCCGGCCCTCGGCGTCGGGCTCGGTGCCGAAGACCTCCTCAAGCTGTTCCCAGCACTCGGTCACCGAGTCGATGTCCGCCATGTCCGCCATCGAGCAGCCCGCGGCCAGGTTGGGCAGGATCACGGCCTGGTCGGGGCGGGACAGGATGTCCGCCGTCTCGGCCATGAAATGCACGCCGCAGAAGACGATGGCCTCCGCGTCGGGCCGGGTCAGGGCTGCGTTGGCGAGCTGGAACGAATCACCCACGAAGTCGGCGTATTCGATCACTTCGTCGCGCTGGTAGAAGTGCCCCAGCACGACGGCGCGGTCCCCCAGTGCCGCTTTGGCGGCGCGGATCCGGGCGTCGAGCTCGGCGTCGGAAGCGAGTTTGTACTCTTCCGGGAGCTGGCCCTGACAGGGGGTGGAGGCCGGTGCGACGTCGGCGGAGGAGGCACCCGGCCCGTACGCGGGGACGCCGGCGAGGGCCTCGGCGAGGTCGTAGTCCCAGGGCCCGCGGGCCAGCGCGGGGCTGCAGGTGGAGGCGGCCGCGCCCTGTGCCATGGTGGTGGCCTGCTCGCGCGTGATCAGCTGGATTGCCGTGTTGACGCTGCTCATGGTGTGCTCCTGTTGTCTGGGTCGAGGCCTGGGCGGCCGGTGAAGCGGTAGAGGCGGGGCGGGCGGTGCTTGCCGCCCTGCAGATATTGGTCGGTTTCTTCGATTTCCGGCGTGGCCTTGACCTGCCGGCGGAAGTTGGCGGGATCGAGTTCGCGGTCCAGGACGGCCTGGTAGACCTCCCGGACCTGGGCGAGGGTGAAGTACTCCCCCAGCAGGTGGTAGGCGATGGATCCGTAGGCCATCTTGTTGCGCAGCCGCCACAGCGCGTAGTCGACGATCGAGTTGTGGTCGAAGGCCAGCTCGCCCAGCCTGTCGGCGCGGAACCAGCGCACGTTCTCCGATTCGTCGGCCAGCGCGGCCTCCGTGGGCTGGACGAGTGCCCAGTACACGATCGAGACGACGCGCTGGGTGGGCGAGCGGTGCAGCCCGCCAAAGGCGTAGAGCTGTTCCAGGTAATTCGGTGCCAGCCCCGTGGTCTCGCGCAGGTTCCGCGAGGCGGCGTCCTGGAGTGACTCCGAGTGCGTGAGCGGGCCGCCCGGCAGCGCCCAGAGGCCCTTGAACGGTTCGCGGATCCGGCGCACCAGCGGGATCCACAGCGTGGGCCGGCCGGACCGCTCGCTCGGACGCAGCGCAAAGATCACAGTGGAGATGGCCAGCGACGGCGGCGCGGTCTGGCGCTCCGAGACGTTGGCTGCTGTGGTGTAAACGGTGATCTACCCGCCCTCTGAGGTCCCGGGCGCGTCCCGCGATGGACTGCCCGGCTGGATCCGGCCCGACCGCCGGATTAGTTATAGTCACATTGACTAGAACTAATGATACGGCCGCGCCGCCCGGGCGCAAAATGTTTCAGGTCACATGGGCCGGCCGGGGTTGTCCCCGGCGCCCGGACCGGGCTTGTCCGCGGGTGCCGGCAACGGTATTAATCGGGGCTATGGACGGAGAAATCATGGGCCCGGAGGGTGTGGACGCGAAGGGCACAGACGCCGAGGCAGTCAGGGCGCGATACGCGGGAGCGGCCCAGGCATTCCTGGAGCTCGCCGGGCAGGTACCGCACCAGGCGTGGTCGCGGCCGGCACTGGGTGAATGGGATGTCCGGGCGCTGACCGGCCACACGAGCCGCGCCCTGACAACCGTGGAAACCTACCTCGCCACCCCGGCCACCGGAGCGCGGGTGCCGGGTCCAGTGGAATACTTCCTGGCCGTCCGGGGCGCCGCCTCGCCCGCCGCGATTGCGCAGCGGGGCAGGGAAACCGGGGAGGCGCTGGGCGAGGACCCGGCCGCTGCCGTGCGGGAGCTTGTCCACCGCGTGACGGCCCTCGTCAGGAACACGCCGGACGATGCCCCGGTGGCCACCCCCGCCGGAGCAATGACGCTCATCGACTACCTGCCGACCCGGACCTTCGAGCTGGCCGTTCACACCCTGGATCTGGCACGCGCCCTGGGCTTCCCGCCGCCCGCCGCCTTGGCCCCGGCGGTCGCGGCCTCCCTGGAGCTCGCCGGAGCCATCGGCTCCCGGTTGCCGTCCGCCGGTGATTTGCTGCTCTTGCTCACCGGCCGGACCGGCCTGCCCGAAAACCTGAGTGTCCTCTAGCCCGTGCCGGCGGCCGCGGCTTCCAGCAGCGGCAGGGTGCGGCCCTGGAAATGCGTATTGAGCACGATCACGGAGGACGAGCGCAGGACCGACCTGGTGGCGATCATGGCATCGAGGACGCGCTGGAGGTCCGAATTGGAGCGGGCGGCTATCCTGGCCATGAGGTCCGAGCTCCCGGAGACAGTGTGGATCTCGATCAGCTCGGGGATCCGCGCCAGGGCCTCCACGACGGCGTCGTGCCCGAGGTCCTGGTTGATCGTCAGGGAGCAGAAAGCCACCACGGGATAGCCGAAGTGCGCCGGATCGGGCTGCGGCACCCATGTGCCAATCACCCCGGCGTCCTGCATCCGGTCCAGGCGCGACTGCACCGTGGCGCGGGCAACCTTCAGCACCCGGGAGGCCTCCAGGACCGAGGCCCTCGGCGAATCCGTGAAAAATCGGACAATCTTTGCATCAAGCGGATCAACGTCCACTGATTCTTCCTTCCCAAGCGGGCCCGGGCCAGACAAACAGCCGCCGACGCCCCGATTCAGTGAGCAAACTGCCACCATGCTCTCACGGCGGAGGCGCCCCGGCGGCCGGGCGCCGGGCCCAAATCCGGTAAATTCAAGAGGTCCCATAAGGACGCAAAGATCCAAACCACACGAAGGTTCGCCATGACAATGAAGTCCACCGCGACGCTACCCACCGCGGTTCCCGCCCCGAGCCTGGGGCACAGCATGAAACCACGCCAGCTGACCATGATGGGACTGGGCAGCGCGATCGGCGCCGGCCTGTTCCTCGGCTCGGGGGCAGGAATCCAGGCGGCGGGACCGGCCGTGCTGATCTCCTACCTCGTCGCCGGAACCCTGATCATCCTGGTGATGTGGGCGCTCGGGGAGATGGCCGCGGCCAATCCCAACAGCGGCGCCTTCTCCGTGTACACGCAAAAGGCCATGGGCAAGACCGCGGGCGCCACCGTCGGCTGGCTCTGGTGGCTGCAGCTCGTGGTGGTCATCGCCGCCGAGGCCCTCGGTGCGGCCGGGCTCCTGTTCACGGTGTGGCCGGTGATCCCCGTCTGGGCGCTGTCCCTGATCTTCATGGCCCTGTTCACCGCCATCAACCTGGCGGGCGTGAAGAACTTCGGCGAGTTCGAATTCTGGTTCGCCATCCTCAAGGTGGCTGCCATCGTGATATTCCTGGCCATCGGCGGGGCCCTGCTGCTGGGCCTGCTGCCGGACGTCCCCTCCCCTGGCCTCGGCAACTTCACGTCCGGCTTCGCCCCGGCAGGCCTGGGCGGCATCGCAACCGCACTCTTCGTCGTCATCTTCGCCTTCGGCGGCACCGAGATTGTCAGCGTGGCCGCGGCCGAAACGGAAAACCCGGAGCACAGCGTCGCCCAGGCGATCCGCACCGTCGTCTGGCGGATCCTCGTGTTCTACATCGGCTCGGTATTCGTCATCGCGGCCATCCTTCCCTCAACCTCCGCGGCCCTGAAGTCCCCCTTCGCCGGCGTCCTCGACGTCGCCCGGATCCCCGGCGCCGGCGCCGCGATCACCCTGGTCGCCGTCGTCGCGCTGCTGTCCGCCCTGAACGCCAACCTCTACGGCGCGTCCCGCATGGTGTACTCGCTCTCCGAGCGCGGCGAAGCCCCCAAGTTCCTCTCCAGGCTCAACACGGCCCGGGTCCCGGTCGTGGCGGTGAGCGTCTCCGTGGCCTTCGGCTTCCTGGCCGCCGTCCTGGAACTGCTCTTCCCGGACCAGATCCTGCCGGCGCTGTTCCAGCTGGTCGGATCCACCTGCCTCGTGGTGTGGGGCTCGGCCCTGGTGTCCCAGCTGATCCTGCGCCGCCGGGCAGACCGCGACGGCACGGTGCTGCCGCTGCGGATGAAAGGCTTCCCGGGGCTGACGATCTTCGGGCTCGTGCTCCTGGCACTGATCTTCGCCGTCGGCTTCAGCAGCCCGGAGAGCAGCAAGCAGCTGGTCAGCACCCTGGTACTGGTGGCCGGCATCGCCGCGGCGTGCTGGACCGGCGCCCGGATCACCCGGAACCGCAACGCCGCCGCCGCTACCGCCGGCGCAAAAGCCGACCAGGCGGAACAGCCCAGCCGCTAGACAAATTGCCAAGCTCACCGGCGCGCGGGGCGGCATAAGTGTGCAGTCTGGGCACCCCAGCCTAGGCTGATTGCCCACCCCGCCGCCGGTGACTAGGGTCACAGGCATGGACACACTTCTCCCCGTGGCTTCCGGCAGCGCTGCCGGGCCGCTCACAGCCGATGAACTCCGCGAGCTCTATTCGCTCATGGTGGCAGTCCGGCACCTCGACACCTCGGCCATCGCCTGGCAGCGGCAGGGCATCATCCCCGGCTACGCCCCCGAACTCGGCCAGGAAGCGGCCCAGGTGGGCAGCGGCTACGCCGTGGACACCACCCGGGACTTCGTCTTCCCCACCTACCGCGAAATGGGCGTTGCCCGGACCCTGGGGGTGGACATGGTGGCCTACATGTCCACCCACAAGGCCACGTGGCACGGCGGCCTGTACAACCCGATGGAATCCCGGCTGGCCCCGATCCAGGCCGTCGTCGCCGGCTCCGTGCTGCACGCCGTCGGCTGGGCCCACGGCCAGACGCTGGATGCAAAGGACGGCGTCGCCCTGACCTACTTCGGCGACGGCGCCTCCTCGCAGGGCGACGTGCACGAGGCGATGAACTTCGCCGCCGTGATGAAGGCGCCCGTGGTGTTCTTCGTCCAGAACAACGGCTGGGCCATCTCGGTCCCCACCGAACGGCAGGTGGCCGGCGGCTCCGTCGCGGCCCGCGCCACGGGTTACGGCATGCCGGCGCTGAAGATCGACGGCGACGACGTCGTCGCGGTCCTCGAGGCGACCCGCCGCGCCTTCGCGCATGCCCGTTCCGGCAACGGCCCGGTGCTCATCGAGGCCATGACCTACCGCCGCGGCCCGCACTCCACGTCCGATGATCCGGGCCGCTACCGCTCCCTCGACGAGGAACGCGACGGCGCGGGCACCGACCCGCTCGAGCGGCTCCGGCAGCGGCTGCTGGCCGATGGAATTGCCGACGAGGCGTTCTTCGCCGAAGCGCTGGCCGCGGCCAAGGCCGAGGAGGAGCAGATCCGTACCGGCATCCAGGCCCTGGGCTCCCGGCCCGGCACTGAAATGTTTGACCTGGTCTTCCAGGAAACCACCCCTGCCCTGCAGGCCCAGGCCGCCAACTGGCGCGAGGAGTCCGAACATGTCTAACTCGATTCTCGAAGGCAGAGACGCCGCAGGCGAGAGCACTGCCGACGACACGGTCGCCAGCCCGGCCGGAAGCCAGCCCGCCACCACGGTGATGTCGATGCAGCAGGCGCTCAACCGCGCCCTCGACGAGGTCCTCGCGGACAACCCCAAAGCCGTCATCTTCGGCGAGGACTGCGGCCGGCTCGGCGGCGTCTTCCGCATCACGGACGGGCTGCAGGCCAAGCACGGCGCGCAGCGCGTCTTCGACACCCCGCTGGCGGAATCCGGCATCCTGGGCATGTCCGTGGGCCTGGCGATGGCCGGGTTCCACCCCATTCCCGAAGTCCAGTTCGACGGCTTCGCCTACCCGGCCATCAACCAGATCGTCTGCCAGATCGCCCGGATGAACTACCGCAGCCGCGGCACGATGCCGATGCCCATCACCCTGCGGGTGCCCAGCTTCGGCGGCATCCGCGCCCCCGAACACCACGGCGAAAGCCTCGAGGCGCTCTTCGCCCACGTCCCTGGACTCAAGGTGGTCTCGCCGTCGAACCCGCATGAGGCCTACCACCTGCTCAAGTACGCCGCCACGCGGCCGGACCCGGTGATCTTCATGGAGCCGAAGTCCCGGTACTGGCAGAAGGGCGAGGTGGACACCGCCAGGCACGATGCCGACGGCGGCTCCCCCACCGGCGCCAAGGTCATGCGTGAGGGCCGGCACCTGACACTCGTGGCCTGGGGCGCCATGGTGGCCCGCTGCCTGCAGGTGGCGGAGCTCGCCGCCGAGGACGGGATCGACATCGAGGTCCTGGACCTGCGCTGGCTCAAGCCGATCGACGCCGAGGCCCTCGCCGCCTCCGTGCGCAAGACGCGCCGCGCCGTCGTCGTCCACGAAGCACCGCTGACCTCCGGCCTCGGCGCCGAAGTGGCGCAGCTGATCACGCAAAGCTGCTTCGACACCCTCAGGGCGCCGGTGGAGCGCGTCACCGGCTTCGACGTCCCGTACCCCTCGGGCGACCTGGAAGACGAATACATCCCGAACATTGACCGGATCCTCTTCGGCATCCAGCGAGTATTGGAGTACAAACGTGGCTGAAATTTCTTTCCCCCTCCCGGATCTCGGCGAGGGCCTGATCGAGGCCACCGTGCTGGAATGGCTGGTTTCCCCGGGCGAGCAGGTGGAGCGCAACCAGCCGCTCGTGGAAGTCGAAACCACCAAGTCGGCCGTTGAATTGCCCAGCCCGCAGGCAGGTAAGGTAGTGCGTATCTACGGCGGGCCCGGCGACAAGATCAATGTCGGCGAGCCCCTGATTGTGTTTGAGGTGCCGGACAACACCGCCGGCATCGTGGGCACCGTCCCGAAGGAAGAGGCACCTAAGCGCCGGGTCCGCCTGAGCGCCGTACTTGATGAGGACTGAGAGCATGAGCGGCAGACACACCGGCGAGCAGCATTCGCACACCGTTGAGGGCACCGACCCCCAGCTGTACGTGCAGGTGCATGAGCCCCAGAACGACGCCGGGTTCCGTCCCGTCCTGCTGCTGCACGGCTTCTCCTCCTCCTCCAAGCTCAACTGGGAGGACAGCGGCTGGCTCACCGCGCTCCTGGAAGCCGGCCGGCGCGTCATCACCGTGGACCTGCCCGGCCACGGCCGCAGCGGCGCCCCGGAGGACATGGACTCCTACTCCCCCAGCCGGATCCGTGCGGACCTGCTGCAGATAGTGTTCGACGCCGGCGCGCGGCCGTTGCGCGACGGGGACCCGTCCAGCGGGCTCGACGTGATCGGCTATTCGCTGGGGTCCCGGCTCGCCTGGGAGTTCGGGGCCACACAGCACGAACTGGTGCACCGGCTGGTCCTGGGTGGCCCGAACGTCGCCGATCCCCTGGCGGACTTCGACCTGGTCGCCGCGCAGCGGTACCTGGCCGACGGCACGCCGATCGCGGACGAGTCGACCGCCGGGCTGCTGAAGATGGCCATGCTGCTGCCCAGCAACAACATCTTCGCGCTGCTGTCCCTGGTCGAGGCAATCAAGACCGAGCCGTACGACCCCGCCGAAGCGGTCCCCCACATGCCGATGCTCCTCGTGGCGGGGGAAAACGACGACCGGGCCGCCACCATGCCGGAGCTCGCCGCCCTGGGCGCCAAGGCGGGCGGCATGGTCGAACAGCTCGTGCTGCCGGGCCGCAACCACACCAACGCCATCACCAGCCGCGCCTTCAAGCAGGGCGCCATCAGCTTCCTGGGCGTCTAGGCAACCGCGCAGCTGCACGGCAGGCCGACAGCACAAGAGAGGCGCGGACCGCGGTCCGCGCCTCTCTTGTGTCTTGCTTTGTGGCTAGCGCTTGGCCGCTTCGGCCGGCGCGTGATGGCTGACGCCGAGCGGGCGGCCCTTCGTTTCCCCGGCCAGCAGGACGCCGACGGCGGAGATGACGCAGAGGATCATGATGTAGATGCCGATGGAGCCGGTCCAGTGGGTGCCCTGCAGGAGGACTTCCGCGATGGTGGCCGCAAACGCGCCGCCGAGGATGGCACCGAAGGCGTAGCCGATCGAGATGCCGGAGTAGCGGACCTCTGCGGGGAACATCTCGGCGTACATGGCGGACATGGGGCCGTAGGACAGCCCCAGGCCGACCGTGAGGACGAAGAGAGCGACGCCGTAGAGCAGGATGTCCTTGGTGTCGATCAGCGCGAACATCGGGATCATCCAGGCGAAGACAATGCCGTAGCCGATCAGGAAGGTCTTGACCCGGCCGATCTTGTCCGAGAGCCAGCCGCCGACCAGGGTGAAGACCAGCCAGCCGAAGGAAGCCAGCGTCGTGGCGAGCAGGATCTGCGGGGTGGGCATCTTCAGCGTCTTGGTGGCGTAGGAGATGAAGAAGGCAATCAGCAGGTAGCCGGCAGCGTTGTTGCCGATGAAGATCATCGTCGAGTAGAGGACGGCCTTCTTGTGCTTGCGGAGCAGCTCGCCCAGGGGCGCCTTGCTTTCTTCCTTGCGGTCCTGCATCTCCTTGAAGACGGGGCTCTCGGCAACCGCCCGGCGGATCAGGTAGCCGACGATGATCAGCACGATGGAGAGCAGGAACGGCACACGCCAGCCCCAGGACGCGAAGTCTTCCTTGGACATGGAGGTGTTGAGGAAGTACAGCAGGCCGGTCGCGAGGATCATGCCGACCGGGACGCCGATCTGCGGGTAGGCGCCGAACAGGCCGCGCCTGCTCTTGGGAGCGTGCTCCACGGCCATCAGGGCAGCGCCGCCCCATTCACCGCCGGCGGAGAAGCCCTGGATGACGCGGAGCAGGATCAGCAGAATCGGGGCCCAGACGCCGATCTGCGCATAGGTGGGCAACATGCCGATCAGGGCCGTGGCGGCACCCATCATGATCAGGGTGAAGACCAGCATGGCCTTGCGGCCGAGGCGGTCGCCGAGGTGGCCGGCGACGATCGCGCCGAGCGGGCGGAAGAGGAAGCTGATGCCGATCAGGGCGAAGGACAGAATCTGTGCCAGGCCAGGGTTGGAGGCGTTCAGCGGGGCAAGGAACAGCGGTGAGAGCAGCGTTGCTGTCAGCTGGGCAAAAATAAAGAAGTCGTACCACTCGATGGTGGTGCCGACCAGGGTCCCGGCGAGGACCTTGCGTTCCTCGTGTTTGCTGCTGGGACCCGCCTCAGAATCTACGGATGAAGTTACGGTCATTGGAACTCCGTTGCTGGGGGCAGAGGTACTGCCCGGGGTGGGTGCGAAGTGGATAACTGATGCCTCATGAATTACTGATCGAACGGTCAGTTAGTATCCTGAATACTACTATGAAAGGTGTGATAAGGCACACATATTTCGGGGGAGTGTTTTCCGCGGGTCAGTCAGTGCGGTTGAGCAGCTCGCGGACCCTGGCCCGGACCGGCTCGCGGTCATAGGTGTTGACCAGGGCGCCGGCCATGCGGACGGGGTCGCCGAAGAAGAAGTACTCGTAGAGCGACTGGCGCCCGGAGAACCCGGAGATCGAGGCGTCGAAGGCCAGCTTGAACAGCCGGACCCGCTCGGGGCCGGTCAGGGTCTTGCCCTGCAGGTACAGCTCGATGTCCTCCCGGGCCTCGCTGTTGACGTCCGCCTCCCCCGGCAGGGCCATAAGGCCCGACGCCGAGAACTTCCGGATGATCTGCGGGAAGCGCTGGGCGATCTTCGGGTACCAGTTGCGGGCGGCGTTCAGGGTGGACCACTTCGGCAGCATGACGCCGGCGTCGTTGAGCCCGGCGTCGGCCTCGGACGCGCGGACCAGGGCCTTGCCGATTTCGACGTCGATAATCAGCTCTGCGATGTCCTCCTGGATGTGCTGGAACCCGTCGATGCCGATCGATTCGGCCAGTTCCGATGCCAGGCCCAGATAGAACTCGCTCTTGGCGATGGTGCGGGTGACCACCTGGTGGGTCATGAGCGCGCCGGCCCCGGTCTCGGTGTAGAAGCTGTTGCACAGCTGCGGGTGGCCGAGCATGAAGATGCGCTCGTTGGGCACGAAGACGTGGTCAAAAACCGCGACGGCGTCCATTTCCTCATAGCGGGAGGCCAGCGGCTCGTCGTGGGTGCTGCCGCCGTTGTACAGCGAGGTGCGGCAGAGGTAGCGCAGGCCCGGGGCGTCGTTCGGGATGGCGAACGCGTAAGAGTAGGGCGCGTCCTCCGGAGTGCCCCGCAGGACTGTGGACGGAAATACGAGCAGTTCGTCGGCGATCGGGGCGATAGTGGCGAGCATGCGCGCGCCCTGGATAACGATCCCGTCCCCGCGCTCCTCCACAATCCGGGCCGAGAGCTGGCCGCCGAGCTGCTCCGAACCGGAGACGGAGCGGTTGACCTGTGGCGGGATGAGGGTGTGGGTGGCGAGCACGTCGTTTTCCCGGACCCACTCGTAGTAGTTGCGGATGTTCTCGCCGAATTTCGGATCCGCCTGCGCGAACCACTTCCCCGCCGTGCCCAGCGCGGTCAGCGCGGAGTTCATATAGTCCCCGGAGCGGCCAAGGAAGCCGTTGGAGGACTCGGCCCAGATGGAGATGGCGCGGCGCCGCCGCTGGAGGTCCTCGACAGTCTTCGGCACCAGGAAGGAGGCATTGACCAGGTCCCCGGTGCTGGGTGAGGCGTAGGTGAGCGCCTCCTGGTACTGCGGATCATGCTGCATGTCGAAGAGCCTGGCGTAGGAGCGGGCCACATTGCGGAAGGCCGGGTGCTCGGCGATCTTCTCGCTGACCACCTCGCCGTCGATCACTACATGCGGGGTCATGGCATTGAGCTTGTCCAGATACTGCCGTCCGGTACGGATACCCATTGGTCTTCCTCCAGTCGTCGTTGAGCTGAATTGCCGGGAAGAAATGTGGCGCTAGAGCAGATCCTCCATGCCCAGGTGGCTTTCCGGGATGGTGGTAAAGGTGCTGTTGGCGAAGGCCAAGGCATCACCGTTGCGGTAGTTGAAGTCCACTACCTCGCCGATATACAGGGTGTGGTCGCCGCCGTCGTACGCCGCCCAGGGCTTGCATTCGAAATAGGCGAGGACATTGGACAGCCGCGGCGCAGTCTCCCCCTCCACCCACAACGGCTCGGGGCCGGGCCTGCCGGCGAAGTGCATGGCCAGGTACCTCTGCTCGGCACCAAGGATATTCACGGCGAAGGGCCTGCCGGCGAGCTCGTCGTGGGCCTTGGCCGTGCGGGCGATGCTCACCAGCACCAGCGGGGGGTCCATCGAGACCGAGGTGAAGGAGTTCACGGTGATGCCGTGGCGTTTCGTGGCCCCGTCGAAGGTCACGATTGCGACGCCGGTGGCAAACCTGCCGAGGCTGCCCCGGAAGTGGTTGGCCCGCGGTGACGACAGGGGGCCCTGGGCGCCCCCGGCGTGGCCGCGCGGCGTGGCAATCATCATGGATCCCTAGCGTTCGTTGCGTTTCCCGACCGTGGTGCGGGTGTGCATTGGATCAGCCGTGTTCTATGGTCGAGTTCTACACATGTGTTCTATAATCGAACAAACAGTTCCCATATAGAACGCTAGCGGACCATGAGCCGGAACACAAGGGTAGCCCGGCGTGCCCGGCGTCCAGCAACCCCGCACCTAGGATGGACCCCATGACCCCGAATGCCGGCGCCGCCCAGGCTTCCCCGTCCCAGACGCTGTCCCGCGGCATCAGGGCGCTGGAGATCCTCGCCGAGGCCCAGCAGCCGCTGACCATTGCCGAACTCGCCGATGCCATGGGCGTCCACCGCTCCGTGGCCTACCGGATCCTGCGCACCCTCGAGGACCACTCGCTGCTGGTCCGTGACGACGGCGGCCGCGTCCAGCCCGGCCCGGGCCTCGCGGTCCTCGCCCGCGGGGTCTCCCGGAACCTGCAGTCGGCGGCGTTGCCGGAACTGACGCTGCTGGCCAACACCCTGACCATGAGCGCCTTCGTGGCGGTCTGGGACCGGGAGGAGTGCGTGACGCTGGTGACCGTGGATCCGCGGCACAGCGGCGCCGCGGTGGTGCAGCACCCGGGGTCGCGGCACCCCATCAGCGCAGGGGCGCCGGGCATTGCGATCCAGTCCGCCTTCCCGGAGCCGGAGTGGCGGGCCCTGGTCCCGGGCATCCCGTACCGGTCCGAGGCGGCCGAGGCCCGGCGCCGCGGCTATGCCGCCAGCCATGACGAGGTGATCCCCGGGGTGTCCTCGATTGCGGTGCCGCTGCGTGTGCCGGGTGGGCGTCCGGCCGCCCTCGCCGTCGTCTATATCCGCGCCGCACAGGATCCGGACGAGGTCGCCGCGGCCCTGACCGACGCGGCGCGTCGCATCGAGGCGCAGCTGGGCTAGTGCGTGGAAAGTGCCGCCGACGCCCGTTTTCCCCGATGCCCCATCAGTAGATGTCCTCATGCCGCCGTTTTAGGGACCATAAGTAATGGCGCAACGGGGGCAGGTTAGGGGTTAGGCGGCCGGGGCCGTCTTCTTCCCGCGCTGCCGCAATACGACGGCGGCCGCCGTTCCCAGCAGGAACAGCGCCGTGGCGGCGCACACCGGAACCAGGAACGCCGTCGAATACCCGAAGTTCTGCGCCAGCTGTCCGGCGATGGAGGATCCGAGCGCGGTGCCGGCCACAATGCCGCTGGCCAGGGCTGTCATGACCGTGCCGAGCTTTCCGGCCGGGGCCACGAGACCGCCGATCGCGAAGACGGTGACCATGAGCGGACCGACGGGCAGGCCCAGGATGAGCAGCACAAGGACCATGGGCAGCGCCGTCGAGGGCAGCAGCAGTAACGATGCAAAGCCGGCCATGAGGGCCGCGCAGGCAATCCAGCGGGCGTTCACCGTGAAGCGCCGGGGCCAGTACGCGACCGAGAGGGCGGCCGCGGCGGAGCTCAGTCCCATGACGGCGTAGAGCAGGCCCGCGAGTTCGGAGGTGGCGAAGCTGGCGGAGAAGGAGCTCAGGGCTGTCTGGGTGGAGCCGAAGAACGTGCCCATGCACACCATCGCCAGCACGGGGAGGGCGACGGCGGCGAAGGATTGGACGCGCTGGGCTGCCGTGCGGGTTTCCCTGTGGTGGTCCACCGCCGTTGTGGGCGCCGCGCCGGCCGTGTGTCCTGCGGCCGGACCGGCGGGCCGGCGCTTCGTTGTGCGGACCACCGCAAGGTGCGTGGGGTGGACGGCGAAGGCGGGTACGAGGACCACGGTCAGTGCCGCGGCGAGGGCCAGCGGCAGCCACGGCGCGAGCATGCTCGCGAGGATCCCTACGAGTGCGGGGCCGAGCACGAAGGTGAGCTCGTCCGCGGTGCTCTCATAGGAAAGGGCGGTGTCCAGGTCCGCGGAGTTCCCGCCCGCACTGGTTCCGGAGCCGGACGTCCGGGACGTCAGCGCCATCCATCGGACGCGGGCCAGCGGACCGACCTGCGGGCAGCTCACCCCGGCCACGAAGGCCGCGGCCAGTACGGGCACCGCGGCGACAAGGTCGTGGACCCCGGGGATGAGGTAGGCCGTGAGGATCAGGGCAACGATGGCCACGGTGTTGGCGATCGCGGATACGAACAGGACGCCGCGCTGGCCGAGCCGGTCAGCCAGGACGCCGAGGACGGGGGCACCGAGTGCGGAACCGATGCCGACGGCGCCGGCCGCGGTGCCGCCCACGGCATACGAGCCTGTGACGGCGGTGACCAGTGTCAGGGCGCCGACTGTCAGCATGGCCAGCGGCAGGCGGGCGAAGAGTCCGAGGGGGATGAAGCTGCGACCGGCGAGCAAGGGCAGCTGCGCGTAGCGGCCGCCCTTGGCGGGCGCCGGGACCGGCAGAGCGTCAGCCGAAATTGCGGCGGCCGGCAGCGTATCGGTCGAAAGTGGGGCGTCAAGAGTAGACACCACAGAAGACGGTGAAGGGTTCATGGTTTCCGGGTTCGCTAAATGCTGCGCATCGTCCCTCCTCCCGATGCGCGCGACCCGGTAACAGACCAATGATACCCGATCCCGGGGTGCCCCGCCCTGGGAGCAGTCCCCGGGACCCAGACCCCGCACCGGTCCCAGAGCGGGCCCCGGGGGCGGGCTCAGACCCGGGTGTCGTCGCTGATGTGAAGGGTGGAGCCGCCGCGGCCCTTGACCACCTGGAGCTGAGTGCCGATGCGCTGCTTCATTTCGCCGACGTGGCTCACGAGCCCCACCACCCGGCCACCGTCACGGAGGCTTTCGAGGGCGTCCATGACTTGTTCCAGCGCCTGTTCGTCGAGGCTGCCGAAGCCCTCGTCCACGAAGAGGGTCTCGATGTCCACGCCGCCGGACTCGTGCTGCACGACGTCCGCCAGCCCAAGGGCCAGCGCCAGGGAGGCCATGAAGGACTCGCCGCCGGAGAGGGTGGCGGTGTCACGGCGCTGCCCGGTCCACTCGTCCACGACCTCCAGGCCAAGGCCGGACTTGGCGCCGCGTGCTGCCTTGGCGTCTGTGTGCTGCAGCGTGTAGCGGCCATCGCTCATACCGATCAGGCGTTCGGAGGCAGCGACGGCCACCTGCTCGAGCCGGGCGGCGAGGACGTAGCTGTTCAGGCTCATGCGGTAGGTGTTGTCTCCGCCGCCCTTGGCCGCGTCGGCGACGGCGGTGAGCAGCGCGGCCCGGTCCCGCGGTTCCCTGCCGGCGGCGGCGAGGTCCGCGTAGTCACCGGCGATGCGTCCGAGGATCCGGAGCGAGTTTTCCGCCAGCCCGGCCGCAAGCACGGCTTCCCTGGCTTGGCGTTCAGCCGCCGCCGATTCCGTCCTGAGCTGCTCGAGGGCGGCGCCGCTGACAACGTCCCCGGCGGCCCGCTCGGCTGCCGCCAGGGCCAGGTCCTCTCCGGCGAACAGTTCCTGGATCCTGGCGGCCTCGTCCTGTCCGGCCCGGATGGCCGTTTCGAGGCTTGTTGCCACCGGCGTTGGCAGCAGCGCTTCCCGTGCCGCGGTTTCGGTGCTGAAACCGGCCCCGGGGAGGGCCTCTTCCAGGTGCCGGCGTGCTTCCGCGGTGCGGGCGGCGGCCTGTTCGTGGGCCGAGTGCGCGGCGGCGGCGTGCTCCAGGACCGCCGTGGTTGCTGTCAGGGCGGCAATCCGCTGTTCGAGGGTCGCGTGGCCGGCGCGCAGCTTGTCCAGGGTGGCTTCGAGGGCCTGTGCCTGTTCGTCGATTTCGGCGATCGTCGAATGCGTCTGCGCGATGCCGGAGGCGGCGTCGGCCTGCGCCCGCTCGGCGTCGGCGATCGCCGCTTCGAGTTCTGCCAGCCGGGCCCGGCTGGCAGCAAGGTCCGTGGCAGCACGGACGGCGTCATCGGCCCGTTCCCGGGCCAAGGCTGCCTCCTCACGGGCTTCCCCGGCAGGTGTGTCGCCGCCTTGGGCGGCCAGGACGGCGGCGTTCTGTTGGGCCTCGGCGAGCTCACGACCTAGGGCGGCGACGGCGTCTTCTGCCGTGTCGCTGGCCAGTTGAGCGGCTTTCTCGGCCTCGGCGACGGCCAGGGCGGAGGCTGCGGCGGGGGCAGGTGCCGGGTGCTCAGGGCTGCCGCAGACAGGACATGGGACCCCGGCCAGGAGCTGGGTGGCGAGTTCGGCGGCGGCGTTGGTGAGCCGTTGCTCACGGAGGTCCAGCCAGTGCTGCCTCCGGTCCTGGTGCGTGCTGCGGGCCGCGGCGTGCTGTCCGGCGATTGCCGCGCACTGGGCCTCGGCGGCGTGGAAGCGGCCAACGATGCTCACGAGTTCGTCCGCTGCCGTGGCTTCCTTGGTGCGCAACTGGACTTCCGCGGCCAGCTCCTCGAGGGGGCGAAGGCCGGCGGACAGGGCCGCCGACTCAGTGCGCAGGGTGTCCAGTGCGGCGGCACCGGCCAGCCGTCCTTTTTCCAGTTCCTGCAGTTGCAGGCGCAGCCGGCTGCCGCGCTGGGTCAGGCCGAGGAACCGGGCTTCGTCGGGCAGGCGTTCGGTGAGCACGGCGTGCAGGGACCGCAGCCGGGCGAGGGTTCCGCGGACGGCCGCGCTGTCCAACATGACGGCTTTCCCCGCCCGGACGGGGACCGCCGCGGCGTCGCCGGCGTCGTCGTCAGCGTCGTCGGCGGCAGAGACGTCGGCGGTGGAGACGCCGGCGTCGAGGACGTCCTGCCCGGCGAGCTCCGGGGCTGTGGCGGCCGCGGACCGCAGCTGCCGCGCGGCCTCCAGGAGGGCCGTTCCTGCCAGGTCCTCCGCTGCGGCGGCGCTTTCGACTGCCTGCAACTGGCCGCCGAGCTTCTCGGCCTGGCGGTGCAGGCCCAGTGTGACGGCCTTGTCCGCCAGGACGGGGGCGGCGGCGTCGGCGTCGATCCGCCGCTGTTCCGCGGCGGCGAGTTTGGCGTGGCGGTTGGCCCGCGCGTTTGCCGCCTCCAACAGGGACGCCTGATCGGCGGCCTGCTTCTCGGCTTCCGCGGCAGAGCTGCGCCGGTCCTCCGCGGCGGCTGCCGCGGCGGAGTCGAGCCAGGCCAACAGGGCATCGGGCTCGTCCCGGCCGGGGGCGCCGTCGGGGTCGAGTTCGAGCGCCGTTGTTTCGGACTCCGCCTGTGCCAGCAGCAGGTCCAGCTTCGCGTTGAGGTTGGCGACCTCGGCCTTGGCGGTCTGCGCCTGCCGGGACAGTTCCTGTTCCACGGCTTCAAAGCGCTGGGTGCCGAACAGGCTCTGCAGCAGCTCCAGACGGTCGGACGCCTTGGAGCGCAGGAACGCCGCGAAGTCCCCCTGCGGCAACATGACCACGCGCGTGAACTGGTCCCGGTTCATGCCCAGGACGTCGGCGATCTCGGCGCCGGCCTCATCATTCCGGCCCGATTTCTCCACCCATGCGCCGTCGATGCGTTCGCGCAGCAGCGTGTTGGCCTGCTGGACAGTGAAGCCGTTCCGGCCCCGGGCACTCGGCTTGTCCCACGCGGGCGAGCGGGAGACTTCGAAGTGCCGGCCCTTGGCCGAAAATTCGCAGGTGACGCGCGGCTCGGCGGCGGCCTCCGCGTGGTCGCTGCGCAGCCGCTTTCCGTCCTGGCGGGCCCCGGGAACCGATCCGTAGAGGGCGAAACAGATGGCGTCCAGGACGCTGGTCTTGCCCGCGCCGGTAGCGCCATTCAGCAGGAAGAGCCCGTGTGCGCTCAGGCGGTCGAAGTCGATCCGCTCCGTGCCGGCAAACGGGCCGAACGCGGAAATCTCCAAGCGGTGGATCCTCACAGGGACACTCCTTCCAGGCGTACGGCGTCCAGCGCCTCGGCGAGGACGGCGGCTTCGGCCTCGGAAGCGGGCCTGCCCCGGACGTGCTCGAGGAATCCGCAGCAGACGGAAAGGTCGTCCCCGGCTTCGGCAAGGCGGCTGCTGTAGCTGGCTTTGGGCGCCGCGCCGGGACCGTCGGGATCGAAGCCGAGCACCAGGGTGTCGGGGAACCGTGCCCGCAGGCGGTCCATCGCCTGGGCCGGACGGGCCTCGTCCGTCAGCGTGATCTGGCAATAGGCGGTCTCGGCCCACGCGAAGTCCTCCGACTCCAGGAGCTCATCCAGCTTCCCGCGGAGCACTGCGAGGGTCCGGGGCGCGTCCCAGAGCACTTCGCGCACGCCGCCGATCCCCTCGGCGTCGACCTCCACGAGCCAGCTGCCCTTCCGGTGCTTCGCTTCCGAGAAGGAGTACGCCAGCGGCGAGCCGGAGTAGCGCACCGCCGGGGAGAGCTCCTGCCTGCCGTGCAGGTGACCCAGCGCGGTGTAGCCAAAACCGTCGAAAAGATCCAGCGGAACCGCGCCGACGCCGCCGATACTCAGATCCCGTTCGCTGTCGGAGCTGATGCCGCCGCTGGCAAAGGTGTGCGCCAGGACCACCGAATGCACGGTCCGGGTCTGGCTCCGGTGCCGCACGTCGGCACGGATCCGTTCGGTGGCTGCGCGGGTGACCTCGAAGTGGCTCGCGGTCTCGACCTCCAGTTGCTCGGCGACCAGCCGGGGCTCCAGCCAGGGGATCCCATAAATGGCGAGCACCGGCGCTGCCTCGTTCCCGGCGTCGTCCCCGAGCGGAAAGAGCACGGGAACATCAAGTTCGTTCAGCCGCGTGCGCAGATGCACTCCCCCGCGCTCGAGCAGCCGCGACGCGAACCCCAGCCTGATGGCGGAGTCGTGGTTGCCGCTGGTCAGCACAACCTCGGCGCCGGCCCCGGTGAGGCGCACCAGGGCGTCATCCAGCAGGCCGACGACGTCGACGCCCGGCAGTGCGCGGTCATAGACGTCACCGGCGATGAGGACGACGTCGATGCTCTCTTCCCGGACAAAGGCCACGAGCTGGTCGATGAAGGCGCGCTGGGCATCCAGCATGCCGACGCCGTGGAAGGACCGGCCCAAGTGCCAGTCGGAGGTGTGCAATAACCGCATATTCCTACGGTATCGGCTGCCACCGACACTCTTGCGCCACCACCCCGGAGGTGTGACGGAGGTTAAAAGTGGTCAGCAGTGGCTACTTCCCGCCCTTGCGGTCGAAGAAGCTGCGGGCCTCGTCGTTGCCGCCGGGTGCGGCCGAAGCAGAAGCGGTGGTGGCGGTGACGCCGGCCAGCTCAGCATCATCGAAGCCGGCGCCATTCACATCGGCTTCCGTGAGCTTTCCGTCGGTCTGGGCGGTGGGCTGGTCAGTGGCCGCGGCAGCAGCCGGGTCAGTGGTCCGGGCCGACTGGACAGTGGCCTGGACGAAGCCGCGGAAAACCAGCCCGGCGATGGCCGCACCGACCACCGGTGCCACCCAGAAGAGCCACAGCTGGCCGAGCGCGTCCGGGCCGCTGAAGATGGCCGACGCCGTTGCCCGGGCCGGGTTGAACGGCACATTGCCGAGGGCCTGGCCCAACTGCAGGAGCATCGCCGTCGTCAGGCCGACCGCGAAGGGCGCAGCCGGGCTGGCCGGATTCCGGCGGGCGGTCGTGGCAAGGAATATGGCCACGAGCAGTGCGGTGCCGAGGACCTCCACGAGCAGTACGCCTGCCATGGGCACCTGGATGATCGAGTGCTCGCCGAATCCGGCGGCCACCGTGGCGAACGCGCCCTGGGAGTCGTTGATGGTCGGCACGGTGCGCAGGACGCCGTACAGGGCGACGGCCCCGAGCACGGCGCCCACCAGCTGCGCGCCGATGTAGGCGGCGGCGTCGGCCAGCCGGATCCGGCCGGCGATGGCGTTGCCCACGGTGACGGCGGGGTTGAAGTGGCCGCCGGAGACGTAACCGACGGCGAGCATCGCCGCCGTCAGGGCCAGACCGGCAGCCAGGGCCGCGGGCAGCGGGCTGGATTGCGGAATGGTGAACAG
This sequence comes from Arthrobacter sp. 49Tsu3.1M3, assembly GCF_900168135.1. Taxonomy (NCBI): domain Bacteria; kingdom Bacillati; phylum Actinomycetota; class Actinomycetes; order Micrococcales; family Micrococcaceae; genus Arthrobacter; species Arthrobacter sp. 49Tsu3.1M3. The sequence goes on from NZ_FUZD01000015.1 coordinate 32,599, forward strand.
CGGCACGCCCAGGCCTGCAACCACGACGATCAGGGTCCCCAGGGCCTCGGCGGAGAGCCGGGCCACGAGCCCGGGCCGGGGCGGGACGTCGCTGGCGGCCGGTGGCTGGTCGTCAACGGAGTCGGGGGCTGGCACAAGCAGGGTCATGGTCAGGATTCCTTTGCTGGCGGCGCGCCCGGGGATGCAGTTGCGGCGTCGCTGGACCGCCGCCGGGTTCGTGGTCCGGGGCGGCCTCGGCCGCCTGGAGAATGGGTCCGCCAGCAGTCTGCCAGCGCAATCTGGACATTGGCTGGATTCCAGCTGGGTGCCCGTTCCGGCCCCCGGTTCAGTGCCCCGGTTCAGTGCCCCAGGGCCACCGCGGCCACGGCGCTGGCAGCCAGGACCACGACGGCGCCGGCGGCCCAGCGCAGCAGCGGCGCCGGCGGCGCAGCGTTGGACCGCCGGAGCTCGCGCCCGCGGACCAGCACGCACACACCCAGGACCAGCGTCGCGGCCATGGCGGCCAGCGCGCAGAGACCGAGGAAATCGATAGGACCCGCAGTCCCGCCCCGGGACCCTGCGAGCGCCCAGCTGCGCCAGACCAGCAGGTCCGCCACGATCAGGGCAAGCAACGTCCGGCGCCAGGCCAGGGAGGTCCGCTCGGGCTGCAGCCCGGGATCCTTGGCCCCAGCTGGCTTCACCGCGCCACCAGGATCAGGACCGCGAACACCAGGGCCGCAGCCGCGACTCCGATGGTCATCACCAGCATGACTCCGGAGAACGGCAGCTCCCTGTTGTTCCGCATGGCAGCCTCCATGAGACCCCACCGGTGGTAGGACAGGGCGGCCAGGCCCGCGCCCAGGAACGCGAGGATGACGCACAACACGATCCGCACGGGTCCGGGCGCGATCTCCGGGGCCAATTGGTCGATGGCCAGGGCTCCGGCAATCAGGGCCAGGGACGTGCGGATCCAGGCCAGGAATGTCCGCTCGTTCGCCAGGGAGAACCTGTAGTCGGGAGTGGTCCCGGTCTTCCGCCACGCTGGTTCGCGCATTCGTTTCCTCCGCTGCCCGGCGATACGGCGCCGGCGGTTGCCTCGTCTGACCGCTGGACGGGTCCTACCAGCACCCTACCGGCCTTCGGCATCCGCCGCCGCCCGGCACCCAGGCGGCGGCGCTCAGTCCCCGGCGGGGGCGGCATTGCGGGGTGCGGTGCAGCGCCGGGTAAATTTGAGGGCATGAGCACCGAGCCCGGGACCAGCCCCGCACCCGCCCCGACACCCGGCCAGCCGCACGCCCCTGCCCACGGCTCGCGCATCCACGGCTGCCTGCTGGGTGGCGCGCTCGGAGACTCGCTGGGTTACGCCGTCGAGTTCGACAGCATTTCCGCCATCCGCGCCCGGTTCGGCCCCGCGGGTCTGCAGGATTTTTCCGCGCTCGACGCCGGCAGCCCGTTTTCGGACGACACGCAAATGACGCTTTACACCGCCGACGGCCTCCTCGAGGCGCTGGAATGGGCCAACGACGGCGTGGCGGCGGACATCAACGCGTGCCTGTGGCTCGCGTACCTGCGCTGGCTGGGCACTCAGGGCGTCGCCGTGCCGGCGTCGGCCCCCTTTCAGCCGCCGCGCTGGATCGATGCCCAGGATGTCCTGAAGAGCCGGCGCTCACCCGGCAACGCGTGCCTGAGCGGACTGGCCACTGGCGAGATGGGTACCGTGAAGCGGCCGGTCAATCCGGATTCGAAGGGCTGCGGCACCGTGATGCGTTCGGCGCCCTTCGGCCTGATCCCCCACCTCGAAGCGGAAACGGTCTATAAGCTCAGCGCCGATGCCGCGTCCCTGACGCACGGCCACCCCGCGGCACGGCAGAGCGCCGGAGTTTTCAGCCTTCTCATCCATGCCCTGTCTTCCGGCCACGGGCTGCGCGAAGCGGCGGAATCGGCCCTCGGGCAGCTGCTCGGCGGCGTCCTGCGCAAGGGCGAAAATCCGGATCCTGAGGTGGTGGCTCGGCTGGAGGCGGCCCTGCGGTTGGCCGGAGACGTGCCCGGCGGCGGAGATGTGCTCAGCCCCGAGGACCTGGTCGGCGAACTCGGCGAGGGCTGGGTGGCCGAGGAAGCCCTCGCCGTCGCGCTGTACGCCGTGCTGGCCACAGCCCCGGAATCCGGGACAGGAACAGGTACGGCGGACGCCGCCGTGGCCGACCCCGCCCAGGCCCACTTCCGTGCCGCGATCGCGGTGGCCGTGAACCACAGCGGAGACAGCGATTCGACGGCGTCGATCGCCGGGAACATCCTGGGCGCGTTCTACGGTGAGCGGTGCCTGCCGGCAGACTGGCTGGCGGCGCTGCAGGCGCCGGAAGTCATCCGGGGCATGGCCTCGAAGCTGGCCACAGTCACCGGCGCATAGCTTCGGCGGACAACTGTCGGCCGGGCCGGTGCACGCCAGGCGTCGAGTCTCCGGCATTTGCGCAGCGCAGCCGGCGCCGCTTGGAAGCCGCGGCCCGGATGGTCCGCGGGACATGCCCCGTTCCGCCCCGTTGCGATGGACACGTCCCTCCCCGTCCGCGGCACCCCGGGGCATGCCCATCTCCGGCTGCGGGGACTGGGCATATTGCCACTATGCCCACCTGTCATAGCCTCCGGAGGACATGTCCGTTCCTCCTCTGCTGCGCGCCCAAGGACATGTCCGGACGCCGCCCCTGGCTCGAAGGACATGTCCATTCTTGGCCGCGGCACCCCGGGACATGCCCATCTCCGGCGGCGGGGACTGGGCATATTGCCACTATGTCCAACCGTCACAGCCTCCGGAGCACATGTCCGTCCCTGGCGGCAGCGCACCCGAGGCCCACCCCTCCCGGCAGCGCACCCAAGGACTTGTCCGGTCACCCCTCGCGGCCGCCTCGGCGGGACCCAGGCGCTCCGGACCTAAGCGCCCCGAACCTAGGCGCCGCGGAGCGAGATGTTGTTGCAGGCTTCGCAGACGTCCTCGGGGATGAGCCCGCGGCGCTGCAGAAAGCCGAAAATGGTGCAGCCGAGGCAGAACCCGGCGAACGCCTCAAGGGACGCGGCGGCAATCAGCACGGCGAGCAGCACCCACGCCGCCGGCGCGAGGCCTGCGGCCAGCAGCACTGCCGCCGCCGTCGACACGGCGGCGCCGATGCCCTGGGCGAACCGCTTGGGCGGACCGGGAACAAGGCGCGTCCGCCCGAGCCAGGGCGTCAGGACCTTGACCGAGAGCTGGGCCAGTGGCGAGATCCGGGGGCCGAACAGCAAGCGCAGCCAGAAACCGGCGGCGATAACGGCGAGACCCCAGCCGAAACCGGTCAGCAGGGTCACGGCGGACAGCGCCACCACCAGGGTTGCGGTGATGCGGGCGGCGTACTCATTCACCGGGTTCGGAAACGCGAACACCCGCCGCCAGTCAATTCGGCGCGTCGCCGGTACCGACTTCGCGGGCGCCGACGACGCCGAGTCCGCCGGCTTTGACGCCGCCGGCGCTGACTTGGCCGGCGCTGCGGGGGCCTGTGCATCCGTGGGTTTGCTCATCCGCCAAGGCTACGAGCGGGCGCGCCGCGGGAGGAATGATTGTTGCGCCGTGTGACTGACCGGTCAGTCAGGACCAGGTCAGTCAGGACCAGGACAGGCAGGACCAGGTCAGTCAGGACAGGTCAGGCAGGTGCGGCAGCCAGATGTCCGCCGACCATCTGGAGGAATTCGCCCTCGGACAGGACCTCGATCCGTTGCCCGCGTTCGTGCAGTTCCAGGACGCGGCGCGCCTTGCCGGTCAACCGGCCGGAGCGCAGGTCAGCGGCCACGAACCCGTCGCCCACCACCAGGACGGTGGTACGGGCCGTCACCCGGCTTTCAGGCCTGGCGCCAAGCTCCGCGGAACGGACCTTGGCTTCGGGGCGGGGAATTGCCAGTTCGCCGGTGAACACGACGGTCTGGCCGAACAGCGGGTGGTCGGGGCTGGCGGCGGCGTTGGGGGCCGGGTTGGGGCCTTCCTCCGGCCACCCGGCCACGAACCGCCGGCCCGGGGGCGAGCCCGCGGTTCCCCCCGCGAGCGCCTCCATTGCGGCCACGGTGGCCTTGGACAGCGGGTCTCGCCGGGGGTCGAAGGCCGGCTGGTGGGACACCGTCAGGCCCAGGGACAGGTAGAGTTCCGCGATGCTTGCTGCCCCGTTGCGGGCGGCGATGTCGATCAGGATGCCGGCACAGGCGCGGGCGTCCTCGGCGGCATCGTGGTGGTTGAGCAGCGGGACCCCGGCCTCCTCGGCGGCGTAGGGCAGCGAATTGGACACGAGGGAGTAGCAGCGCCGGGACAACATCACCGTGCAGACGTAGTCGTAGGCGGGTCCGGCCAGCCCGGACACCTCCAGGCCGGAGCGGATCACACCGAGATCGAACGCTGCATTGTGCGCCGCCAGCACGTCGCCGCCAATGAACGCCCCGATCTCCGGGAACAGCTCACCGAACCGGGGCAGTCCCGCCACCTGGTCCGGCCGGATGCCGTGGATCCGCACGTTGTGGTGGTCGAAGGTGTCATGGTTTTCCGGCGGCCGCATGAGCCAGGAGGCTTCCTCGACGACGACGCCGCCCCGGACCTTGCTCAGGCCGACAGCGCAGGGTGAACCGCGAAAGCCGTTCGCAGTCTCAAAGTCGATCGCCGTAAAGTCCAAAGCCACGGCCCAACTTTACCGTCCGCGCGCAGCACCCCCGGACCGGACCGGCATGCCGGGGCCGGCCGGCGGCCGTCAAGTACCCTTAACAGGTGAACGTAATTGCAATGAGCGACCTCGCCGTGTCCGCCCTTGGCGGCGCCGGCCCCGTCCAGCCGCAGATGGCCTCCTTCCTGCCCGACTGGCTCAACCCGCAGGTATTCCTTGCGAATCCGGCCTTCGCGCCATGGGTGGTCCTGCTGGTCTGCGGCATCATCTTTGCCGAGACCGGGCTGCTGATCGGATTCTTCCTGCCCGGCGACTCCATGCTGTTCACGGCCGGGCTGCTCGTGGCCACCGGCACCATCCAGGTCAACATCTGGGTCCTGACCGCGCTCATCATCATCGCCGCGATCATCGGCAACCAGGTGGGCTACCTGATCGGGTCCAAGGCGGGACCCGCCCTGTTCAACAAGCCCAATTCCAAGCTCTTCAAGCGTGAAAACGTGGAAAGCGCGCACGCGTTCTTCGAAAAGCACGGCGGCAAGGCCCTGATCCTGGCCCGGTTCGTTCCGATCATCCGCACCTTCGTCCCGGTGATCGTGGGCGTCGCGCAGATGAGCAAGCGCAAGTTCTTCACCTACAACGTGATCGGCGCTGTGCTGTGGGGCGGCGGCGTCACGCTCCTCGGCTACCTGCTCGGGGACAAGGTCCCGTGGGTCAAGGACAACCTGGACATCATCTTCATCGCCATCGTGCTGGTCTCCGTGATCCCGATCGGCATCGAGGTTGTCCGCGGAATGATCGCCAAGCGCCAGGCTGAGAAGTACGGCACCGGCGTCGTGGACGAATTCATCGAAGAGCACGAGCCGGAGGAAGAACGCCGGACCCCGTAGCGCAGTACCGCAGTAGATGCGATACCGCAGTAGATACAGTGCCGCAATAAGTGCAGTGCCGTAGTAAACGCAGCACTTAACAAGGAAGGCGCCTCACCGTGTGGGGCGCCTTCCTTCGTCCTGAGCCTGGCCTGGCGGGCTACTTCCCGGCCAGGGCCTCGACGATGGCCGGGAGGAGCGCACGGAACGCATGGCCCCGGTGGCTGATGGCGTTCTTCTCCTCTGAACTGAGCTCGGCGCAGCTGCGGTCCAGCCCGCTCGGCTGCAGGACGGGGTCATAGCCGAAGCCACCCTCCCCGCGCGGCTCCCGCAGGAGTGTCCCTTCCAGCTGCCCGTATTCCACGACTTCCCGGCCGCCGTCGGGCGAGGATCCGGGCACCGCCAGCGCTGCCGCGCAGACGAACGCTGCCCCGCGGTACTCGTCCGGCACATCGGCCAGCTGGGCGAGCAGCAGCTGCAGGTTCGCTGCGTCGTCGCCGTGCCGGCCGGACCACCGCGCCGAGAAAATCCCGGGCGCGCCGCCGAGGACGTCCACGGCTAGTCCGGAGTCGTCGGCGATCGCCACGAGCCCCGTGGCCTCGGCCACCGCCCGGGCCTTGAGCAGCGAGTTTTCGGCGAAGGTTACGCCGGTCTCGGCGACGTCGGGGGCACCGACGGCGCCGGCGTCCACCACCTGCGTGTCGACGTCGAGCCCGGGAACCTGGCCGCGGAGCAGCTCACGGAGTTCCCGGAGCTTGCCTATGTTGTGGGTGGCGAGGACGAGCCGTGGGCCCGGGCCGTCGGCTCCCGGCCGGGCCGCGAGGGGCGTCTCCGTCACGGGGCCTCCGCCAGGGTGTCGCGCTGGATAGCGGCCAGCTGCTCCGTGCCCAGCAGCGCCAGGTCCAGCAGCTTGTTCAGCTCGTCGCGGTCGAACGGTGCGCCCTCGGCGGTGCCCTGGACTTCGACGAATTTACCGGAGCCTGTCACCACGACGTTCATGTCGGTCTCGGCGCGCACGTCTTCGACGTAGGGCAGGTCGAGCATCGGGACGCCGTCGATGATGCCGACGGACACCGCGGCGATCGTGTCGATGAGGGGCTGGGCGTTGCGGGCGATCATCTTCTTCTCGCGGGCGAACCGGATGGCGTCGGCCAGTGCCACGTAGGCGCCGGTGATCGCCGCGGTGCGCGTGCCGCCGTCGGCCTGCAGGACGTCGCAGTCCAGCACGATCGTGATTTCGCCGAGAGCCTTGGTGTCGATGATGGAGCGCAGCGAACGGCCGATCAGCCGGGAGATCTCGTGGGTGCGGCCGCCGATCTTGCCTTTGACGGACTCGCGGTCGGACCGGGTGTTCGTGGCCCGGGGCAGCATGGCGTACTCGGCCGTGACCCAGCCGCGGCCCTCGCCCTTGAGCCAGCGCGGCACGCCTTCGGTCAGGGAAGCCGTGCACAGGACCCGGGTGTTGCCGAACTCGATCAGGGCCGAACCCTCGGCCTGCTTGGACCAGCCGCGCGTGATGCTGATCGGGCGCAGCTGGTCGGGGGTACGGCCGTCGGCGCGGATGACGGGGACACTGGGAGCTTGGGAAGTCATGCCTTTAGCTTATCGACTCACCCGGTCCTGACCGCGCGGGCGGCCGATGCAGCGCGGGCCGTCAGCGCCGGCGCCGGGCTCAACCCGGCCGGGCAGGGCAGCTAGACGGTGTAATGCACACCCGCGACGGCGACGGCCACGTCCTTGCCGAAGATCTCCTTGGCCTCGGCCATGACGGTCGTCGGCGAGGTCCAGACGGGAATGTGCGTCAGCAGCAGCCGGCGCGCGCCGGCGGCGACGGCGGCCTCCCCCGCCCGCTTGCCCGTCAGGTGCACGTCCTTGATCCCGTCGTCGCGGCCCTCCTCGAACGCCGCCTCGCACAGGAAAAGGTCGGCTTCCCGCGCGGCGTCCTCCAGGCCCGCGCAGGAATCCGTGTCCCCGGAGTAGCTCAGGACGCGGGTCACGGGGGTGCCGTCCTTGGCAGGCTCGGTGACCTCCACGCGGAGGGCGTAGGCCTCCTCGACCGGATGGTTCACCGCGTAGGGCGTCACCGTGAACGGGCCGACGCTGACCGGCTTGCGCTCGGACCAGTTGCCGAAGTCGAATTCCTCGTGCATGCCCGGATCCAGGTCCAGCCCGTAAGCCGTGGCCATCCGGTCGGCCGTCGCGGCAGGCCCCCACACCGGAATCCTGCCCCGTCCCCAGCCACCCGGCTTCCAGCGCACGGCAACGTGGAGCCCGCACAGGTCCATGCAGTGGTCCGGGTGCAGGTGGGTGAGGAAGATCGCGTCAATGTCCTCCAGGTCCGTGTAGCGCTGGATGGCGCCGAGCGCCCCGCTGCCGAGGTCCAGGACGATCTTCCAGTTCCGCTCGCCGTCGTTGGCGGTCAGCAGATAGCACGACGCCGGCGAGCCCGGACCCGGGAAGGAGCCGGTACAGCCCACGATGGTCAGCTTCACAGCAGTGGTCCCCCGCCCGCGGATCCGCCCACAAAGTTGGAGATCCGCGGCCGGCCCGCGCCGGCCCGGGCGGCCGCGATCATCTCCGGGGTGATCCGGGCGAGGCTGCCGGTGGGGTACTGCGCCGCGACATGGTCCACGTGGCGGACACTGAGGACTTCGGGGCCCAGGAAGCGCCGGGCGAGGTGCTCAAACTGCGCGGCGTCGCCGGTGGCGATGAAATTGTGCTCCGGCGCCGCGGCGTCCGTGCGCTCCAGGCCCCGGGAGGCCAAAGCCCGGTAGACGTCCTTGGCCGTCTCCTCGGCGCTGGAAACCAGCGTGACGTCCTCGCCCATAACGAAGGAGATCACGCCGGTGAGCAGCGGGTAGTGGGTGCAGCCGAGCACCACGGTGTCCACCCCGGCGGCAATGAGCGGCGCCAGATAATCGCGGGCAACGGCGAGCAGTTCCGGTCCGGTGGTAATCCCGGCCTCCACATACGGCACGAACGCCGGGCAGGCCACGGACGTGATCTCCAGGTCCGGGGCCGCGGCGAAGGTGTCCTCGTAGGCGCGCGAGCCCACCGTGGCCGAGGTCCCGATCACGCCCACCCGGCCCGTCCGGGTCGCCGCGACGGCACGCCGCACGGCCGGCTGGATCACTTCGATCACGGGGATCCCGTACCGGGCCGTGTACCGTTCGCGGGCGTCACGCAGCACGGCGGCGGACGCGGAGTTGCAGGCGATGGTCAACAGCTTGACGCCGGAATCCACGAGCTCGTCCATGACGCCGAGGGCGTTGGCCCGGACTTCGGCGATGGGAAGAGGTCCGTAGGGGCCGTGCGCAGTGTCACCGACATACAGGATGGATTCGTTGGGCAGCTGGTCGATGATCGAGCGGGCCACCGTGAGGCCGCCGACGCCGGAGTCAAAAACGCCGATGGGGCGCGAGGCCAGCTCTGATGCCGGCGCGGATCCCGGGGCGTCGGTGGGGGTGCTGCTCGCTGGGGAGTCCGCACCAGCCGCTGCCGGATCCGTATTCGATGCTGAAGTCATGATTATTCGAGGATAGGACACCGCCTGCGGGGCGGCCATGACATTGTGGTGTGCAACTCGTGTCTCATGGGTCACACGCCCGCGCTCAGCGCCGGGCATCGAGCGAGTGCACCATGGCCTGGACCAGCGACTCCTGCAGCCACGTGGTGAAGTTGTACACCAGGGCCAGGTAGCTTTCGACGTCCTCGGCCTGGGCCCAGTCCTGCATGAGGTGGATGTTGTCGGCGTCGGCATCGTCACGGATGTCGAGGCGTTCGGCCAGCACCAGCCGGACATCGTTGAGCGCGGTGGCCCAGTGCCGGGCATCGTCCGGGCTCAGGACGAGGTTGTCCCGGTCCAGGCTCAGGGCGGCCGCCTTCAGCGCGCCGATCTTGCTTTCGCGCAGCGACCGCTCGGTGTACCGGCGGAACTCGAGGGAGGCGTCGTCGTCGTTCTTCATCACGTTCGGCAACAGCCGCCGCATGGCGCGGTCCGTGGGTTCGCGGGCTTCGGTGTCCAGGCCCACCAGGGCCGCCAGCGGGTCCTCGTTGGCGCGCTGCTGTGGCTCCAGCATGGAGATGACGTCATCGAAAAGGCTGCGCAGCAGCTCCCGCTCAGCCGGCTCCAGATGGCCCTTGATGCCCTTGAGCCCGTACTTGAATGCCTTAGCCACGTTTTCCCTTGCCTTTGCCGGAACCGCCCGCGTTGCCGCCGGTGGCTTTTTCCACCGTCGCCCAGAGGCCGTAGCCATGCATCGCGACGGCGTGCTGCTCCACCTGTTCCTTGCTGCCGTGCGCCACGATCGAGCGGCCCTTCTTGTGGACCTCCATCATCAGCTTGTTCGCCTTGGCCTCCGAGTAGCCGAAATAGCTGCGGAACACAAAGCTCACATAGCTCATCAGGTTCACGGGATCGTTCCAGATCACGAGGTTCCAGGGGACGTCCGGGGCGGTCAGGACGTCGCCGGACGTCACTGTTCCGGTCTGGGTGCTCTCCCGGGTGTCGGGGCCGAGCGCAACGCTGAGGGTCATCTGTCCATTCTATGGGGATGCACACTAGAGTGAATTTGTGAGTACCTCCGCCGGCTGGGATCGTCCCCGCACGTCCCTGTACACCGACCACTACGAGCTGACCATGCTGCAGGGTGCCCTGCAGTCCGGCGCGGCGCACCGCAAATCGGTCTTCGAGGCCTTCGCCCGGCGGCTCCCGGACGGGCGCCGCTACGGGATCGTGGCAGGCACCGGCCGCCTGCTGGAGGGGATCGCGAACTTCCGCTTCGGCGAGCCGGAACTGGACTACCTGCGCCGGACCAAGGTGGTCAACGACCAGACACTGGAGTACCTGGCCGGCTACAGCTTTTCCGGCGACATCTGGGGCTATCCGGAGGGTGAGGCGTACTTCCCGAACTCCCCCGTGCTGATCGTTGAGTCCACGTTCGCCGAGGCCTGCATCCTGGAGACCTACCTGCTCTCGGTGCTCAACCACGACTGCGCCATCGCCTCTGCCGCCTCCCGGATGATCTCCGCGGCCGGCACCCGCCCGTGCATCGAAATGGGATCGCGCCGGACGCACGAGGAGTCGGCGGCCGCCGCTGCCCGGGCCGCGGTCATTGCCGGGTTCGACAGCACCTCGAACCTGGAGGCCGGATTGCGCTACGGGCTGAAGACAGTGGGCACGGCCGCCCATTCCTTCACCCTCCTCCATGACACCGAGCGGGAGGCCTTCGAGGCCCAGATCGCCGCCTTTGGGCCGGACACGTCGCTGCTGGTGGACACGTACGACGTCGAAACGGCCGTCCGCACCGCCGTCGATCTCGCCGGGGACAAGCTGGGCGCTGTCCGGCTGGACTCGGGCGACCTCGTGGCCCAGGCCCAGTGGGTGCGCCGGCTGCTGGACGAGCTCGGCAACGACCACACCAAGATCGTAGTGACCTCAGACCTCGACGAATTCGCCATCGCGGCGCTGGCGTCCGCGCCGGTGGACTCCTACGGCGTGGGCACCTCGCTCGTGACCGGTTCCGGGGCCCCGACGGCGAGCATGGTCTACAAGCTCGTCAGCCGCACCGACGACGCCGGTGATTTCATCTCCGTCGCCAAGGCCGCCAAGAACAAGGCCAGCAAGGGCGGCCGGAAGTACGCGCTGCGCAAGCTCAACGAGCGCGGGACCGCCACGGCCGAGATCGTCGGCGTCGGCCATCACCCGGAGGACGATGGCAACGACCGTCCGCTGCTGCAGCAGTTCATCAAGAACGGCGAGCTCCTGCCCGGGTGGACCGGTTCGGAGGGGGTCCAGCGCGCGCGCCGGCGCCACGCGGAGACCATGCGGGAGCTTCCCGCGGTGGTCAACCGGCTCCAGCGCGGCGAGGCGGCCATCCCCACCATCTACGAGGAGGACTGAATGTCCCGCGCCCTGATCATCGTTGACGTCCAAAACGATTTCTGTGAGGGAGGTGCCCTGGCCGTGGCCGGCGGGGCAAGCCTGGCCGGGGAAATCAGCGAGTACGTTGACGCCCACCACGGCCAGTTTGACCACGTCGTGGCCACCCAGGACTGGCACATCGATCCGGGTGAGCATTTCTCGGAGGAACCCGATCTCGTCGACAGCTGGCCGCGGCACTGCGTGGCGGGCACCCGCGGGGCCGAACTGCATCCCGATCTTGATCCGGAACACATCCAGGCGTACTTCCGCAAGGGCCAGTTCGCCGCGGCGTACTCCGGCTTCGAAGGGCTGCTGGCCCCCGAGGACGACGTCCCCACCGGCGACCGCCGGCCCGGCGCCATGCCCGTTACCGGCGCCGAAGACGCTGGAGACGCCGGAGACTCCGAAGACTCCGACAGCACTGTGAGTTCCTTCGCCGGCAGTGATTTCGCCGCTGGCGAGGACGCGATCGGGCTGGACGACTGGCTGCAGAGCCACGACGTCGAGGACATCGTGGTGGTGGGCATCGCCACGGACTACTGCGTCAAAGCGACCGCCCTGGATGCCGTCCAGGCCGGCTACTCCGTCACGGTGCTGCGCGGCTTGACGGTCGGCATTGCCGAAGACCTGGACGATGCCGTGGCCGAGATGGAGCTCGGCGGCGTCGATGTCCTCTGAGCCAGTAGACTCGAAATCCTTGCCCCATCGCCAGTCTTGCCATATTGACAGACCCGTAGAACCCCGGAGTACACCATGAAGAAGACCCTGACCGTCCTGATTGCCGCCGGAGCGCTGCTCGGCGCGGCCGGCTGCTCGGCCACGCCGCAGCTGACCAACGAGGAAACCTGCGCCCGGGTCAAGACCGTGGTCTCCGCCCAGTCGGCCACATCGGACAAGACCGGCATGACCCGGGTCGCCAACCAGCTGCGGCCCATCAAGGCGGCGGCATCCGAGGACCTGCGGGCCCCGCTGCAGACCATCATCGAATACTTCGACGAGTCGGCCAAGCCCTCCCCGGACACCGCCAAGCTCGAGGACATGAAGGCCGACTACACCGCGGCGGGCCAGACCTACGGCCAGGTCTGCGGCACCGGCCAGTAGCCGAAGCAAAGTTCACAGCGGAGTAACAGCAGAGGGACCAGTTCAGATTGAACTGGTCCCTCTGCTGTTGCCCGGCGCCTAGGGGCTCTGCCCCTAACGCCTGCTTCCAACCCCTGCGCGGCGCTACTTCCGGCCGATGAACCAGTCCTGGAGCTTGCGCAGGCGGGTCTGCAGCTGTTCCTCGTTGGCTTGGGCGACGGCCGGGCCGCCGCAGACGGTCCGGAGTTTGGTGTGGATGACGCCGTGCGGGGTCCCGGTGCGGGCCGACCAGGCCGCGACGTTTTTGGCCAGCTCGGTGCGCAGGTCCATGAGCATCCGGTGGTCCGGCACGGCCGGGGCCGCAGCCGCGGCTGCCTCGGTCTGCGGGGAGCGCCGGTTCTTCCGGTTCAGCTGCTCGTGCTGGCGCTGGCGCAACAGCGTGCCGACCTGTTCAGCGTCCAGCAGGCCGGGGATCCCGAGGAAGTCGAGCTCGTCCTCCGAGCCCACTTCGCCGCCGGTGCCGAACTCGCCGCCGTCGAAGAGCACCCGGTCAAAGGACGCCTGGGAGTCGAGGGCCTCGAATTTGCCCTTCATCAGGGAGTCGGAGGCCTTCTCCTCGCGGTTCGCCTCGTCCATGAGCGAATCCTCGGGATTGAAGAGGCCGTCGCTGTCTTCCTTCTCCGGGCGGTCCAGGGCGTGGTCGCGCTCGGCCTCCATCGAGTTGGCCAGGGCCATCAGCTGCGGCACCGAGGGCAGGAAGACCGACGCCGTCTCGCCGCGCTTGCGGGCACGCACGAAGCGCCCCACGGCCTGGGCAAAGAACAGCGGGGTGGAGGTCGAGGTGGCGTAGACGCCGACGGACAGCCGCGGCACGTCCACGCCTTCGGAGACCATCCGGACGGCCACCATCCAGCGCTTCTCGCTGGCGGTGAATTCCTCGATCTTGCTGGAGGCCTTGGCGTCGTCGGAGAGGATGACGGTGGGCGATTCGCCGGTGATCTTCTTCAGCTGGCCGGCATACGCGCGGGCGTCCTCGTGGTCGGTGGCAATGACCAGGCCGCCGGCATCCGGGACGCTGCGCCGGACTTCGCTGAGACGTTTGTCCGCGCCGGCCAGGACGGCCGGGATCCATTCGCCGGCCGGGTTCAGCGCGGTGCGCCAGGCCTGCGACGTGATGTCCTTCGTGACGGCCGACTCTCCGAGCGAGGCGGCCATCTCGTCCCCCGCGCTGGTGCGCCAGCGCATCTGGCCGGAGTACGCCATGAACATCACCGGGCGGACCACGTGGTCGCGCAGGGCCTTGCCGTAGCCGTACGTGTAGTCGGCCTTGGAGCGCCGGATCCCGTCCCGGTCCTCGGCGTACTCCACGAACGGGATGGGCGAGGTGTCCGAGCGGAACGGGGTGCCCGTCAGGGAGAGCCGCCGGGCCGCCGGGTCGAACGCCTCACGGAGTCCGTCGCCCCAGGACAGGGCCTCGCCGCCGTGGTGGATTTCGTCCAGGATCACCAGCGTGCGGGCGGCTTCGGTCTTGGCCCGGTGCAGCATGGGCTTGCTGGCCACCTGGGCGTAGGTCACGGCGACGCCGATGAACCCGCGGCCGTGCTGGCCGTCGGCATTCTTGAAGTTCGGGTCGATCGCGATGCCCACCCGGGCAGCGGCGTCAGCCCACTGGCGCTTGAGGTGGTCGGTGGGCGCCACGATGGTCACGCGGTTGACCACGCCGGAATCGATGAGCATGGACGCCACGCGCAGGGCGAAAGTGGTCTTACCCGCGCCGGGGGTTGCGACCGCCAGGAAATCCTTGGGATGGGTGCTGAAGTAGCTGTCCAGCGCCTCCTGCTGCCAGGCGCGCAGCTTGGGGGCGGTGCCCCAGGCGGCCCGCTCGGGATAGGCGGGGGGAAGCGTGGGGCCGCCGAAAAGTGTCTCCGTCATTAAGGCGCCCTCCATCCGCGCATGGCTGCAGCCGACGGAGAAACCCAATTAAGCACAAAAACACCAATCTTTTTGGATGGACCGTAAGGCAGTACCCGGACAGCATGGACCGGCAATCAGGAAAGCAGAAAATCAGGCGCGACGGCGCGCCGCCACAGGGAAGCGCCGTCCGAAGACGGCTAACGGAACCTGTTGGTTCCGTTGATTGCCCTTACTTGTCGCCGGAGCCCTTGCCGCCGTCGTTTCCGGGGCGCAGGCCCTCGTAGACTTCCTTGCATTCGGGGCAGACGGGGAACTTCTGCGGATCCCGGCCCGGAGTCCAGACCTTGCCGCAGAGCGCGATCACCGGTTCACCGGTCAGCGCGGATTCCATGATCTTTTCCTTGCGCACGTAGTGCGAGAAGCGCTCCCGGTCACCGGGCTCAACTTCCTGGCGCAGTTCCTCGCGCTCGATCGTGGCCGTTGACGTCCCGGCTCCGGAGAGCTCGCGCATCGGATCGTTTTCGAGAGGATCGGTCATGCTAGTCATGACACCCATCTTAGCCGTTGGAAGGGCGCTGCCGGACCTGCGGGGTGCCGGCGGCGGGGCCTAGAGGCCCTGCCAGGCGGGTTTGTGGTCGTAGCTGTGGCGGTAGTAATCCGCCAGCCGCAGCGACGACGCCGCCGCCTCGTCCAGGAGGATGGTGGCGTGCGGGTGCATCTGCAGCACGGAGGCCGCACAGATGGCGGCGACGGGACCCTCCGCGAGGTCCCGGACGGCCTGGGCTTTTTGCGCACCGGTGGCGATCAGGATCACGTGGCGGGCATCCAGGATGGTGCCCAGGCCTTGGGTCAGGACGTGGTGCGGCACGTCGGCCAGGCTGCCGAAAAACCGTGCGTTGTCCCGGCGTGTCTGCTCGATCAGCGTCTTGATCCGCGTCCGGGACGCCAGCGACGAGCCTGGCTCGTTGAACCCGATGTGGCCGTCCGTTCCGACGCCGAGGAGCTGCAGGTCCACTCCCCCGGCGTCGCGGATGGCGTCTTCATAGGCCCGGCAGGCCGCGGGGATGTCCGCCGCCGCGCCGTCGGGCACGTGGACGTTGGCCGGACTGATGTTCACCCGTGCGGTGAATTCGCGGGCGATCACCTCGCGGTAGGACTCCGGGTGCCCGGCCGGCAGCCCCACATACTCGTCCAGGGCGAAGGCGCGGACCCGGCTGAAATCCAGTCCCCCGCGCTCGTGCCGCGCCGCCAGTTCGACATACACCGGCAGGGGCGTGGAACCGGTCGCCAGGCCCAGGACGGCGTCGGGCTTGCGACGGAGAAGGGCCTCCACCGCATCCGCGGCAAGCGACGCGATCTGTTTGCTGCCGGGAAGGATGACAACTTCCATGATCCTGCCTTTGCTGACCTTCCTGGTGTCCGAGTCTGCGCACTCCCAGCATGCACCCGTCAGCGGTTGACGGCCAGTTGTGCCAGCAGCTCCGGTGCCCGCCGGTCCAGCCATGCTCCACCGGTCCGGACACCGACGGCGAAGAGTGTGAGACCGAGCACGGGTCCGAGGGCCAGCGCGATCCAGCCCGGCACGGTGCTGCCGGTGATGAACTGCGCGGCCACGAGCGCCGCCTCGGGCGCCACGAGGACCATGAGGACTGCCATGCCGCCGAACTGCACGGCGAGGGTCTGGGCCACGTTGCCCGGCGGCTTCTTGAACGGGCTGTCCCCCGGCAGCGGGACGCTCACGGTGTAGCGCGCCGAGACCACCGAGGCCAGGCCCAGGCCGGTGAAGAGGACGCCGAGGCAGAGGCCCAGGACCGCGGGCAGCTTGTCCCAGTCGCCGGTGAAGAAGAACGGCCCGACGCTGAAGAGGACGGCCACCGGCAGCGCGAAGCTCAGGCACGCCAGC
This sequence comes from Arthrobacter sp. 49Tsu3.1M3, assembly GCF_900168135.1. NCBI lineage: Bacteria > Bacillati > Actinomycetota > Actinomycetes > Micrococcales > Micrococcaceae > Arthrobacter > Arthrobacter sp. 49Tsu3.1M3. Next base: position 48,931 of record NZ_FUZD01000015.1, read on the forward strand.
GCCCGGCCGAGCCGGTCGTCGGCGCCGCGCACCCCCGTTGCCACGTGCAGCGCGAAGGCGGTGCTGTCATAGGAGACGTCCGTGGAGATCGACCAGGCCAGCAGGAAGGCCGTCAGCGGCCCGACGAACTGGAACGGGCCGTAGAACCCGCTCTGGCTGCCCTGGAAGAGGAACAGCACCGGCAGGAGCGGAACGACCACGAGCGCGCCGGCGTAGCGGGGATCGCGCAGCCAGTAGTACAGGGACCTCGCGGCGACGGCGGCGGCCGGTGTCGCCGGGAGCAGCCCGAACAGGCCCGTGCCCCCGGTCCGCCGCTTGGATGTCCCGGCGTAGGGCGGGGTCACCAGGGCGCGCTGCAGCAGGAGCTTCCACGCCAGCGCCAGGCCCGCCAGTGTGGCCGCGGCGATGAGGAACTTCACGGCCGCGGCCGCGTAGCTGCCGGCAGCGAGCTCGCCGCCGAGCGAGAAGGCCGCGCCGGCCGGCGTCCAGGACAGGGCCCGGGCCAGTCCGGTCAGGAAATCGCCGGAACCGGCGATTCCCCTCGCGATGCCGGCCACGATGGGCCCCGTGAGCACCAGCGGGATGAGGAAGGCGACGGAGCTGATGTCCTTGAAGCGCCGGGAGCTTGCCAGTCCGGCTGTGGCCGTGGTCACGACCTTGGAGAGAACGATGCAGCTCAGCACGCCCAGCACGGCACCGACGAGGGCGCCCGCTGCGGCCGGCAGGCTGCGGGACCAGGTGCCCACCGTGGCGAGCGCAACGAGTGAGGTTGCGAGACCCGGTATGCCGATCAGGCCGCCGAGCGCCAGCCCGGCCAGCAGCTGCGGCATGGGCACGGCAAAGGTGGTGAACCGGGCAGGGTCCAGCGTCATGTCCGCGGCGGAGACAGCGACGGGAATGATGGCCCAGCCCAGCAGTGCCGTGGCGCCGCCCAGGACCACCACGGTCTGGGCAAGTTCAATTTCCACCCCGCGCAGGACGAACAGCCCGGCCACGCAAACAGCCACGATTCCCAGGGCATACAGGGCGCCGATCCCGAGGCCCACCAGCTGCCACGGGCTGCGCCGGACGCTGTTGCGCAGCAGGGTCAGCTTGAGCCTCAGAAGGTGCGCAACCATTCCAGACCTTCCGTGTGGTTCCGGCCGCCCACGAGCTGCACGAAGCGGTCCTCGAGGCTGGCGCCGGCGCGGACCTCCTCCACCGTCCCGGCGGCGAGGACCCGGCCGCCGGCGACGACGGCGACGTGGTCGCACATGCGCTGGACCAGGTCCATGACGTGGCTGGAGACGATGACCGTTCCGCCCGAGGAAACGTAGCGGTCCAGGATGTCGCGGATGTTCGCCGCGGAGATCGGGTCCACCGATTCGAACGGCTCGTCGAGGACCAGCAGCCGCGGGGCGTGGATCAGCGCCGAGGCCAGCGCGATCTTCTTGGTCATGCCGGCGGAGTAGTCCACCACCAGCGTGCCGGCGTCATTGGCCAGGTCCAGGGCAGCGAGCAGTTCCGACACCCGCGACGCCACCATCTCCCGGTCCATCCCGCGCAGCAGACCGGCATAGGTGACCAGCTGCTCGCCGCTGAGGCGGTCGAACAGCCGGACGCCGTCGGGCAGGATTCCCATCAGCTTCTTGGCCTCCAGCGGATGCTGCCAGACGTCGACGCCGTGGACCAGGGCGGTGCCGAAGTCCGGACGCAGCAGGCCGGTCGCCATGGACAAGGTGGTGGTCTTACCGGCGCCGTTGGGCCCGACCACCCCGTAAAAGGAGCCGGCCGGAACGTCCAGGCTGATGCCATCGACGGCGATTTTGTCGCCGAAGCGCTTGGCGAGGCCAAGCAGGGACAGGGCAGGAACCGGCGGCGAAGACGGGCCGGGCAAGGCTGGCTGTCCCTGCTGGCCAGGGGGTTGGAATGTCATGACGCCAGACTAACCGCCGGACGGCGCGAAAAGGATAGTCCGCAAGGCGTACGTTTTCGCTCGCAGGAACCGGCCCGCTGCTTCTGGCATGAATGCCGGTTCTGGAATGGCTGCCGGTTCTAGAACGAATGCCGGGGCATGGCGCGCTCGTACTGCGGCGGCCACGCCAGGTCATGGCCGAGCTCGAACGCGGCCCGCAGCCACCAGTGCGGATCCCGCAGGGCGGCACGGGCGATGAACACGCCGTCCGCCTGGCCGGTGGCCACCGCGTGCTCGGCCTGCCCGGCCGACGTCAGGAGTCCCACAGTGCCGGTCCTGACCCCGGTCTCGCGCCGGATCCGGGCGGAGAACCCGGTCTGGTAGCCGGGGCCCACGGGAATCTGCTGGTGGGCCACGGCCCCGCCGCTGGAAACGTCCACCAGGTCCACCCCGCGCTCGGCGGCGGCGGCGGCCATCCGGACCGAGGCCTCGGCCTCGATCCCGCCCGGCGCCCAGTCCGAGGCCGAGATCCGCAGCAGCAGGGGCATGGAGTCCGGGATGACCGCGCGGACGGCGTCCACCACGGCAAGCGTCAACCGGTTCCGGCCCGCCTCGTCCCCGCCCCAGCGGTCCGTGCGGTCGTTGACCAGCGGGCTCTGGAACTGGTGCAGCAGGTAACCGTGCGCGCCATGGATTTCGATCGTGTCGAACCCGGTATCGACGGCCCGCACCGCGGACGCGGCGAAATCGGCGATCACGCCGTCGATCTGCGCTTCGGTCATGGCCGACGGCGGCGCGTAGCCGTCGAATGCGCCGGTGCCAGGACCCACGGTGTCCCAGCCGCCCTCGAACGCCGGCACGCTGCCCACTTTCCCCGAGAACGGCCAGTAGGAGGACGCTTTCCGGCCGGCGTGCGCCAGCTGGGTGCCGATCTTGGTCTCCGCGGTGCCGTGGCGGTGCACGAAGGCGGTGATGCGTTCCCAGGCCGCGGCCTGGTCGTCGTTGTAGAGGCCGGCGTCGCGGGGGCTGATCCTGCCCGCGGCGTTCACGGCGTTGGCCTCGGTGAGGATCAGGGCCGCTCCCCCGGTGGCAAAGGAGCCCAGGTGCATCAGGTGCCAGTCGGTGGGCACGCCCGCGCCCGTTTCGGGGTCGCAGCTGTACTGGCACATCGGGGACACCCAGCCGCGGTGCTGCAGCCGCAGGGACCGCAGATCCAGCGGCGCGAAGAGTGCCGATCCCACTAGAACAGCACCCGGGCGAGTCCCTGGCGGGCCTTGGCGACGCGCTCGTCGCCGGTGCCGACGACGTCGAAGAGTTCAAGCAGCCGGACCCGGGCGGTCTCCCGTTCCGGGCCGAAATTGCGGCCAATGAACGTGACGATCCGGCCAAGGCCGTCCTCGATGTGGCCGCCGGCGATATCCAGGTCTGCCACCCCGAGCTGGGCCTCGAGGTTGTCCGGCTCGTCGGCCGCGAGCCGGCGCAGGGCATCTGCCTCGGGCCCGGAGAGGGCCTGCAGGCGATCCATCAGTTCCACCTGCGCCAGGCCGGCCTTGGCCTCCGCGTCGGCGGGCATCTCGTTCAGGGCCTGCCGGTAGGCGGCGGCCGCGGCCGCGTAGTCGCCGGCCTCGATTGCATCGAACGCCGCCTGGTGCAGCGGCGGCAGCGGAGGCGCCTCCGGTTCCGCGCCACCTGGCCCGCCGGCGCCGATCCGTCCGGTCACGCCGTTGGCGGCGGCGACCTTGAGGAGTTCATCGAACAGGCTGCGTACCTGCTGCTCGTCCGCGCCGCCCTGGAAGAGCGGCACGGGCTGGCCCTTGACCACCGCGACGGCGGTCGGCACGGCCTGCACCTGGAACGCCTGGGCAAGTTCCGGGAACACGTCGATGTCCGCGGCCCCGAGGACCAGCCGGCCGTCGTAGCTCTCGACGATGCCTTCGAGGACGTCCACCAGCTGGCCGGAACCTGGCGAATAGGAGGCCCAGAGGGCGATCACCACAGGCACCTGGGCCGAGAGGTCCACGAGCTCCTGGAAGTTGCCCTCGGTCACATCCACACGCAACGGCCGGCCTGCATGGTCGGCCGGGCCGGATGCCGGGGATGCCGGGGCACCGGCAGAACCGGCGGAGCCCGCGGGACCGGGGGCTGCGGCGCCCGCTCCGGATGGCGCCGGCCGCTGTTTGAGGGCGGAGAGGTCGACGGCGCCGCGCAGGTTCAGCGGGCTGGCGGCAACTGGCGGGACCGGGCGGGAAGCTGGCGTAGTCATAGCTCCACTCTATCCACTACGCCACACGCAGCAACGACCGGGCCGCGATGGCGGCCCGGTCGTCTGCTGTGCTGTGCCCCTGCCGCGCTTCTCGGCGGGGGCAGGTTCCTGCGGGGGCTACTTGAACTTGGCCCCGACCAGGCCGCGGGTGGCGGCCACGAGCTTCATCGGATCCTTGGAACCGGCCGGCGGAACATAGACAGCCACGGACTCTGCGAAGTCCAGCACCATGCCGGTGCTGGTCTCCTTGCCGCCAGCCAAGGCGGCCGCGTCGTCGCCGATGGTGAGCTTGTCCCCGTCGGCCCTCGGAGTGCCGTCGAACGAGAAGTTCAGCCGTCCCAGGACCAGGGCCCCGCCGTCAGCGGTACGGAACACGACAGTGTTGTCCGCGGCCGCCTTGTGCGTGAAGGCGAAGGTGCCGTTGACGCCTGATTTGACGACGTCGGCCTGGTAGGCGAGGGTGTCCGCGATGTACGGGGAGGACTGGCCTTCGACGAGCTTGTCCTTGAAGGTGGAGTCGGCCGTGGTCAGTCGGTCACCGAGCCCGGCGAGGGCTTCGTCGCCGCTGTACGCGAGCCCGGTCTTGTCCGAGGGCGCCAGCGTCTCCGTGCCGGCCCGGCCGATCCCCGGGAAGGTAGCACCGGGCTGAAGCGGGGTGCTGCTGACCAGCTTGTAGTTATCCCGCGGGGAGTCCTGGGTCAGGGTCAGCAGCTGCGGGACGACGTTGCCCTCGCCCTGCGTCACGGCCATGACCGAGCGCGGCCAGCTGCGCTTATTGGTGACCACCGTGGTCAGCAGCTTGGTGGAGCGGACAGGCATGCGGGCCTCGTAGGAACCGACCTGCGAGCGGATCTTGTAGTTCTGTGTGCGCACCTGGAGTTCGGACTTGGCCACCCGCGGCGCCAGCTTGGCGGCGTCCTTGGCAGCGTCTCCTGCATCGACGGCTCCGGCAACCTGTTCCAGGACGCGGCGGAACTGCGCGTCCAGCAGCACCGGCGCATCGCCGGTCTGGCCCTCGTCGGCACTCCCGGGGGTCGCGGCGTCGGAGGCAGGAGCACTGGAGGCCGGGGCACTGGGCGACGGCGCGGGCGTCTGGCTGGCCTGGGCGGCCACTGACGTTCCGGCGACGGCCGCGGCGGTCAGCACTGCCACCACGATGCCGGAACGGCGCACCGTGCCGGAGCCCTTCTTCTGGCCGGCCGCTGCTTTCTCCGGCGCTGTCTTTTCCGGGCCTGTTTTCTCCGGAGTGGCCTGCTGCGGTGCAGTCTCGGGTGCTGCGGTGCCGGACGCGGAGGTGCCGGGTTCGGCAGGATCCTGGGTGCTTGCCGTCGAGCCGTGGTCCCCGCGGCGTGCCGCGGCCTTGGCCTGCGCGCGGCGGGCGAACGTGCTGCCGCCGCCGGTGCGGTTGCCTGACTTGGGCTTGAGGACCAGCAGCGCCCCGCCGGCGATGATCAGCAGGCCGCCGAGCACCATGAGCGGAATGGCCCAGGGCGTGGAGGTGTCGTTCGGGAACGTCATCGTGATGGAGCCCGGGGCGGCCTTGGTGCCGTCCGCGGCAAGGAGCAGCGACCAATCGCCGTCGGCCGGAGCGTTCCACGAGTAGTCCATTTCGCCAGTGGCGTTCTCGGTGGTGACCCAAAGATCTGATCCGGCGGGCGACGGCGCGGTAGCTTCGCCGTCGGTATGCGTCAGCTGCAGCGCCTTGCCGTCCTCGGAGACGCCGTCGACCGTGTTGTGGGCCGTCTTACCCACCCAGGCGTCGACGTCGTCCGGCCGTCCCGCGGCCAGCAGGAAGGCCCCTTCACCCTTGACCGTGATCTTCACGGTCCCGGGGTGCAGAGTCTTCAGCTTCTCGTCGAAGACGGTCAGCGGCGCGGCGGTGCCGGTCGGAGCGGTGGCCGTAATCGTCTCCGGGGGAGCCCAGAACGTCTTCTGGCCAATCCCGGCCAGGAGTGTCAGGAGGCCAAGCAGCACCAGGGCGACTGCAGTCTTGAAACGCAAAATACTACCTATCATCAGCGGACAGTTAGCTTCAATAGTAACCATTTTGTTACCCGCGAGTCAGATCGGGGACGCGGAGGGGCACCCGGAGCGGTGCCCGCGGGGGCGTTTTTCCCCTCTGGTGACAAGCCTGCTGATAGTGTTTGCGGTGATCATCACACAAGTGCCGCCAGTGTGGCGCAGCAAGGAATTAAGGGCATTTAACGCAGTGACTGAACATACGGATTCGTCCTCCGCCGGACCAGAAGAAGCGCAGGAATCCGACAGCCAGGAACCCGGCCCCGAACAACCCGTTTCCAGTCCCCGGCCAACAACCTCCCGCTCCCGGATAGCCGCGGCAAACGTCCTGCTGTCCGCGGCCCGGCGCCTGCGCCAGCCCCTGCCCGGAGCCCAGCCGAGAATCCGCTTCGAGATGCCCCCGGAGCACGAGGCCGGGGACGAGGAGACGTCCGCGGCCGATGCCCGCTTCGGCAGTCCCGGTCCACGCATGTCGGCCCAGCACCCCTTGTACATGGGCTTCATGGGCACCGTCGGAGTCGGCTTCGCCCTCCTGGTCTACTGGATCGGTTCGAACACGACGCAGCTGCTCTTGTGGATCATCACGGCGCTCTTCATCACCCTCGGCCTGGACCCGGTGGTGCGGTGGCTCGAGCACCGGAATGTCCCCCGCGCCGCCGGCATCCTCCTGTCCGTGTCCACCCTGGCACTGGGAGTCGCCGCTTTTTTTGCCACCCTGATCCCCACGATCGTGCAGCAGGTGACGCAAATCGTGCAGCAGGCGCCCAAGTGGGTCCAGGACTTCATTGACTCGGACTTCTTCCGGAGCATTGACAGCCAGTTCGGCATCCGGGACCGCATCAGCCAGGAGCTGGAGAAGTTCGTCAACAACCCGGACGCCATGGGCGGCATCTTCGGCGGAGTGGTGGGCTTCGGCTCCACCGTGGCAAACGGCATCTTCGGCGCACTGATCGTGCTGGTCCTGAGCCTGTACTTCCTCGGCGCCCTCCCTGCGATGAAAAAATGGGGCTACCGGCTCGCGCCGCGGTCGCGGCGCGCCCGGGTAGAAGCCCTGTCCGAGGAAATCACCGGTTCGGTGGGCAACTACGTTATCGGCCAGGCCGCCGTCGCCCTGCTGAACGCCACATTCGCGTTCATTGTGATGTCGATCATTGGAGTGCCTTTTGCAACGCTTCTGGCGTTCGTGGTGGCCCTGCTGGCCTTCATCCCCCTCGTCGGCGGCATGATTGCCGGGTGCCTGGTGACGCTCGTTGCCCTAACCGCCGGCTGGCAGACCGCGCTTGTCTTCGCCATCTGCTATTTCGCGTACCTCCAGTTCGAGGCCTACTTCATCTCTCCGCGGATCATGCAGAAAGCCGTGGCGGTGCCGGGCGCCGTCGCCGTCATCTCCGTGATCGCCGGCGGCAGCCTGCTGGGAGTCCTCGGAGCCTTGATCGCCATTCCCACTGCGGCGGCCATCATGCTGCTGGTCAAGGAAATCCTCATCGCGCGCCAGGACAGCCGCTAACCGGCCCCCTGGCGGGTTTCCGCGCCGAAAAAGGACAGCCGCACCGTGGATCCACGGTGCGGCTGTCCTTTTCCGGCGCGGTTTTCTCTTTTTGCGCCGTTGGCGGCCTCAGGCGTGTGCCGTCGCGACCGGACCGTCCCATTCCTGCGGCAGCACCGTTCCGGCACCCCCTGTGGCGCCGCCGGGGATGACCTCGTCCACGATTTCGTTGAGAACCCGCCCGGCGTACTTCTCCCCCACCCACAGGTGCTTGGCGCCGTCGACCCCCACCACCTGGGCCTGCGGAACCAGCGCGAACCTCGCGGCCGCAGCCGCCGGCTGCAGGTAGTCGTCGTGCTCGGGAACCAGGACCTTCAGCGGCTTGCCGGCCTCGGCCCATTCCTTCAGGTGCACGTCCGTGGCCCGGTGCAGCGGGGGCGAGAGCAGCACAGCCCCCTCGATTTCAGAGGCGACGGGCTCGGTGGCGCCGTACATCAGGGCCAGCTCGGTGCCGAAGGACCAGCCGACCAGCCACCGGTTCGGCAGGCCGCGGTCCACGGCGAACTGCACCGCGGCCTCGACGTCGAGACGCTCGCCGACGCCTTCCTCGAAGGCTCCCCCGCTGGTTCCCCGCGGCGATGACGTGCCGCGTGTATTGAAGCGCAGGACGGCGATTCCCGCGAGGGCGGGCAGCCGGTAGGAGGCCTTGCGGTAGACGTGCGAATCCATGAAGCCGCCGTGCGTCGGCAGCGGGTGCAGCGTGATGAGTGTTGCCTTGATCCCGCCGGTTTCCGGGACGGCGAGCTCGCCCACCAGCCGGTGCCCGTCCGACGTGCGGAGTTCGACGTTCTCGCGGCGGGCCGGCAGGACCGTGGAGGCGCGGATGGCAGTGGGAGCAGAGGGCTGGGTGAAGACGTAGGACGCGGGATCAAAGCTCATGCTGACCAGCTTAGCGATACCGGTAGCTCCGCGAAGTCCAGCAGTTGCTGTGCCAGTGCCGCCGCTCGGCGAGCCCCGCGGCGGCACCAAAGAGGTGGTCCTCGGACCAGACCACCAGGTGGGCGATTCCCGGCAGCACGGCGGTGGAGCAGCCCGGGCAGATGTAGGTCTTCTCGGCGCGGCCCGCGGTGATGGGGCGGACCATCCATTCGCCGTCCGGTGCGCTCTCCCGGCGGGCGAAACCCGAGCGGGCGCGCTCCAGATCAAGTTCCGGTGCCGGGCCGTGCTTGGCTCCGGCGGCTTTGCTCTTTCCGGGGGCTGTGCCCTTGCCGGAGCCTGTCTTCGCAGAACCGGCGCGGCGGGGTCGGTTGGAACGGGGCATGCCTCCATTCTGCCCCAGTCCGGCTGCCGCCCCTTGCCGCCCCGCCAAGCCGCCGCCCGCGCAGGCGGTAGAGTTGACCGGGTGCGTTTAGTCATAGCCCGCTGCTCCGTTGATTACGTCGGCCGCCTCAAAGCCCACCTGCCGCTGGCCACCAGGCTGTTGCTGGTCAAGGCCGACGGCTCGGTCCTGGTCCATTCCGATGGCGGGTCCTACAAGCCGCTGAACTGGATGAGCCCTCCCGCGTCCCTGCGGGTCTCCACACCGGATGAGGTCGACGTCGAGGTCGGCGTCGTCGAACAGTGGACGGTCCAGTCGGCCAAGACCGATGACCGGCTCATCATCAACATCCACGAGCAGCTGCACGACACCTCCCACGAACTGGGCCAGGACCCCGGCCTGATCAAGGACGGCGTCGAGGCGGACCTCCAGCGGCTCCTGGCCGCCCAGATCGAACTCCTGGGCACCGGGTTCTCGCTGATCCGCCGGGAGTACTTCACCGCGATCGGCCCCGTGGACATCCTGGCCCGGGACGCGGACGGTGCCACCGTGGCCATTGAGCTCAAGCGCCGGGGCGACATCGACGGCGTCGAGCAGCTCACCCGGTACCTGGAACTGCTGAACCGGGACCCGCTGCTGGCCCCGGTCCGGGGAATCTTCGCGGCCCAGCAGATCAAGCCGCAGGCCAAGGTCCTCGCCAAGGACCGCGGAATCGACTGCGTGACCCTGGACTACGACGCGATGCGCGGCGTTGACGACAGCGAATCCCGGCTCTTTTAAGCACCGCGGCAGGTTTTCCGTGGCGGCGATTCGCGTTAAGACGTTCTTCGCACAATATTTATGCAATTCTTCCGTTCGCCCGTTGACCTGACGCAAGTGTCGTGAAATTCTTATACGAGTCTTTGTGTAGGTGTTTTTCATGCTCGCAAGACATGTTGCGAGCGTGAAGCTCCTGCCGCCACGGTCCGTGAATCCGGTTCCGTTGCCAAAGGTTCTTCTCGCAGAGTGACCAGGTCCGGTGCGAAGTGCGCCGGATTTATCCAAGATCCACAATGAGGAGAAACAAATGGCTCAGGGAACCGTCAAGTGGTTCAACGCAGAAAAGGGCTTCGGCTTCATCACCCCGGATGACTCCGATGGCGATGTCTTCGTTCACTACTCCGAGATCCAGACCGGTGGCTTCAAGACCCTCGACGAGAACCAGCGTGTTCAGTTCGAGATCGGCCAGGGCGCCAAGGGCCCACAGGCCACCGGCGTAACGCTGGTCTAGCCTGCCGTCGGGAAGTGCTTTAGGGCATTTCCGGCACCAGGAATGATCCCCGGCATTTGTGCCGGGGATCATTTTTTTGTGCATTCTTGGGCGTGGTGTTTCAGGTGGTCCGCATTGGCCCGTATGCATTCTTCAGCCGAATTCCGCACTAACACCGGGCACTAACCCGCCGGGGCATGCCTAACGCACCAAAGTGCGCAGCAGGCGGGCACTTTGCCGGACGGACAACCCGGGAAGGTACGCGCGGCTCAGGGCCCGGCCCATCGCCGGCAATTGCAACGGGTCCTGGTAGTAGAGGTACAGCGTGCGGTAGTCCGGTTTGAAACGCGACTTGAAGGTTGCCAGCGAGCGGAAGCCGTAGACGGGTTCCAGGGCCCTGCCCACCACGTCCAGGATCCCGGCCAGCCCCTCCGGCCCGGAATCGCTGCCGGCGTCGCTGCCGCCGGAACCGCCGCCGGCGTCGCTACCTCCAGAGTCGCCGCCGGAGTCGCTGCCGCCGGCGATGTCTCCGTCACGGTCCTTCGCCAGGGGCGAGCCGGACAGTGAGATCACCTCAACCGTGCGCTTGAGTTCCAGCACGGCGGAAGCAATGAGGAACTCCATGACACCAGGGAACGCGTCGCCGCGCCGGCGCATGAAGTCCAGGGTCCAGCTCACGAGCTGTCCGCCCGCATACACCGGCAGCCAGCTCGTGACCCCCTGCACGCGTCCGGAGGCGTCCACCGCCAGGCAGCACAGCACCTCGTCGTCGTCGAGCTCGTCGATGCTGCCGAGCGTGAAGCCCATCTCCGGCACGTGCTTTTGCGCCGCCCACTCTTCGGAGACCTCGCTGAGCTGGGTCCGCAGCGGGGCCGGGAATTCGCTGTAGCGCCCCCACACGGCCTGGACACCGGTCTTCGCGGCACGGTTCAGGGCGGTGCGGACGTTCTGCCACTCCTTGCCCTTGAACTCGAGTTCGCGCACGGCGAGCCTGGTTTCCTGGGCCACGGCCACGCGGCGGAATCCGCGGGCCCGGAGCATCGGCCAGAGCCCGGCGGTGCAGGAGTAGAAACACGGGATCAGGGCGTGTTCGGCGCAGTAGCGCATGAAGCCCGCCGCGGTCTCCTCGTGGAGGGCAGCGGATCCGAACGGGCCTGCCAGCGTCAGGGCCACGTTGCCGTGCTGCTGATAGGCCACGCCGCCGCGCCGGTCCGGCGTAAACCAGTACTTATTCGGTTCCCAGAGCGCCATCCAGGACAGTGAGTCCCCGCCTTGGCGGATCAGGTCACGGGCCGTGTCGCGATCCCCGGAGCCGACGTCGGTGCTGTGCCCGGTACCGTGCAGCCGCCGCCGCAGCACCAGCCAGACCGCCGCCAGGGCCACGCCCCAGAAGATGATGCCGGCATAGGCGAACAGAAAGGACTCGACGGCGTTGCGGTTCTGGAACAACCGGCTGTAGGCGCCCGGAATGGGCAGCGGCAGGTATTGCCGGGCGAGTTCCGCCGCGAGGCCCAGCACTCCCCCGTCGCGGTCCATCCCGCCGGCGGCGAGCCAGGCCACCGAATAGGCCCCGGCGAGCACCAGCCACGTGCCCCCGACCACGAGGCCCAGGATCCGTCTGGCCCGCGGGGCAGTCTCCACCCTGAACTGCCGCCGGTTAAGCCAGAGCAGCACAACGAGCAGCAACGGGACGGCCACGAGCGGCAGGACGCGGACGAAGCCGGAGCCCATCACGGCCGTGTGCGGCTGGCTGGCGTAGTGCGGAATCCGTGCGAAGAGGGCCAGGTACACGGCGGCCAGGGCTGTCACGCCGAGCTGGACGATGATCGCGATCCGCAGGGCCAGGCGGCGGCCCTGCCGCATGCCGTCCGCACAGATCAACAGCAGGACCACCGGGACAACAGCCAGCGCGAGGCCCAGCGGACCGGCGAGTCCGGCCCGGCCGGCTTCCAGGCAGCTGACGTCCACCGTCCCGCCGCAGTTTTCCTCCAGCTGGCCCAGTGTGGGCAGCGGGTTCAGCACGACGTCGCGCAACAGGGCCAGCGGCCCGGTGGGGCTGCTGACGGCGGCCGTGAGGATCGGCCCCACGGCGAAGATCGCGACCGTGAGTGCCAGCAGGTTGCGTGTCTCGCGTCCGGTTGAACGGTGCCGGTGCAGGGTGCCCCGGTCGCCCTGGATCCACCAGCCCGCGGCCAGGCCGGCGAGGGCACCGGCGAGCCCAACCACTGTCTCCGGATGCCCGACGTAGAGCACCAGCAGCAGGGACGCGGACAGGCCGGCGGTCCGCAGCCTGCGTTGCCACAGCGTCGGCAGCAGCCCGCTGGCGGCCAGGGCCACGGCCAGGACGGCGGCGTAGGGGCCGATCAGCCGGGCGTTGACCATCGGCCCCAGCCAGCCGTCGCCGATATACCGGGCCAGCTGGGTGACGAGCAGGAACACCGTGACAGCAGCGAACTGGCCTACAAAGTAGAACACGGCCGTCCGCAGGGTCCCCAGATGCCGTTCAGCGAGCCCCAGCAGCAGGAGGATCATCAGTGATGCGGCCAGGTAGGCCAGCAGGTTGGTGGCGAAGAACAGCGAGGTGAACAGGGACCACCAGTGCCCCGCCTTCAGCCCCGAGGCGTTGACGGACGCTATGGGCAACAAGGCACCGGGCGGCCCCGACAGGAAGCTGCCCGTGACGGCCCCGACACCGAGGAAGACCGCGAGAACCGCCAGCGTGAAGGGTACGGCACGGAAGTGCGCGAGCGTGCGGCGCAGGCCCTGGCGCCAGACACCCTGCCACGGCGGGATCTCCGGCCCCGTGGCCGCCGCGGTCCGGGTGCTGCCGGTCTTGGCCTGGCTCATGGCGCGATCCCCCAGCGTCGGGCCAGGAAGTCCAGGCCGCCGGGAAGGCCGCCGGATGCCACGTCCCAGGAGTGCCCCGCGTTTGCGATCCGGTGTGTTTCGACGCTGAACCCGGCCCGGCGTGCCGCCTCGGAGAGCACGTCCATGTAGCCGGTGAACTGCGGGTCGCGGTCTCCGGCGGCGAAGTACACGCCGTGGCCGTCGAAGCGGTGTTCCGCCATGACGCGCAGCGGGGTCAGCTGGTCGAAGGCCCCGGCGTCGGCGCCGAAGGAGGCCTCAATGGTCTTGGCCCGCACCTTCGCGAGGGCCGGCTCCTCCTCGCTGGAGAAGGCCAGCGCGGCGCTGTACACGTCGGGATGCCTCGTGACCATCTGAATGGCGCACGTACCGCCGAAGGAGAAGCCGCCCGCGGCCCACTGGCGGGGATCCGGGTCGACGTCGAGCGTGCGTTTGATCCAGTCCGGCACATCCTGCGCCAGGAAGGTGTCCGCCTGGGCAATCCGGCTGTCCATGCACAGCGTGTTTCCCGACGCCGAGCCGTTGGGATCGACCACCACGGTTACGGGCGCCACCCCGGCGTGCTCCGCGGCGAACCGGTCGAGCCGGCTCCGGAGTGCGCCGCCGGTCAGCCAGTCGGCAGGACCGCCGGGCTGTCCGGAAAAGAGGACCAGCACCGGCAGCGCGGGCCGGGGGGAACCCAAATAGGCCGGAGGGAGGTAGACGTAGGCGTCCCGGCTCTGGAAGCCGGAGACGGTGCCCGGGATGACCGCCTTGCGGATGACGCCGTCGGGAAGGTGGGCCGGCGCCTGCCAGTGGGTGAGCCCGGTGGCGGCTGGGGCGCCGGCGGCGCGCGTCAGGCCGGCCTCGAGCGGCTCGATCCGGGCTGCGGCCGCTCCGGTGAGGTCGCCGACAGTGTGGTTCAGGCCGAAGTAGATGTTGATCTGGACGGCGGACAGCGCGAGGACGGCCAGGAAGGCGGCCGTGGCTGCTGCGCTTGAACGCAAGCGATGGGGACGGCTCGGAGTGGTGCCGGTCGGGCTGGTGCCGGTTGAATCAGTGCCGGTCGAGATAGTGCCGGTCCGTCCGCGGCCCCAGAGTCCAAGCAGGCGCATGAGCCACAGCAGCAGGGCGACGACGCCGGCAACAGACCAGGCGAGGGTCTCCCCCGGCAGTTCGGCAGGGAAGACGGTGACGGCGTAGAGCAGGAACCAGTGCACGGCAGCGACAAGCGCCGCGGCGAGCAGTGTCACGGTGGCCGCGACGGCCACGGCCGCGCCGGGCTCGCGGCGGCCGGCGTGCGCCAAACCCGTGCGCGCCAAACCCGTGTGCCGGAGGGCAACGTGCCAGAGGAGGTAGGCCAGGCCCGCCGCGGCGGAGGCCCACACGAGCCACACCACCGGGCCGTCGACCAGGCTAAGGCCATCGAGGTAGTCCACCGGGGCTAGCGCCAGGTGCCGACGCCGATGACGGGTCCGGCCTCAAGCCAGGACGACAACCCCGTGTAGGCATCGAAGCGCATGGCGAGGAGGACCTGCTGGCCCTCGTAGCGGAGCTCCACGATGACGGCGTCGGGCTGGACCTTGAGGAGCTCGGATTCGGTCGGCTTGCGCCGGCCAAGCAACTCCAGCGAGCTGCGCCGGAAGGTGTGCTTGGGGCGGACGCTCAGTGAGACCAGGCGGAACCACTCGAGGTCGTTGTCCTGATAACGACAAACCCCCATCTGCCAACTGTTTCCAGCCGTGCAGATGGAGGCGTCCACCGTACCGAGGGCGCGCCGCAGATTGAAGCGGCGCACCCCCGAAAGGCACAGTGCAAATACCAGCAACGCAAACGCAGTTGCCAGGACGATGAACGGCCAACCAATATCGTTCATCAAGGTCGTGCTAGCGGATCCCCGCAGTAGCCGCTTCGCCCATTTGGGCGTTGTCAGCAACAATGACCACCCTGTTGTTGTCAACAGAGAAGAATCCCCCGTCAACAACTACAGCGATGCGGTCACCGGATACCGGCTCGATTGCCAGCTCACCTTCGGCCAGAATCGCCAGCAGGGGCGAGTGGCCGGGCAGGATTCCGATTTCACCATCGCTGGTGCGGGCCTTGACCATCTTGGCCGCTCCGGACCACACGAAGTGGTCCGCTGCGACAATCTCAACCTCAAGCTCAGCCATATTACTTGGTCTGTTCCTGGATCTTGGCCCACTGGCGCTCGACGTCGTCCAGGCCGCCGACGTTGAAGAACGCCTGCTCTGCAACGTGGTCAAGGTCGCCGTCGCAGATAGCGGTGAAGCCCTCAACAGTGTCCTTGATGGACACGGTGGAGCCCTCGACGCCGGTGAACTGCTTGGCGGTGTAGGTGTTCTGCGAGAGGAACTGCTGGATGCGGCGTGCACGCGACACGACGATCTTGTCTTCTTCAGAGAGTTCGTCAACGCCGAGGATGGCGATGATGTCCTGAAGTTCCTTGTTCTTCTGCAGGATCTGCTTGACGCGGACGGCCGTGTTGTAGTGGTCGTGGCCGATGTACTGCGGATCCAGGATGCGGGAGGTCGACGTCAGCGGGTCAACGGCCGGGTACAGACCACGGGAAGCGATTTCACGGGAAAGTTCCGTGGTCGCGTCGAGGTGTGCGAAGGTCGTGGCCGGAGCCGGGTCGGTGTAGTCATCTGCGGGGACGTAGATGGCCTGCATCGAGGTGATGGAGTGGCCCTTGGTGGACGTGATGCGCTCCTGGAGGAGACCCATCTCGTCAGCCAGGTTGGGCTGGTAACCCACGGCCGACGGCATGCGGCCGAGGAGGGTGGAAACCTCGGAGCCTGCCTGGGTGAAGCGGAAGATGTTGTCGATGAAGAGCAGCACGTCCTGGTTCTGCACATCGCGGAAGTACTCCGCCATGGTCAGGGCGGACAGTGCAACGCGCAGACGCGTTCCCGGCGGCTCGTCCATCTGGCCGAACACAAGGGCGGTGTCCTTGAGGACGCCGGCCTCTTCCATTTCGACCCAGAGGTCGTTACCTTCACGGGTACGCTCGCCGACACCGGCGAACACCGAGGTGCCGCCGAAGTTGCGGGCAACACGGGTGATCATTTCCTGGATCAGCACGGTCTTGCCGACGCCGGCACCACCGAACAGGCCGATCTTGCCACCCTTGATGTACGGGGTGAGGAGGTCGATCACCTTGATGCCGGTTTCCAGCATCTCGGTGGAGCCTTCCAGTGTCGCGAAGGCCGGAGCCTTGCGGTGGATAGGCCAGCGTTCGCTGATCTGGAGTTCGGACTCGGCAACGTCGAGGGGCTGGCCCAGCACGTTGAAGATGTGGCCCTTGACGCCGTCGCCCACAGGCACGGAGATCGGGGCACCGGTGTCCACCACGTTGGTACCGCGGACAAGTCCGTCGGTGGCCTGGAGGGAGATGGCACGGATCAGGTTGTCACCCAGGTGCAGGGCAACCTCGAACGTGATGGTTCGGGTCTCACCATTGAGAGTGATCTCGGTGGTGAGTGCGTTGTAAATCGAGGGGATTGCGTCAGCCGGGAATTCGACGTCGACAACCGGGCCAATAACACGTGCAATACGACCGGTAGCACCGGACGTTGCGGCTACGTGATCGGTAGCAGTGGCAGTCATCTCTCTCACTTCACTCAGTAGATGGCGTGGGGTTAAGTTTATCTTTTGTTGCAGGTACAGCTGGATCCGGGCTCGTGCTGGCTAGGACGCGGACAACGCGTCGGCACCGGCAACGATTTCGGAAAGCTCCTGCGTAATTTCAGCCTGACGGGCAGTGTTGCGCAGACGCGTGTACTTCTTGATGAGATCCGTCGCGTTGTCGCCGGCGGACTTCATCGCACGCTGGCGGGCTGCGAGCTCGGAAGCTGCTGCCTGCAACATGGCGGCGAAGATACGTGATTCGATGTAGCGCGGCAGCAGGGCATCGAGAACCTGCTCCGTTTCCGGCTCGAATTCGTAGAGGGGCAGCAGGTCCGATTCGGACGCGGCTTTCTCTTCGACAACCTCGAGCGGCAGCAGACGGACGACCGTCGGCTCCTGGGTCACCATCGACTTGAAGCGGGTGTAGACGACGTGGATTTCGTCGACGCCGCCCTCTTCGTAGGCGGTAGCGAATTCGGCCAGCAGTGCTTCACTGACTTCGCGGGCGGTCGCAAACTCCGGTGCATCCGTGTTGCCGGTCCATACGCGGGCGTATTCACGGTTCCGGAAGTCGAAGTAAGCCTGCGCCTTGCGGCCGACCAGGAACGTCTTGACTTCCTTGCCTTCCCCGTGGAGCAGCTCATTGAGGCCTTCGGCCTGCTTGAGGACACTCGCCGAGTAAGATCCGGCGAGGCCACGGTCCGAGGTGATGACCAGGACGGCGGCCCGGCGGATCTGCGCCGGCTCGGTGACCAGCGGGTGGTCGATTTCGCTCTGGCTTGCGACAGCAGAAACGGCACGCGTGATCGCGTTCGCGTAAGGCAGTGAAGCTGCTACGCGTGCGCGGGCCTTGCCGATGCGCGAGGTAGCGATCAGTTCCATCGCCTTGAAGATCTTGCGCATCGACGTCGTCGAGCTGATCTTCTGGCGGTAGACCCGGATCTGGGCTCCCATACTTATCCTTTCCTAAGATCCCGATGGCCGGGACTGCCGGAACCCGTGCGGGTCCCGGCAGTCCCTGCCAGCGAAACTAGCGCTTCTGCTTGACGATTTTTTCCTGGTCGACCTGATCCTCGCCGATGGGGGCGTGCTCCTCGTGCCCCGCACCGACCAGGAGGTTGTCTCCCTCGCCGAAGAAGCCCTTCTTGAAGTCCACGATTGCGGTCTTCAGTGCTTCAGCGGTGTCATCGTCCATGACGTTGGTCTGGGCCAGCGTCGTCAGGATGGAGGACTTGTGCTTGAGGTGCTCCAGGAACTCGGTCTCGAAGCGGTTGATGTCTTCAACCGGAACCTCGTCCAGGTGGCCGTTGGTGCCGGCCCAGATGGAGACGACCTGGTTCTCGACCGGGAACGGCGAGTACTGGCCCTGCTTGAGCAGTTCCATCAGGCGTGCACCGCGGGTCAGCTGCTGGCGCGATGCGGCGTCCAGGTCCGAGGCAAACATAGCGAAGGCCTGCATGTCGCGGTACTGGGCCAGTTCCAGCTTCAAGGTACCGGAGACCTTCTTCATGGACTTGACCTGGGCGGCGCCACCAACACGGGAGACGGACACGCCGACGTCGACAGCGGGACGCTGGTTGGCGTTGAAGAGGTCCGACTGCAGGAAGATCTGGCCATCGGTGATGGAGATCACGTTGGTCGGGATGTAGGCGGAAACGTCGTTCGCCTTGGTCTCGATCAGCGGCAGACCGGTCATCGAGCCTGCACCGAGCTCATCGGAGAGCTTGGCACAACGCTCCAGCAGACGGGAGTGCAAGTAGAAGACGTCGCCCGGGTAGGCTTCGCGTCCCGGCGGGCGGCGGAGCAGCAGCGACACTGCACGGTAGGCCTCGGCCTGCTTGGACAGGTCATCGAACACGATGAGGACGTGCTTGCCGCCATACATCCAGTGCTGGCCGATGGCCGAGCCGGCGTACGGTGCCAGGTACTTGAAGCCTGCGGGGTCGGACGCCGGGGAAGCCACGATCGTGGTGTATTCCAGGGCGCCGTTGTCCTCGAGGGTCTGGCGGACGGCTGCGATCGTGGATGCCTTCTGGCCGATCGCCACGTAGATGCAGCGCACCTGCTTCTTCACGTCACCGGAAGCCCAGTTGGCCTTCTGGTTGATGATCGTGTCGATGGCAATGGCGGACTTGCCGGTCTGGCGGTCACCGATGATCAGCTGGCGCTGGCCGCGGCCGATCGGGATCATGGCGTCGATAGCCTTGAGCCCGGTCTGCATCGGCTCGTGGACCGACTTACGCTGGGTCACGCCGGGTGCCTGGAGTTCCAGGGCACGGGTGGTCTCGGCCTTGATCTCGCCGAGGTCATCGATGGGCTGGCCCAGCGGGTCAACCACGCGGCCGAGGAAGGCGTCGCCAACCGGAACGGACAGAACCTGCCCGGTGCGGTGGACTTCCTGGCCTTCTTCGATTCCGGTGAAGTCACCGAGGATGATGACGCCGATCTCGCGGACGTCGAGGTTCTGGGCCAGGCCCAGCGTGCCGTCTTCGAAGCGAAGCAGCTCGTTCGCCATGACCGAGGGAAGGCCCTCAACACGGGCGATGCCGTCACCTGCGGTTGTTACACGGCCGACCTCTACGCGCTCTGCGTTTCCGGGTTCGTAGGACGCCGCGAACTCGTTCAACGCATTACGGACGTCGTCGGCGTTGATGGTCAATTCGGCCATCTGCAGTCCCTGCTCTCCTGTTTTCGTGATCATCGTTGCTCACGATGACCGGGGTTTCTTGTCGTTAGGTTGTGCTTGTCCGGCTAGCCGGCAAGCTGACGCTGGAGCTGGCCCAGGCGGCCGGCGACCGAAGCGTCAACCACTTCGTCACCTACCTGGATCCGGATGCCACCGATCAGTGCCGGGTCAACGTTCATGTTGATCTTGAGCTCGCGCCCGTAAAGGGCGTTCAGCCCCGCCTGCAGGCGGCTGATCTGCGTCTCCGTCAGCGGACGGGTGACGTCGACCGTTGCAATCCAGCGCTGCTGGCGCTTGGCTGCAAGTTCGGCGAAACGGCGGACCAGCCTGGTGACCTTAAGTCCGCGCGGAGCCGTGACGGCCTGCCCGATCAGGACTTTCGCTTCCTCGCTCGCACCGGGTACGAGCTTGTCGGCGAGGGACACCTTGGCGGCCGGGCTGGCCTGCGGCTCGGACAGAGCACGCTGGACCTCGTGGCTGGACTCGACGGCCTGGTTGAAGGCGAACAGATCGTTCTCCAGCGATTCCAGTCCGGTGAGCCCGGAGGCAGAGACGGCCGACTTGTTCTCGGCAACAGCGATGACCACCGAAGCGGCAAGAGTCTCGAGTGCATCGCCGATATCCCGTGCCGATGCCCAGCGGGAGCTGGCCAGTCCGGCTGCGATTTCGACAGCCTCAGCGGAGACTTTCCCGCTGAAGAGCTGCTTGACCAGCGCCGACTTTTCGTCACCGCTGCGGGACGGGTCAGTCAAAGCACGGCGCAAGCCGGCCGAACTGTCCACAGTTCCCAGGATTCCGAAGAGTTCCTTTGCCAACTGCAGCGACGCGGTGGGAAGCTTGGCCTCCAGTGCCGCCAGCGCAGCGGCCAGCGATTCGCTCGATACACCTGCCATTACTTAGCTACACCCGCGTTCTGGTTCTCCAGATCTGCCAGGAAGCGGTCCACCACTCGGGCCGACCGTGCATCGTCGCTCAGTGCCTCGCCGACGATGCGGCTCGCCAGCGTCGTGGCCAGCGTGCCGACCTCCGCGCGGAGCGACACGACGGCCGCCTGGCGCTCGGATTCGATCTGCGTGTGGGCCTGCGCGGTGATGCGGGCAGACTCGGCAGCCGCCTTCTCCTTCAGCTCTGCAAGGATCTGGGCGCCTTCGGCGCGTGCTTCCTCGCGGATGCGGTTGGCTTCGGTGCGGGCTTCCGTGAGCTGCGCCTTGTACTCTTCGAGTGCTGCGGAGGCCTCGGCCTGGGCCTTTTCGGCCTTGGCGATACCACCCTCGATGGCTTCGGCCCGCTCCGCGAAGGTCTTCTCGAACATCGGGACAACGTACTTGACCACGATGAACATGAGGAGAGCAAAGCCGGCGAAGACGACAAGCATTTCCCAAGGATTGGGAACGAGGGGGTTAGTACCGCCTTCGGTGGCGGCTGAGATGATCGCTTGATTCATATTTCACCCGTCCTTATCTACTCGGTTCTGGATGTTCGGTTGTTCTGTTTACTTGAGAACGAACGCGAAGACCAGGCCAAGGATGGCGAGGGCTTCAGTCAGCGCGAGGCCGAGGAATGCGATCGGCTGCAGGACGCGCTGGGCTTCCGGCTGACGTGCTACACCGTTGATGTACGCGGCGAACACGAGACCCACACCGATACCACCGCCGATGGCGGAGAGGCCGTAGCCGATGAGGTTGAGGGAGCCGTTGATGGAGCCTTCCATTTTTCTTCCTTTCAAGATGCCACCCATGTGGCAGGTTGTTTGGGTTGCTTCATCCCCGTGAGGGGAAGACTATGTTGTGCCGGCTGGGGTTGTGCCTTCTGGCGTTTGCGCCTGAAGGCCTTCGCCTAGTGGCTGTCGGCGTGCAGCGCGCCTTCGATGTAGATCGCGGTCAGCAGCGTGAAGACGTAGGCCTGCAGCACCATGATCAGCGCTTCGAGCATGTACATGGCGATCGCACCGCCAAGGACGAGTACGGACGCGCCCTTGAGGAGGACGTTTTCCTGCATCACGAGGTATTCGATGCCCGCACCGGAGATCATGATGATGAGGTGGCCGGCCAGCATGGTGGCGAACAGACGGAGGCTGTGCGTGACCGGACGGACCAGGAAGTTGGAGATGATCTCGATCGGTACGACGATCGGGAGAATGTAGAACGGCACGCCGGACGGAACCGTGGCGAGCTTGAAGTACCGCACGCCGCTCTTCCTGACGCCGACGGCGATCCAGGTGACGTACACGATCGCTGCGAGCACGTAGGCCCCGCCGACGTGCGAGAAGGTCGGAAGCTGGATCAGCGGGATTGCACCGTAGATGTTGTTCACGAGGATGAAGAAGAAAAGCGTGAACAGCAGGGGGACATACTTCATGAAGTCCCGGCCGCCGATAATGTCCTTGGCGATGCTGTTGCGGACGAAGCTATAGGCAGCCTCGCCAGCGAACTGCAGCTTGCCGGGGACGAGCTGCTGCTTCCGTGCAGCGATCACAAAGAATGTACCGATAATGACGACCGACAGGATTACCAGCAGCATCTGCTTGGAAAAACCGTCGGCAGCACCCCAGGGGATGATAGCCGGCAGGTGAAGTTCTTCAATTCCAGGAGGCGTGAAGGTTCCTGAATCTTGGGCCGGGAGCGCAAGCGCGATCAACGCGTTTCCTCTCTGCAGTGTCCATCATTGGGCGTTGGGCGGGGACCGGCGACATTGGTGCCCGCCTCTCCCCCTGTGAAATTATTTGGCATTACTGTTCCTCGTCCTGGGACGGGCCACGTGCAGCAGTGCCGTCATCAGCTGAAGTTCTGTTACTGGTGAGGCCGTGCATATGAGAAAGATAGAACCCTCCCGCAGCTCCAAGCAGAGCGCCTGCGAGCACAATCCAGCGGGTTCCCCACAGATTATCCAGTCCCCACCCTATCAAACTCCAGACGATGATTCCGCCAACAATGTAGCTGAAGACGGCGATTCCGGCGTTGTATCCGCCGTCGCTTCCGTCGGCCGATACACCGGGGGCACCGGGCGTAGTTTTGGGTGATTTGGCTGGCTGGTTTTCTGGTCCGGTACGTCGTCCGGTAACTGGCCTGCGGCCGGATTTGCGGCTAAACATCGGTGCCGCCTTTTCGCGTTTCGGGATCGTTGTAAATCTGGAGCCTGGCCTTGCTAAAACCGTAAATTTCGGCTGCCTGCCAGAACACGACGGTGACGACGGCGCCGATCAGGAACCAGCGGCCATGCAGCCATGCCGGGGCACCGATGACGAAGAGGACCACGGCGAAGCCGACAACCTTGACGAAGTACGTCGCGACGAACAGCCCGATCGCTCCGGAGGGGTTGTTGCGGCCGACGAAGTGGCCCACCGCGAGGCTGATGGCGAAGAAGGCCATCACCAGCGCGCCCCCGAACAGGGCGGACCAGAAACCCACGGCGCCGTTAAAGATGAAGGCGGCTGCGCCGGTCAACACCAGGGCTGCGGCGGAGGCCGCGGAACTCATCGCCAGCAGCCTGAGCCACAGGGACTTTGTGGGGCCGGAGACGCCAACGGGTCCGTTGCCGGAAGCGGGTTCCGGTTCGGCGTTGGAGGTCATCAGATCCCAATCGTCGCTGGCGTATTGCTGGTCAAGGCAGGCGGCGAAGTACCGCCCCTGAATTCTACATTAGATAGAAATTATTCGGAAAAGCGCGTCGGAGCGGGTTCCCCGGGCATGCCGGTCAAGCTATTCGGGAGTGCCGGCCATCTGCCGCGGACCGCGCTGGCGCAGGTACGGCCACGCCGTCGCCACGGCCATGATTGCCGCGGCGGCCAGATCGACGGCGAGGACTATGTGCCAGGGGAAGATCGCGAAGGCGAGGCCGCCGAAGGCCAGGATGCAGGTCCACAGGTACATCAGCACAACGGCGCCGCGGTGCGAGTATCCGATGTCCAGGAGTTTGTGGTGCAGGTGTCCGCGGTCCGCCGACCACGGCGACCGGCCCAGCGCCGTCCGCCGCACCACCGCCAGGCACAGGTCCAGCAGCGGCAGGAACAGCACCGCGAACGGCAACAGGATGGGGATGATCGTGGGGATGCCGTTGGCCCGGTCGTAGAGGCCGGAGCTGATCTGGCCGGTCGAGACGACGCCGGCCGAGGCCATCAGCAGGCCAATCAGCATGGCGCCGGAATCGCCCATGAAGATCTTGGAGGGGAACCAGTTGTGCGGCAGGAAACCGACGCAGCTGCCGACCACGACGGCGGTCAGCAGGGTGGCGAGGTCCGAACGGTCCAGCAGGACGGCCGTGCGGTGGACCCAGTAGGCGGTGAGGAAGAACGCCGCTCCGCCGATGATCGCCACGCCCGCGGCGAGCCCGTCCAGTCCGTCGATGAAATTGAACGCATTCATGGTGGTGACGATCAGCCCGGCCGTCAGCACAATGCTCACGGCCTCGTTCTGGATCACGATCGGCTCGGGGATGAACGGGATGATCGTCATCCGGACCCCCCAGGTGGCCACGACCAGTGCCGCGGCGCTTTGGCCGATCAGCTTGACCCACCACCTCAGATCCAGCAGGTCGTCCGCCACGCCGACAACGACGATCACAGCGGCCCCGGCCAGGATTCCCCAGGGAGCCGTGTTGTTCCGGAAGATGTCCTTGACGAAGAACGAATTGCTCGCCGTGACCAGGGCAACCAGCACGCCCGCGAAGATGCCGAGGCCGCCGAGCCGGGAGATCGGGGTGGAATGCATGTCGCGGCTGCGGATCGGGGAATACAGCTCCAGCTTGTTGCCCGCGAGCCGGGCACCCCATGTCGCCGCGTAGGTCACGATCGCTGCCGTCAGCATCATGAGCAGGTACATGATCACGGGACGACCACCAGCCGAACACCGTGCGTACCGTCAGCACCGTCAGCACAGGCACCGCACGCCGGCACGTCCCGCAGCACCGGACGCGCCGGTGAGCTGCGGAAATGGGGTGGATTCGATTGCGGTGGAACTGTCTTTCGAAAAATGAAACTTCTCCGTCGCCGTGCGCAGGGCAGGCAGTGCGTAGTGCCTGACAGGGCTGTATTACAGTGGACTCTAGTCAAGATACTAATGCCAACGGCCACCTGTCTTCGCGTCACACGGCCCTCTGCCGGCGGGAAAACCACTGACGGTCGTGCTGAAAGGACCCCGCGATGACCCCCTCGGTTGCAGTCGCTGCCGTGACGTTTGACCGTCCCAGGGAGCTGGCGGTCCTGATGGACGCCATCAACAACCAGACCGCTCCAGTGCAGTCCATTTGCCTCGTCGACAGTGGCACAGTGCCGTCGAAGGACGTGGCCGGCCAGCACGCCAACGTGGACTATGTCCGGTCCGAGGCAAACCTTGGCGGCGCCGGCGGATTCTCGTTGGCCATCCTCAAGGCCGTGGCCAGCGGGGCTGACTGGATCTGGATGATGGACGACGACGCCGAACCGGCGGATCCCGACTGCCTTGCCACGTTGCTCCGTGAGGCCCAGGAACGTGACCTGGACGCCGTCGTGCCCCTCGTGGTGGCCCCCGGCCACCCGGACCAGCTGTCCTTTTTCTTCCGGCTGGGCGGCAAGGTCACGCATGAGCGCGCGGAGGTGGAAAAGGTCGGCTTCCTGCCCGACGACGGGCACTTCTTCAACGGCGCCCTGATCCGTTCCGATGTCTTCTTCAAAGTCGGCCTGCCGGACATGCGCCTTTTCATCCGCGGCGACGAGGTGGATTTCACGCTCAGGCTCAGGAAGGCCGGGATCCGCTTCGGCACGGTGACCACCGCCGCCATCACGCACCCGCACGCCTTCGCTGAAACCAAGCACGTCTTCGGTGCGCGCTGGCACGTGATCGTTCCGGATTCCGCCTTCAAGCGCTACTTCTACTACCGGAACCGCGGGTACATGATCCGCCGCCACTTCCGGGTCAAGTCCTTCATCGCGGATGTGGGCGGCTACCTCGGCTACTTCCTGCGCAGCGGCGACTTCCGCGGGCTCGCTGACTGGTTCCGCGCCTTTTCCGCCGGGCTCCGCGGCAAAGGCTTCGGCCCGCTGGAGGACCAGAAGTTCTGACGCGCTCCCCGGCTGGCAGCCCCGCCGGCAGCCTAGGGCTGCCGGCGCAGGCGCCGGCGGAGCAGCAGGCCCAGCAGCACCCAGGGTTCGCCGAACACCCGGTAGGCCACCCGCTGCGGGTGGAGCATGAGCCGCCAGGCCCACTCCAGCCCGAGCCGGCCGATCCAGCGCGGCGCCAGTTTCTGCACACCGGCAATCTGTTCGATGGCGCCGCCGACGGTGCAGTAGACCGCAGGCGGAAGTGCGGCAAGCCGGCGGGCCATGACCTGCTCCTGCAGCGGCATCCCGAGGCCCAGCAGCACAAGCTGCGGGCGCAGCCGGTTCAGCCATTCGACCGCGGCTTCCTCAACTTCCTTGTTCCAGCCTTCGCCGGGCATGCCGTCGACCCGCGCCCCGGGGACGATTTCGCGCAGCTTGGCCACGGCGCCGGCGTTGGCCACGGCACCCGCACCGATGACCGCAATGCGCTCCAGTCCCGCGACCTTGCCGAGCGCGGGAATCCAGTCGGTCGACCCCAGCCGGTAGTCCATCACCGGATCCCTGCCGTCGTCCTCGTCGCCGGTCTTCGCCCAGAGCCAGAGCACCGGTGCGCCGTCGATCAGGACCACGTCGCTGCGCTCGTAGAACGAGCGGAAGGCAGGATCGGAGTGCAACAGCGTCACGCTGTGCAGGTTGTGCCCCACCACTATCCGGGTCTGGCCCTCGGCCATGAAGGTGCTGAGGACCGCGGTCAGCTCGGACACCGTCACGGGGGTCGCTTCGACGTCGAGGAAAGGGACGCGCTGGCGCTCCAGCGTCATGCGGAACCGGGCTCCGGCGCAGCGTCGCCCGCCGCAGCGGCGGGCTCTGCAGCGGGCTCCGGAGCATCCGCAGAATCGGGGGCGTTCCCGTCGATGTCCAGGACGCCGGGCACCACGCCGCGCAGGCGTTCGAGGCTGATGGCTCCCTGCCGGACGACGCGCAAGGGCAGCGCCGTCGCGTCGATGATGGTCGAGGCGAGGGCCTCGGCGCCGTCGGCGGGCCGGGGTCCGCCCTCCAGGTAAACCTCCACGGATTCCGCCAGCTGGGCTTCCGCGTCCGCGGCGGTCTGCGCCGCTGCGTGCCCGGTGCGGTTCGCGGAGGACACCGCGAGGGGTCCGGTAAGTGTCAGCAGGTCCTGTGCGATCTCGTCCGCCGGGATCCGCAGGGCGACCGTGCCCTTGGTGTCGCCGAGATCCCAGTCCAAAGACGGCTGGGCATGCAGGATCAGGGTCAGGCCGCCGGGCCAGAACGCCTCGGCCAGCCGCCGCGCCTCAGCCGGAACGTCCGTGGCCAGGCCATCGAGGGCGTTCAGCCTCGGGATCAGCACGGGCGGCGGCATCTTCCGGCTCCTGCCCTTGGACGCGAGCAGCAGGGTCACGGCAAGGGGGGAAAAGGCGTCGGCGGCAATGCCATAGACCGTGTCCGTGGGAAAGACCACGCACTTGTTCTCCCGGATGGCCCGTTGGGCGTGCTCAAGTCCCGCAGCGCGCTGTTCGGCCGCCGTGCAATCGTAGCTAGTCGTCACTGGCCTATTCTTTCATCACATGTCACACGATTTTTCGCAGGCGCCGGCCCAGACGGTGCCAGGACGGCGCTGGTGGCGCGGTCCTTGCCGTTGAGGTCACGGTGCGTTGTCACCTCGGCGAACACCCCGGTGCGGTTGAGCATCGCGGCGATCCATTCCGATTGGACCTCGGCGTGCTCCATCACGAAGTAGCCGCCGGGGACCAGCAGTCGGGCAGCCGAGGCTGCCGCCGCCGTCGGAAGCTCCATCCCGTCCGCTCCCCCGCCGTAGAGCGCCTCGGGCGGGTCGTGCAGCGCCACTTCGGGTTCGTTCGGGATTGCTTCGGCGGGGATGTAGGGCGGGTTGGAGACGACGACGTCGAACGTGCCGTTGTGTTCGGCCAGCGCGTCGCGCAGGTCGCCGCGGAGCAAGTGCACGCCCAGGGGAGCCAGGTTTTTCGCCGCCCACGCGTGCGCGAATTCGCTGTACTCGACTGCGTGGACTTCCGCGCCGGGAACCTCATGGGCGATCGAGCCTGCAATGGCACCGGACCCGGTGCCCAGGTCCACGACCTTGGGGTGCGCCAGGCCGTGCAGCCGGTTCCTGTCGCTGAGCCAGTCCAGCACCAGCTGCACCACGGATTCGGTCTCCGGCCGCGGGATGAACACGCCTGGACCGACGGCGAGTTCGAGGTAGCGGAAGTGCGCCACGCCCGTGATGTGCTGCAGCGGGATCCGCTGCGCCCGTTCGGCGACGAGGTCGGCGTAGCCTTCCGGCGCCGGCGAGTCCCCGAGCATCAGCGCGCGCAGCCTGCCCAGTCCGACGCCGAGCAGGTGCTCGGCCAGGAGCTCGGCGTCCACGCGCGGGCTGGGCACGCCGGCCGCCGCGAGGACCGCCGTCGCCTCGCTGACGGCCTCCGCGAGGCTCGGACCATCACCTGCAGTCATCACCAGTGACCCGCGCCTATTCGCCGATGGCGTCGAGCCGGGACTGCTCGTCCAATTCGATGGCCGACTGGATCACCGGTTCCAGGTCGCCGTTCATGACCTGGTCCAGGTTGTAGGCCTTGTAGCCGGTGCGGTGGTCCGCGATCCGGTTTTCCGGGTAGTTATAGGTACGGATGCGCTCGGAGCGGTCCATGGTGCGGATCTGCGACTTGCGCTGCGCCGAGTTTTCGGCGTCGATCAGCTCCTGCTGGTGCGCCAGGATGCGGGCGCGCAGCACGCGCATGCCGGCCTCACGGTTCTGCAGCTGCGACTTTTCGTTCTGCATGGCGACGACGATTCCGGTGGGAAGGTGCGTGATGCGCACGGCGGAGTCGGTGGTGTTGACCGACTGCCCGCCGGGACCGGAGGAGCGGTAGACGTCGATCTTGAGATCGTTCTGGTTGATCTCGAGCTCTTCGGGCTCGTCCACTTCGGGCAGCACCAGCACGCCGGCGGCCGAGGTGTGGATGCGGCCCTGGGATTCGGTGACGGGGACACGCTGAACCCGGTGCACGCCGCCTTCGAACTTGAGCCGGGCGTACACACCTTCTGCCGGATCGTTAGAGCTGCCCTTGACGGCCATCTGGACGTCCTTGTACCCGCCGAGGTCCGATTCGGTGGCAGAGATGATCTCGGTCTTCCAGCCGCGGGATTCCGCGTAACGGCTGTACATCCGCAGCAGGTCCGCGGCGAACAGGGCAGCCTCGTCGCCGCCTTCGCCGCCCTTGACCTCGAGGATCACGTTGCGGGAGTCGTCAGGGTCGCGCGGGATCAGCAGCCGGCGCAGCTTGGCCGCCGCCAGCTCCAGCGCGGCCTCCAGCTCGGGCACCTCCGCCGCAAACTCGGGGTCCTCGTCCGCCATTTCCTTGGCAGCGGCCAGGTCATCGCGGATGCCTTCCCAGCGGTGGTAGGCCTCCACAATGCCGTTCAACTGGGCAGAACGCCGCCCCAGCTTCCGGGCCAGCCGCTGGTCAGCGTAGACAGCAGGATCCCCCAGCTGAGCCTGGATAGAGTCGTGCTCATCCAACAGGCCCTGTACGGACTCAAACATTTTCAAACCTCTTTCGACTCTCTCAAGTCTAGTTACTGCAACGCGGGGTCACTTACCGCCCATTCCAACGGCTCTGATGGGCCGTAGGTGACCCCGCGTTGCTCCGGCCAGGGGGTAGTGAGTTAAACCAGAAGCCGCTCAAAATATGCCGGCCAGGGAGTGGCATCGGGCCTGCCGGAGCCGGGTGGCTACCGATCGCAGGATCGAGCCTCCACGCGAAGGGGCGGGGGCGGAAAACCCGCGCGGCGAACCACGCGAGGAATCCACTCCCCGCCCCTACGTCAGCTACTTGTCGTTATCGGACTTCGCACCAAGCGTCGTCTTCTGCACCTGCATGAGGAACTCGACGTTGCTCTGGGTCTCCCGGATCTTGTTGGTCAGCAGCTCAAGGCTCTGCTGCGTTTCGAGCCCGGAAAGGACGCGGCGCAGCTTCCACATGATCTTGACTTCCTCGGGGGAAAGCAGGTTTTCCTCACGGCGCGTACCGGACGCGTTGACGTCCACGGCCGGGAAGATGCGCTTGTCCGCGAGCTGACGGGACAGGCGCAGTTCCATGTTGCCGGTGCCCTTGAACTCTTCGAAGATGACTTCGTCCATCTTGGAACCGGTCTCGACGAGCGCGGTAGCCAGGATGGTCAGCGAGCCACCGTTCTCGATGTTGCGGGCTGCACCGAAGAAGCGTTTCGGCGGGTACAGCGCTGCGGAATCCACACCACCGGACAGGATGCGGCCGGAGGCCGGGGCTGCCAGGTTGTAGGCACGGCCCAGGCGGGTCATGGAGTCCAGGAGCACCACGACGTCCATGCCCATTTCCACGAGGCGCTTGGCGCGCTCGATGGAGAGCTCGGCCACGGTGGTGTGGTCGTCGGCGGGACGGTCGAAGGTGGAGGCGATGACCTCACCCTTGACGGTGCGCTGCATGTCCGTGACTTCTTCGGGACGTTCGTCAACGAGCACCATCATGAGGTGGACCTCAGGATTGTTGGTGGTGATGGCGTTGGCGATGGACTGCAGGATGAGCGTCTTGCCGGCCTTCGGCGGCGAAACGATCAGGCCGCGCTGGCCCTTGCCGATCGGGGCCACGAGGTCGATGACGCGCGGGCCGATCTTCTTCGGGTCCGTCTCGAGGCGCAGGCGCTCGGAGGGGTACAGCGGGACGAGCTTCGCAAATTCGACGCGGTCCTTGAGTTCTTCCGGCGTCTTGCCGTTCACCGAGGTGACACGGACCAGGGCGTTGAACTTCTGGCGGGCGGACTGCTGGCTGCGGTCCTCGCCTTCGCGCGGTGCACGGATGGCGCCGACGACGGCGTCGCCCTTGCGCAGGTTGTACTTCTTGACCTGGGCGAGCGAGACGTAAACGTCGTTCGGGCCCGGCAGGTAACCGGACGTGCGGATGAACGCGTAGTTCTCGAGCACGTCGAGGATACCGGCGACCGGCAGCAGGACATCGTCCTCGGTGACCTCGACGTCGTCGACGTCGGGTCCCTGCTGACGCCCGCGGCGGCGGTCGTTGCGGTCGCGGAAGCGGTCGTTGCGGGAGGAGTTGTCACGGCTGTCCTGCTGGCCCTGGCGGTCACCGCGGTCGTTGCGGTCACGGCGGTTGCGGCGGTTCCGGCGGCTTCCGCCGTCAGAATCATCGCTTTCGCGGGTGTTCTCGCGGGTGCTCTCGCGGGTGCCGGCCGAGTCGTCGCGGCCGCCACGGGTGCGGGTGTCGCGGCGCTGGCCGTCTTCGCTGCCGGGCTCACGCTGTTCGGTGCGCTGATCGCGCTGTTCACGCTGTTCGGTGCGCTGATCGCGCTGTTCCGTACGCTGATCGCGCTGTTCGGCGGCGGGCTGCTCGGCCTGGGCCTCGACGGCGTTCTGGCCGGCGTCCGTGGCCTGGGCTGCGGCTTCGCCGCGGCGGCGGTTGCGGGTGCGCGGCTGCCTCGTGCGGTCGCCGGATTCCGTTCCGGAAACGGCGGCGCCGGATTCTGCGGTGGCGGATTCCCGGGCGCCGGACTCGGTGGAAACCGCGGGGGCTTCAGCCGGGGCGGCGGCGGGTGCCTCAACGGCGGGAGCCGTGACGACTCCGTCGCTGCCTGCACGGCGGCTGCGGCCACGGCGGGCGCGGGGGCTTTCCTGAGCGGTGTTTTCCCTTGCCAGGGACTCGTCATCGGCGGCGGGCGCAGCTGCCGGGGCCGCTGCGTGGGAAACAGTGCCGTTGTCGCTCGCCTTTTCGGCAGCGCGGGCCGGAGCCTTGCTTACCGGGGTGCCTGCGCGGTGGGCGGAAATGGCCGTGACCAGATCACCCTTGCGCATGCGGGAACCGCCGGAAATCCCCAGTTGGCTGGCGAGGGCCTGGAGCTGGGCGAGCTTAAGGCCTGCAAGGCCGCTGCTCTTGGCGGGTGCTGCCGTTGATTCGGCAGCAGAAGATGTATCCACAGCCGGAGACAGCTCAGTGGTTTCGGTCACGAAGGATCCTTCCCCCTCGACGGCGTCCAGGCTAAGAGCTGGACGCGGTGATTTGATCTGGGCTGCAGTTCAGATCTGCAGCCGGGATTTCGGCCTTGCCGGATGGATATCGGCCAGCAGGGCCGGATATTGCTTCACCATGCACGATCCGAGAAATGAGGAACGGCGGGCTGAGTTTCAGGGGGCAGATCAATTCTGCTGATTCCTGCGTCAGACCGAAAGCAGGTGGCACCGGAAAATATTGCGCAGTGAAAGATGAGAGAGGCTACGTGGCCAACATCGCGGTCTTACAACGGTTACTAAATTTACCGCCTGCGTATTTACCGCCGGTGCACTTCCACTTTAGCACCTTCAACGTCCACGGCCAGCTTCATCACGCGCCAGCCCACTTCCGGCGTGTTGCCCGCGGTGTGGGCGCCGATGAAGTCCACGACCTCACGGGCTTCCGCTTCGCCGTTGGCCAGGACCAGCACGGTGGGTCCGGCGCCGGATACGACGGCGGCGTGCCCTGCCCGGCGCAGCGCGCCGATCAGTTCCGCGCTGGGCCGCATGGCCTGGGCGCGATAGCTCTGGTGCAGGTAGTCCTCGGTGCCGGGCAGCAGGAATTCCGGGTTCGTGGTCAGGGCATGGATCAGCAGGGCCGCGCGGCCGGAGTTCATGGCCGCGGCATGGTGGCCCACCGAGGCGGGCAAAAGGGCCCGGGCGGCCTCAGTGGAGAGCTCGTAGTCGGGCACGGCGACCACCGGGATCACCGAGGCGGCCACGGACGCGCACGTGCTGCTGTACTGGTCACTGTCCTGCCATGACAGCGCCAATCCGCCGAAAATGGCGGGTGCAACGTTGTCCGGGTGGCCTTCCATTTCGCTTGTGAGCTGCAGGATCCAGTCGCGGCCGCGCCGTGAGGCCTCCGGGACCAGGGCATTGGCGGCGCTGACGGCCGCCACCACGGCCGAGGCCGAGGAGCCCAGGCCCCGTCCGTGGGGGTTGACGTTGTCCGCCGTGATCCGCAGGCCTTCGTGCCGGAACCCAAGGCGGTGCAGGGCTTCGGTCAGGGCCTTCACCACCAGGTGCGTCGCATCGCGGGGCAGCGACTCGGCACCCTCGCCGCTGAGCTCGAATTCAAGTTCACCGCTGGCCAGGGTCTCCACGGTCAGCGTGTCATGCAGCGAGAGGGCCAGGCCAAGGCTGTCGTACCCGGGGCCCAGGTTGGCGCTCGTGGCCGGGACACGCACGGTGACCAGCTGGCCCGCCGGAACGGCCGGGGAGCCGGCAGCTGATTCGGCCGGGACGGTGAGGGTTGTCTCCAACGTTATTTTTCTTCCAGTCCCAGTGCTGCGGCGACGGTAACGACGTCGTTTGAGACCTTGACCGGCTGCACGTCGCTGCCGTCCTCGGTGCGCAGGGCCCACTGCGGGTCCTTGAGGCCGTGACCGGTCACCGTGATCACGATCGTCTTGCCTGCCGGCACTTCCCCGGCCGCGTGCTTCTTGATCAGCCCGGCGACGCCGGCAGCGGAGCCTGGCTCCACGAAAACACCTTCCCGGGCGGAGAGCCACCGGTGCGCGGACAGGATTTCCTCGTCCGTGACGGCCTCGATCACGCCGCCGGATTCATCCCGGGCCGCCACCGCGGTGTCCCAGGAGGCCGGGTTGCCGATCCGGATGGCGGTGGCAATGGTGTCGGGCTCGGTGATCGGGTGGCCGGCCACGAAGGGCGCCGCCCCTGCGGCCTGGAAGCCCCACATAACGGGCGTCTTGGTGGACACGGCGGGCAGCGACCCGGCGGTGGGCGACTCAAACGCCGCAGCGTATTCCTTGTAGCCCTTCCAGTACGCGCTGATGTTGCCGGCGTTGCCCACCGGGAGCACGTGGAAGTCGGGGGCGTCGCCGAGCGAATCCACCACTTCGAAAGCACCGGTCTTCTGGCCTTCGATCCGGGCCGGGTTGACGGAGTTGACCAGGAACACCGGGTAGGACTCGCCGAGCTTGCGGGCGATGTCGAGGCAGTCGTCGAAGTTGCCGTCCACCTGCAGCAGCGTGGCTCCGTGCGCGACTGCCTGGCTGAGCTTGCCCATGGAGATCTTGCCCTCCGGGACCAGCACCGCGCACTGCAGCCCGGCCGCCGTCGCGTAGGCCGCGGCGGAGGCGGAGGTGTTGCCGGTGGAGGCGCAGACCACGGCCTTGGCGCCGGCCGCCACGGCTGCCGTCATGGCCATGGTCATGCCGCGGTCCTTGAAGGAACCGGTCGGGTTCATGCCTTCGACCTTGAGGTAGACGGTGCTGCCGGTCAGCTCGGAGAGGTGGCGGGCGTGCACGAGCGGGGTGCCGCCCTCGCCCAGGCTGATGACCTTGGTCGCTTCCGTGACAGGAAGACGGTCGGCGTATTCGCGGATGACACCGCGCCATTGGTGAGCCACTTAGACTCCTTCTACCCGGAGTACGGATGTGACGGAATTGATGACGTCCAGGCGCCTGACGGCCTCGACGGTTGCTGCAAGTGCGGCTTCGCGTGCACGGTGTGTCACGATCCGCAGCTCGGCCGACTCCACGTTGGAATCGGCGTCGCGGTGGATGGTCTGCCGCATGATTTCGATGGACACGCCGTGCTCGGCGAAGAGCTGCGCGATCCTGGCCAGGACGCCGGGCTGGTCCGCGACGTCGAGTCCGATGTAGTAGCTGGTGACGGCCGCGTCGATGGGCAGCGCCGGCACGTGCCCGGTGGTGGTTTCGGTGCGGCCGGGGCCGCCCAGGACGATGCGGCGGGCCGCGGAAACGAGGTCGCCCAGCACGGCGGAGGCCGTCGGGGTGCCGCCGGCACCCTGGCCGTAGAACATGAGTTCACCGGCGTTCTCGGCTTCGATGAAGACTGCGTTGAAGGCACCACGGACAGCGGCGAGGGGGTGCTCACGGGGCAGGAGCGTGGGGTGGACACGGACCGAGACGCCGGTTTTGCCGTCCTCGTCTACCAGTTTTTCGGCAATGGCCAGCAGCTTGATGACAAAGCCGGCTTCCTTGGCGGCGGCGATGTCAGCCGCGGTGACCGACGTGATGCCCTCGCACGAGACGTCTTCCAGTGCGAACCGCGTGTGGAAGGACAGTGAGGCGAGGATCGCGGCCTTGGCGGCGGCGTCGTGGCCTTCGATGTCGGCCGTGGGGTCGGCTTCCGCGTAGCCCAGGCGCTGGGCCTCGGCCAGCGCATCGGCGAACTGCGCGCCGGTGGAGTCCATCTGGTCGAGGATGAAGTTGGTGGTGCCGTTGACAATCCCGAGCACCCGGGTGATCCGGTCGCCGGACAGGCTGTCACGGATGGGCCGCAGGATGGGGATGGCGCCGGCCACGGCGGCCTCGTAGGACAGCTGCACCCCGGCCTTGTCCGCTTCCTCGTACAGTGTGGGGCCGTCCTGGGCCAGGAGTGCCTTGTTGCCGCTGACAACACAGGCACCGTGCCGCATGGCGGTCAGGATCAGGGTCCGGGCCGGCTCAATGCCGCCCATGAGTTCGATGACGACGTCGGCGTCCTTGACGAGGACTTCGGCGTCAGTGGTGAACAGCTCCTGCGGCAGCTTGACGTCGCGCTCGGCATCGAGGTTGCGCACCGCGATGCCCTGCAGTTCGAGGCGGGCGCCCGTGCGCGCGGCGAGGGCGTCGGCGTCGTCAATGAGAATCCGCGCAACCTGGGCCCCAACGTTGCCACAGCCCAGGAGGGCCACTTTCAGGGTTCGCAATTCAGACATTCAGACTCCCATGTCGCGGTTGAGCAAATCTTCTTCGGTTTCCCCGCGGACAATGAGCCGGGCAGATCCGTCGCTGACAGCGATAACGCCCGGCCGGGCCAGATAGTTGTAGTTGCTTGACAGGGCCCAGCAGTAGGCGCCGGTCCCCGGTACAGCAAGCAGATCACCGGCTGCCACGTCCTCGGGCAGATATACATCTCTAACAACTATGTCGCCGCTCTCGCAATGTTTGCCCACCACTCGGGACAGCTGCGGCGCCGCGTCGGAGCTCCGCGAGGCGAGAATCGCCGAATAATCCGCGTCGTACAGCACCGGCCGGGGGTTGTCGCTCATCCCGCCGTCCACCGACACATAGCGGCGGGGGTGCGTAACGTCCCCGGCTCCGTCGTGGCCTGCCGCGGCACCAGCAGCGGCCGGGGCATCCACCCGGACGGTCTTGAGCGTGCCGACCTCATACAGCGTAAAGGTGGTGCTTCCGACGATCGCGCGGCCCGGTTCGATCGAAATCCGGGGGGCGGTTATGCCCAGGGCAGCGCATTTGGAACGGACGACGGCGGCCATCGCCTGCGCGATTTCGGCGGCCGGGCGCGGGGTGTCCACGGGGGTGTAGGCGATGCCGTAACCGCCGCCGAGGTCAAGCTCGGGCAGCACGATGGAGTACTTCGACTGCATCGCTGCCAGGAAGTCCAGCAGCCTTTCGGCGGCGAGGGCGAAGCCGTCCGGTTCGAAGATCTGCGAGCCGATGTGGCAGTGCAGGCCCAGCAGTTCGATGCTGGCGTGTCCGGTGGCCGCGGCCACGGCTTCCTCTGCGGCGGACAGTCCGGCCTGGTCCGTGGAGTCCCCGGCCATGGACAGGCCGAATTTCTGGTCCTCGTGGGCCGTGGCGATGAATTCGTGGGTGTGGGCGTGCACTCCGGGGGTCAGCCGCAGCATCACCCTGGCGGTGTCGCCCCGGTTGGCGGCGATCGCCGCGACGCGTTCGAGCTCGTCGAGGCTGTCCACCACGATCCGTCCCAGCTGCATGTCCAGCGCCCGGTGGATTTCGCCGTCGGACTTGTTGTTCCCGTGCAGGGCGACGTCGGCGCCGGGGATGCCGGCGCGGAAGGCCACGGCGAGTTCGCCGCCGGACGCCGTGTCCAGGCGCAGCCCCTCTTCCTCGACCCAGCGGACCACGGAGGTGCAGAGGAAAGACTTGCCGGCGTAGTAGACGTCCACTCCCCCGCAAATATCGGCGAAGGCGTCGTTGAAGGCGTCGCTGAACGCCCGGGCCCGGGCCCGGAAGTCGGTCTCGCTCAGCACGAACAGCGGCGTGCCGTACTGGCGCTGCAGTTCACTGACCGTCAGCCCCTCGATGGTGAGCTCGCCGTCGTCGTTGCGCGCGACGCCGCCCGCCCACAGCGGTTCGTGGAGGGCATTGAGGTCGGCGGGGACCTCGAGCCAGTCCGGCGCGAGCGGGGACTGTCCTGACTTTGCGGTCATGGCGGTTACATCCGTTCCGGCGCCGAGACGCCCAGCAGTTCCAGTCCATTGGCCAGCACCTGGCTGGTGGCGTCGTTGAGCCACAGCCTGGTGCGGTTGGTGTCGGTGATGGGTTCCTCGCCCTGCGGCGCCACGCGGCAGGCGTCGTACCAGCGGTGGTAGGCGCCGGCGATCACTTCGAGGTGGCGGGCCACGCGGTGCGGCTCGCGCAGCTCGGCGGCCTTGGCCACGATCGAGGGATAGCTGCCCAGGTGCGAGAGCAGCTCGTTTTCGGTGGGGTGGTCCAGCAGGGCGGCGTTGAAGCTGTCTTTTCCGTCCACACGGCGCTCCACCCCGGCGGCCACAGCGTTGCGGGCCGCGCCGCGGGAGCGGGCGTGGGCGTACTGGACGTAGAACACCGGGTTTTCGTTGCTGTGCTTCTTCAGGAGCTCCGGGTCCAGCGTCAGCGGCGAATCGGCGGGGAACCGGGCCAGCGAGTACCGGACGGCGTCCTTGCCGAGCCAGGAGATGAGGTCCTTGAGCTCGATGATGTTGCCGGCGCGCTTGGACAGCTTGGCGCCGTTGACGGAGACCAGCTGGCCGATCAGGACCTCGATGTTGACCTCGGGGTCGTCCCCGGCGGCCGCCGCGATGGCCTTGAGCCGGTTGATGTAGCCGTGGTGGTCGGCGCCGAGGAGGTAGATCTTCTCGGTGTAGCCGCGGTCCTTCTTGGACAAATAGTAGGCGGCGTCGGCGGCGAAGTACGTGGGCTCGCCGTTTGCGCGGACCAGCACGCGATCCTTGTCATCGCCGAAGTCGGTGGTGCGCAGCCAGACCGCGCCGCCGTCGTCGAACACGTGGCCCTGTTCGCGCAGGCGGGCGACGGCGTCCTCGATCGCGCCGGCATCGTGGAGCTCCTGCTCGGAGAAGAAGACATCGAAGTCGACGCCAAACTCGGCCAGCGTCTGCTTGATGTCGTGCATCTGCGCCTTGTAGGCGGCGCCCCGGATCACCGGCAGGGCCGCCACTTCGGTGAGTTCGCGGATGTCCGGGTGTTCGGTGAGCACCTCGTGGCCGAGGTCCGCGATGTACTGGCCCGGGTAGCCGCCCTGAGGCACGTCGCGGCCATGCAGCCTCGCGAACACGGAGTTCGCGAACACGTTCATCTGGGAACCGGCGTCGTTGATGTAGTACTCGGCAGTGACGTCGGCACCGGAGGCCCGCAGGACGCGGGCGATCGCGTCGCCGAGGGCGGCCCAGCGGGTGTGGCCGATGTGCAGCGGGCCGGTGGGGTTGGCCGAGACGAATTCCATATTGACCACGTGCCCGGCGAGCGCGGTGTTGGTGCCGTAGGCCGCACCGGCCTCGACGATCGCCTTGGCGAGGGCACCGGCGGCAGCGGCGTCCACGGTGATGTTCAGGAAGCCGGGGCCGGCGATGTCCACCGCGGATACGCCGTCGATCGTTTTGAGCCGGGCGCTCAGGACGGACGCGAACTCCCGCGGGTTGGTGCCCGCCGTTTTGGCCAGCTGGAGGGCGACGTTGGTAGCCCAGTCCCCGTGGTCCCTGTTCTTGGGGCGCTCCACGCGCACCTCGTCCGGAATGTCGGCCGCGGAGAGGGCTATGTCACCGGCGGCGACGGCGTCCTTCAGGCAGGCGGATATGGCGAGGGAGAGTTCTTCTGGGGTCACACTTCTAGCCTACCGGTGGGCCCGGAGTGTGGCGGAATCTGACGCCCGGCATGACGGCGGGGCCGGCTCAAGGGGTACCCAAGGTCATCAACGCCTCGCGCCCAGGGTGAACCGTTACCCTAAATTCAACGTCTGCAACCCCGTCATGCCTTTCCCTTGTTCGCTGTCCGATCCCCGCAAAGAATCGAGTCCCGCATGAATACCGCCTTCCGCAAAAGCGTCCTCGTCGGCATTGCCGGCCTCTCCGTGGCCGGAACAGCGGCTGGCTGCGCCCCCTCTGCCCAGGCCCCGGCCGCACAGGGCGCGCCCCCGGCATCCGAGTCCGCTGCCGGTACCGGGTCCTACAAGGACGGCACGTACAGCGCCGACGGGAACTACACCTCCCCCAACGGCACTGAGACCGTGGGCGTGGAGCTGACCCTGGCCGGCGGTGCCGTGTCCGACGTGAAGATCACGCAGCACCCCTCGAATCCGAACACCCGAAAGTTCCAGGGCGAGTTCGCCGGCGGCATCCAGTCCCAGGTTGTTGGCAAGAAGCTCGACGAGATTAAGGTTTCCAAAGTGGCCGGATCCTCGCTGACCAGCGGCGGCTTCAACCAGGCGGTGGCGAAGATCAAGTCACAGGCCCAATAGCCCGACAGGGGAACGACAAGGGAACAGAGGACTCGTGGCGCATCCGGGCTGGACGCACTTCAGCTTTGACGGGATCGGGACCCGCTGGGAGATTTCCACGCCGTCCCGGCTCTCCGCCGAGCTCCGCCGCGGCCTGCTCGCCACGGTGGAGGAGTACGACGCCGTGTGGTCCCGGTTTCGCCCCGATTCGCTCATTGCCGACGCAGCCCGGGCGCCTGGCCGCATCGAACTGCCCGCCGAAGGGGCCGCCCTGGGCGAGCTGTACGGCACCCTGTACCGGCTCACCGAGGGTGCCATGACCCCGCTCATCGGCGGGAGCCTGGAACGCCTTGGCTACGACGCCACCTATACCCTGCGCCCGGGCGGTGCGCCGCTTCCCGCGCCCCGGTGGGAGGATGCGCTGGACTGGCAGGGCACCGCGCTGGCAACAACGGTTCCGGTGGTGATCGACGTCGGCGCGGCCGGAAAGGGGCAGCTGGCCGATCTGCTCTCCGTCAAGCTCCGGGACGGCGGCTGCGCCCGGCATTTCATCGATGCCAGCGGGGACCTGCTGAATCCGGGAGCGGATCCAGTGGTGGTTGCCCTAGAGCACCCCTACGATCCCACCCGGGCAATCGGCACCGTTCAGCTGGGGGCCGCCGCCCTGTGCGCTTCCGCCGCCAACCGGCGCGCCTGGGGCGACGGGTTCCATCATGTCCTGGACGGCACCACGGGAGCTCCGGTGCGTACCGTTGTCGCCAGCTGGGCCATGGCCGGGACAGCTATGGTGGCCGATGCGCTGGCCACTGCGTTGTTCTTTGTCGACGGTCTGCGGCTGGAGCAGGAGTTCGATTGCGCCTGGCTCACGGTTTATGCGGACGGGCGCGCGGAATATTCAGCCGACTTCGAAGGGGCCCTGTTCTCATGACTGCCATCACCACCACCGCCCTCGGCTCGAGGCTGGACACCGCCTTGGGCCGGCTCACGATGTACCGGCTGGTGCTGTGGGTCCTGGCCGTCCTGGCCGGCTACAGCCTGCTGCTCAATGTGCTGGGCTGGCTGACGTTCGGGCTGCCGGAAATGCTGGCCCACCTGGCCCTGTGCCTTGGCCTGACGTACGCCTCCAGCCAGGGGCTGGCCGGGCTGTTCCATGTGCGGGCGCACACGGAATCCTCACTCATCACCGGCCTGCTGCTGTACTTCCTTTTCTGGCCCAGCCAGCTGACCCAGGGCCTCCAGCTGGCGGAGATCGCCGGCGTCGCCCTGGCCTGCGTCCTGGCCTCGGCCTCGAAGTATGCGCTGGCCTGGCGCGGCCGGCACATCTTCAATCCGGCCGCGGCCGGTGCTTTCCTGGCCGGGCTGACCGGGCTCAACATTGCCACCTGGTGGGCCGCGACGCCGGCCATGCTCTGGCTTGTGCTGCCAGGGGTGCTGCTGGTGCTCTACCGGACCCGGAAGTTCGCCATGGCCGCCGTCTTTACCGTGGTTGCCGTGTCCATCGTCGCCGCGGATCTGCTCCGGGCCGGGATGGATCTCCCCGAGGCCCTGTGGCAGACGCTCGCGCAGCGGCCGGTGCTGTTCTTCGTCGGGTTCATGCTCACCGAGCCGCTCACCCTGCCCCCGCGGCGCTGGCAGCAACTGGCACTGGCCGCCGTCGTCGGGGCGCTGTTTGCCGTCCCCTACAACCTGGGGTTTGTGGCCAACTCCCCCGAGCTGGCGCTGCTCGCGGGCAACGTGCTTGCCTTCGCCGTCGGGCAGCGGGGCGGGGTCCGGTTGACGTTCGTCGCGAGCCGTCCCCTGACGCCCACGACGACGGAATTCAGCTTCCGCCCGGAACGTCCGGTGCGCTTCGCGCCCGGACAGGCCCTGGAGCTGCACCTGCCCCCGGACACGGCCGGCGACACTCGTGCCGCCAGGGGCAATGGGAAGGGTGATGGCAACGGAATCCGGCGGGTGTTCAGCCTGACCAGCGCACCCGGAGCATCCCTGCTGACAATCGGGGTGGGGACGGCCGAGCCGGTGTCCTCAGCCAAGCGCTCGCTGCTGGCCCTGGCACCCGGCGCGGGGCTCACCGCCACCACGGTGAGCGGCGACTTCCTCCTGCCCCGGGACCCGGCCACCCCGGTGCTGCTC
This sequence comes from Arthrobacter sp. 49Tsu3.1M3, assembly GCF_900168135.1. Taxonomy (NCBI): domain Bacteria; kingdom Bacillati; phylum Actinomycetota; class Actinomycetes; order Micrococcales; family Micrococcaceae; genus Arthrobacter; species Arthrobacter sp. 49Tsu3.1M3. Next base: position 90,012 of record NZ_FUZD01000015.1, read on the forward strand.
GTCGCGGCCGGAATCGGGATCACCCCGTACGTGGCCCAACTGGCCGGGGCGTCGGCCGGAAACCCGGCCGGGGACCGCGACGTTGTCCTGCTGTACCTGGCCAAAAGTGCCGCCGAACTGGGCTATGCCGAGGAGCTCCAGCGCTCGGAGGCGCGCGTCGTGGCCCGGCTGGCCGACGGTTCGGCGCCGCCGGCCTTCATGGAGGACGCAGGCGCCAGGAGGATTGACGCGGCGGCCCTCAAGGACCTGGTGCCGGACATCGGCGGCCGGGAAGTCTTCATCTCCGGCTCGCCCGCCAGTGTGCGTTCGCTGCGGGCCGCGGCGCGTGGCGCGGGCGCCCGCCGGGTGCACGTGGACTTCTTCGCCGGCTACTGACGGGCTGGCCATTCGCGGGACTTGCCACGCATTTGCTGCCCCCTTATGAGCGCTCTGGACTTCCAATGTGTGCCGATTTTCCGTTGGAGGCCACCTTCCTGCTAAGCTCTAGGACGTCCCGCCGGTAACGGCAGGAACCCTGACTGCCCTCGTAGCTCAGGGGATAGAGCGTCTGCCTCCGGAGCAGAAGGTCGTAGGTTCGAATCCTATCGAGGGCACAAAACACCGGCATCGCCGGCAATCCCCCGCTGTTTCATTGAAACGGCGGGGTTTTTTGTGCCCGGAATGCCGCCAAAAGACCGCGGAAATCCAGCGGCTTTGCCCCTGCCGATTGTCGGTGCTCCCTCGTAGGCTGTTTTCATCGGTGGCCGGCTACCCTGCCGGCTCCGAAGCGTGAAGGGGGTCTCAAGTGTTCTTCTCAACTGTGTACTGTTCCATCGTTCCGCCCTACTTGCTCCGCCGGCTGGCCGCACAGCGCGAGCCGGAGCTCTCCAGGGCTGCCCGCGCGGCAAAGGAAGCCCTGCAACACGTCCCGGGCTTCCAGGCCTCCCGTGCAGTGCCCGGGCCCGGCAGCCGTCCGGGCCTGCGGGAACTGAAGCCCTCCCCGCCGGAACGGACGGTCTACGACGCCAAGTCCACGGAGAAGCTGCCTGGCAGCGTGGTCCGCAAAGAAGGCGAACCGCCCACCGGCGATCCCGCGGCCGATGAGGCCTATGACGGGCTGGGGCACACCCACCGCCTCTACGCCGAGGCCTTCGGACGCAATTCGATCGACGGAAAAGGCCTGCACCTCGATGCCACGGTCCACTACGGCCGCCTGTACGACAACGCGTTTTGGGACGGCCAGCAGATGGTCTTCGGCGACGGTGACGGCCAGGTCTTCGGGCGGTTCACGAAATCCTTGAGCGTCATTGGCCACGAGCTCACCCACGGCGTGACCCAGTACTCGGCCGGGCTGGTCTACCGCAACCAGGCCGGCGCCCTGAACGAATCGATGTCCGATGTCTTCGGGGCCCTCGTTGAGCAGTATGTGCGGAAGCAGTCGACGGCGGAGGCCAGCTGGCTGATCGGCGAAGGCCTCTTCACCGACCAGGTGCAGGGCGCCGCCCTGCGTTCCATGAAGGCTCCGGGAACGGCATACGACGACGACGTGCTCGGCAAGGACCCGCAGCCGGACTCGATGGACGGCTACGTGCGCACAAGCGCGGACAACGGCGGCGTGCACATCAACTCCGGCATCCCCAACCGCGCGTTCTGCCTGGTGGCCACGGCCCTCGGCGGCAATGCCTGGGAAGCACCGGCACAGATCTGGTACGAGACCCTGACGGGGGGCACACTGTCCCCCACGGCCACGTTCGGTGCCTTCGCCAAGGCCACTGCCGCTTCTGCCAAGGAGCTTTTCGGCGCGGATTCCAAGGAACATGACGCCGTGCGCTCCGCGTGGGAAACTGTGAAGGTCAAGCTCCCGGGAGCCCGACGATAAGCCCAGGCCCCTGCAGATCCGCGTCCAATGAAGGTCCGAGTCCGATGAAGATAACTGTCCAGCGCAGTGGCGGCGTGGCCGGAATGAAAAGGACGTGGACCGTCCGGCCCGAGCCGCCCGAGGACACCGACCGGTGGCAGCCGCTCATTGAGGCCTGCCCATGGGACGACGTTACCGGGACCAGCGGGACATCCGGCCAGCCGGACAGGTTCATGTACAGCATCCGGGCCGATCAACGGCGGGCGGTCCTGCCCGAGCGTGAACTGACGGGCCCGTGGCGCGACCTCGTCGAATGCGCACGGGCCGCGGCCGAGGAAGCGGCGCCGCCGGGCTTTGGCTAGCCGCTGCCGGTTATGCCGTGGCCAGGTGCCCGCGGAACGTGCGCCGGTAGGACTGCGGGCTGGTGTCCAGCGCCTTCGTAAAGTGGTGCCGCAACAGAACCGAGTGTCCGAAGCCGGATTCCCTCGCGATTTCGTCGATATTGAGCTCCGTGGTCTCCAGCAGCTCCTGGGCGCGGAGCACCCGCTGGGAATTGAGCCAGGCCGCCGGGGTGGCCCCCGTTTCCGCACGGAAGCGCCGCGCGAATGTCCGCGGCGACATATGGACCCGGGCCGCCAGTTCGTTGACCGCGTGTTCCTCGTCCAGGTGCCGGACCATCCACTGCAGCAGCTGCTCCATGGGTTCCGAGCCGCACTGCGGAATGGGCCGGTCGATGTATTGGGCCTGGCCGCCGTCCCGGTGCGGCGGGACCACCATGTCCCGGGCGATGGCGGCGGCCACCTTGGCGCCGAACTCAACGCGGACCAGGTGCAGGCAGGCATCGATCCCCGCGGCCGTGCCGGCACTCGTGATGATCCGTCCGTCTTCGACGTAGAGGACATTTTCATCCACCAGCACGGCCGGGTACCGGCTGGCCAGTTCCTGGGAGTAATGCCAGTGCGTGGTGCATCGGCGGCCATCGAGCAGGCCTGCCCGGGCCAGGGCAAAGGCGCCGGAACAGATGGACATCACCCAGGCGCCCCGGGCATGGGCCGCCCGCAAGGCCTCCAGGACGGATTCGGGAACGTCCTCGTCCCGGCCGTACGGCGCCATCACCACCAGGTCGGCGTCCGCAGTTGCTTCCAGCCCGAGACCGACGTGCATGGACAGGCCGGACTTGAGCGGGACGTCGCCCGGCTCGGGTGCGCAGACGCGGAAATCGAACGCGGGCACGCCGTTTCCGCGGTCCGAGCGGTCGATGCCGAAGACCTCGAAAGCCGTCGCGAACTCGAAGATCGAGAAGTTGGGAACCACGATCATTGCCACTGATTTGATCATGATTCAAGTGTGGCAGAAATTATAGCTTTTTGGGCATTTCTGCCACTTTTTTTAGTTCCCTGACCGGAGAACCATAGAGGTATGGAACTCCTCGGAATCGCCGTCATCGTCCTGATCATCGCCGGCCTCGCAGCCACCATCTCCGCCCTGCGGAAGGACGGCCTCGGTCACACCCCGCCCGTCCGCTCGGAAGAGTACTGGATGGCCCGGGACCTGCCGAGCGTCAACTACACCCTGCGGATCTTCTAACTCCGCGCACGCCATTTGGGCCCGGCTCATCAAGCCGGGCCCTCACTTTGCGCCGGGCCCGACGCAGGAACGGAACAGCCCCGCTGCAGCGGCCGGACCGGATATCCGCCGCCGCCACCCCAGCGGACAGTCCACCCCAGTAGACTGTCTCCAGCCATGACATTGCATATTTCCTACCCCGCCGAGCTGCCGGTCTCCGAGCGCCGCGAAGATCTTATGGCCGCCATCGCGGCCAACCAGGTGACCATCATCGCCGGCGAGACCGGCTCGGGTAAGACCACCCAGATCCCCAAAATGTGCCTGGAGCTCGGCCTGGGCGAGAACGGGCTGATCGGCCACACCCAGCCCCGCCGGCTCGCGGCCCGCACCGTGGCCGAGCGCATCGCGGAGGAACTCGGCGTCGAAATCGGCCAGGAAGTCGGTTTCCAGGTCCGCTTCACCGGCGAGGTCAGCCGGTCCACCAAGGTCAAGCTCATGACCGACGGCATCCTGCTGGCGGAGATCCAGCGCGACAGGCTGCTGCGCAAGTACAACGCCATCATCATTGACGAGGCGCACGAACGCAGCCTCAACATCGACTTCATCCTCGGCTACCTCAAGCGCATCCTGCCGCAGCGCCCGGACCTGAAGATCATCATCACCTCGGCCACCATCGATCCGGAGCGCTTCGCCAAGCACTTCGGCACCGACGAGGAGCCCTCCCCCATCATCGAGGTGTCGGGCCGGACCTTCCCGGTGGAAATCCGCTACCGGCCGCTTTCCCAGCCCGCCGGCGGCGCCGAAGATGGAGACGGAGCCGGGGAAGGCGCGGCCTCGGACGACGAACTCGAAGAGGACCGCGACCCGCTCGATGCGGTGTGCGACGCCGTCGACGAACTCGCAAACGAGGCGCCGGGCGACATCCTGATCTTCTTCTCCGGCGAGCGCGAAATCCGCGACGCGGCGGAGGCCCTCAACGCCCGTATCCAGTCCACCCGGCGCCTGGCCGGCACGGAAGTCCTTCCCCTCTTCGCCCGGTTGAGCCTGCAGGAGCAGCACAAGGTCTTCCACCCGGGCAGCAAGCGCCGGATCGTGCTTGCCACCAACGTCGCCGAAACCTCGCTGACGGTCCCCGGCATCAAGTACGTGATCGACACCGGCACGGCCCGGATCTCGCGCTACTCGCACCGGACCAAGGTCCAGCGCCTGCCGATTGAGCGCGTCTCCCAGGCCTCGGCCAACCAGCGCTCGGGCCGTTGCGGCCGCGTCTCGGACGGCATCGCGATCCGGCTGTACTCCGAGGAGGACTTCGAGTCGCGGCCTCTCTTCACGGACCCGGAGATCCTGCGCACCAACCTCGCGGCCGTCATCCTGCAGATGACCGCCATGGGCGTGGCCCGCGGACCCAAGGATGTGGAGAACTTCCCGTTCGTCGAGCCGCCGGATTCGCGCGCCATCAACGACGGCGTCAGCCTCCTGCGCGAGCTCGGCGCCCTCAGCGCCGCCCGGGTCCAGGAAACAGCGGACGACGGCGACGGCCGTACTGGCCGCCGTCCCGCGGGAGCCGCCGGTGCGGCTGCCGGAAGAAACGGCGGCGGCAGGAACGGCGGCGGGCTCACCGCCGTCGGGCAGCAGCTGGCGCAATTGCCGGTGGACCCGAGGCTCGGCCGGATGATCGTGGAGTCCGGTAAGCGCGGCTGCGTCCGGGAAGTCATGATCCTGGCCGCCGCGCTGACCATCCAGGACCCGCGCGAGCGTCCGACGGATAAGCAGCAGCTCGCCGCGGAGAAGCACGCCCGCTTCCGGGACGAGAACTCGGACTTCACTGGCTACCTGAACCTGTGGAACTACCTGCAGGAGAAACAGCAGGAACTGTCCTCCACGGCGTTCCGCCGGCTCTGCCGCAGTGAGTTCATCAACTACCTGCGGGTCAGGGAGTGGCAGGACCTGTTCGCCCAGCTCCGCCAGCTGGCCCGGCCGCTGGGCATCAGCCTGGACAACAAGCGCCTGGCCGATCCGGTCGGCAACCACGACGGCATCCACATCAGCCTCCTCTCGGGGCTGCTGAGCCATATCGGCATCCTCGACGAGCGCAAGCGCGAGTACGCCGGTGCCCGCGGCAGCCGCTTCGCGATTTTCCCGGGGTCTGCGCTGTTCAAGAAGTCACCCACATTCGTGATGGCCGCCGAGCTCGTGGAGACGAGCCGGCTCTGGGCCCGCGTCGCGGCGAAGTTCGATCCGCTCTGGGCCGAACAGGTGGCCCCCGACCTAATCAAGCGCAGCTACAGCGAGCCGCACTGGTCCAAGAAGATGGGCGCGGTGATGGCCCACGAAAAGGTCACGCTGTACGGCGTGCCCATCATCCCGAGCCGGCGGATCAACTACGGCAAGGTTGATCCGGAGCTCTGCCGCGAGCTCTTCATTCGCCATGCCCTGGTTGAAGGCGACTGGCAGACCCACCACAAGTTCTTCCACCGCAACCGCGCGCTGCTGCACGAAGTCGAGGAGCTCGAGGCCCGGATGCGGCGCCGCGACATCCTGGTGGACGACGAGACACTGTTCGAGTTCTACGACGCCCGGATCGGCGCGGAGGTCGTCTCGGAGCGGCACTTCGACAAGTGGTGGAAGGACGCACGGCAGCAGGATCCCACGCTGCTCGACTTCGACCAGTCCCTGCTGATCAGCGAGGACGCCGCTGCCCTGGACGACTCGGCCTATCCCAAGACCTTGTTGCACAAGGGCTTCGAGCTGCCGCTGAGCTACGAGTTCCACCCTGTGGCGCCCGGTTCGCCGCCAAATCCGTCCGACGGCGTCACCGCCGAGGTCCCGGTGCTGTTCCTGAACCAGCTCGACGACGCCGCATTCCGCTGGCTGATCCCCGGGCAGCGCGTGGAACTCGTCACGGCGCTCATCAAGTCGCTGCCCAAGCAGATCCGCAAGAACTTCGTTCCTGCCCCGGATGTGGCCCGCCAGGCCGTCGCGGCGCTGGAAGCGGACTTCGATCCCGCCACGGACGAACTAGAACCGTCGCTGGAACTGGTGCTGCGCCGGATCCGCGGACAGATCATTCCACCGGGCTCCTGGAACTGGGACGCCGTGCCGTCGCATTTGCGCGTCAGCTTCCGCGTGGTGGATTCCCGCGGCAAGGTGCTGGATGAAGGCAAGGACCTGAACGCGCTGCAGGAGCGGCTGGCCCCGGCCACCCGCCGGGCAATCGCGGAATCCCTCGGTGCCACGCCGGGCACCACGGCACCCCAATCCAAGGGAAATGGCACGGCGAAGGCGAAAGCCGGCGAGAACGGCAAGGACGGCGCGCGTTCAGCACGGTCCGGCACGTCCCCGTCGGCCGCCCTGGCCGCTGCCGCAGCCGCGGCCCCGGGCGGGTTCACCGAAATGTCCGGGCTCAAGGACTGGACCTTCGGAACCGTCCAGCGCCAGGTCCAGGGAACGGTTGGCGGGCACACCGTCACCGGCTATCCGGCCCTGGTGGACGAGGGAACGTCCGTGGCGCTGCGGCTGTTCCAGACGCCGTCGGAACAGCAGGAAGCCATGCGCGGCGGGGTCATCCGGCTCCTGGCCCTGAAAGTGCCGCCGCCGGACCGCTATGTCCTGGAGCACCTGAACAACACCGAGAAACTGACGTTCAGCCAAAACCCGCATGGTTCCGTGGCCGCGCTGATCGCCGACTGCGCCCTGGCCGCTATCGACAAACTCACGCCGGCCCCGCTGCCGTGGGACGAGGGATCGTTCAAAGCGCTCTACGAGAGCGTCCGGGCGGAGTTGATCGACACCGTCTTCACCGTCACCGCCGTCGTCGAACGCATCCTGGCCAGCACCCGCCGGATCGAAAAACAGCTCAAGGGCACGACAAGCCTGGCCCTGATCAGCGCGCTCAACGACGTCAAGAGCCAGCTCGAGCAGCTGGTGTATCCGGGTTTCGTGGCACGCACGGGCTACGCCCAGCTCAGCCAGCTGCCCCGCTACCTCGCGGCGATTGAAAAGCGGCTCGAGAAGCTGCCGGGCAACGTCCAGCGGGACGCCCAGCACATGGCCGCTGTCCAGGCGCTGGAGGACGATTACGACGACGCCGTCTCGGCGCTGCTGCCCGGGCGGCGGGCCGGCGCGGAGTTAACCCACGTGCGCTGGATGATCGAGGAACTGCGGGTGAGCCTCTTCGCCGTCGAACTCGGGACCGCCTATTCGGTGTCCGAAAAGCGTATCCGGGCCGCGCTTAACAAAGTGCTGGCGCCGGCGTAGACCCCTGGGGGTGCTGCGCCGGCGCCAGAACTGGCGGCCGGGAGTGTCCGGGCTGTCCCCGGCGTCTCTGGAGCTAGGCGGCCGGGACGTGCTCGGCGTGGCCGGCCGTGCGGAGGCCTTCGCGGAGCTTCTCCGCGTTGGCGTCCAGCCTGGCCGGATCCGGGTGGTGGTCCGCCGAGCCGAAATCAAAGTCCGCCATTGAGTTCGATGGCCACACGTGGACGTGCATGTGGTTGATTTCGTAGCCGGCCACGATCAGCCCGGCCCGGGCGGCGTCGAACACCTCCACCTGGACGGCGCCGATCTTGCGGGCAACCTCCATGACCCGGCCGAGGACCTCGGGCGAGGCGTCCGTCCAGCGGTCCACTTCCTCGGTGGGCACCACAAGGGTGTGGCCGTCGGCCAGCGGGCCCATGGTCAGGAACGCCACGACGTCGTCCTCGCGCCAGACGAACCGGCCCGGGATCTCGCCGTTGATGATTTTGGTGAAGAGAGTGCTCATGCGTCCGCCTTTTCTGCCGGGGACCCCAGGGTACTGACGTCCAGGACAAACCGGTACTTTACGTCGCCTGCCACCATGCGGTCGTAGGCTTCGTTGAGCTGGCCTGCGCCGACCACCTCAACGTCGGACACCACGCCGTGTTCGGCGCAGAAGTCCAGCATCTCCTGGGTTTCGGCGATGCCGCCGATCAGCGAACCCGCGTAGGCGATCCGGCGCCGGATCAGCGCCCCGGGGTTGACGGGCGGCATCGCTTCGGCGGGCAGGCCCAGCTGGAACAGCACGCCGTCCAGGCCCAGCGTGCGGAAGTAGGGGTTGAGGTCGTGCGGTGCGGCGACGGTGTCGATGATGACGTCGATGCTGCGGTTCGCGGCTTCCATCGCGGCCGGGTCTGTGGAGAGGATGACGTCGTCGGCGCCCAGCTCGCGCGCTGCGGCGAACTTGTTCTCCGACGTCGTGAAGACCTTGACCTCGGCGCCCATGGCCTTGGCGATCTTGACGGCCATATGGCCGAGGCCGCCCAGTCCGACGACGCCGACGACGTCGCCTTCCTCGACCTCGAAGTGGTTCAGGGGCGAATACGTGGTGATGCCGGCGCACAGCAGGGGCGCCGCCGCGGCGGGATCCAGGCTCTCCGGGACCCGCACGACGTAGTTGCGGTCCACCACGATCGACGTCGCATACCCGCCCTGGGTGATGGCGCCGTCGTTGCGGGCATCCTTCGCCCCGTAGGTTCCCACCGCGGCGTTTTCGCAGTACTGCTCGAGGCCGTCCAGGCAGCTCTCGCACTCGCGGCAGGAGTCCACGATGCAGCCGACGCCGACGCGCTCACCCACCGTAAAGTCGTCGACGGCGGAACCGAGCCGGGTGACCCGGCCGACGATCTCGTGGCCCGGGATCAACGGGTAGGTGTCGCCGCCCCATTCGCCCCGGGTGGCGTGCACGTCAGAGTGGCACAGTCCGCAGAATTCGACGGCGATCTCGACGTCGTCCGCCTTCGGGGCCCGTCGGGAAACCGTCAAGGGAACAAGTCCGCTGTCCGGTGAGGTGGCACCGTACGCAGCAGCGAGTGTGGGGCCGTCGCTCTGCGCGGCGCTGTCCGCGGTGGCGGATTTGGTTTCTGTGGTGTCCAAATCCGGCAGCGGCTTGGCAAGGGGCGGGGGTACGGGACGTCCAGGTGTCATACGTTGACGCTACCCCCGGTCCCGGCATCTGTTCCACTTTGGGGTGGCTCGCTGCACTGCTGGCCCCGCCGATTTCTCACCAACACCTATACCCACAGCGAGTGTAAGCAGGGGAAAGACGCGACTCCGACATCGTCTCGCGACGCCGACAGAATCGATGCGGGATTTCTGGTGTCGCAGCGGGTTGCTGCTACCGCTGATGTGGCCGCTTACAAGGCCTTTTTCCTCCACCTCTGGTTGTGCCTTTTAATGTCAGACCCCCGGAGTTAAGTGGAACTATGGACGGCAATAAGAGGCCCGAAGTGGCTTCATCCGTAGCAGGGCGGGGTGGCGATGATTTCCAGGACCTGCTCGCGTTCTGCGCCCGCACGCTCCGGGACATTCGTCAGGCCGAGGATCGAGCCGGAATCATCGAACAGTACCGGCGACTCGACGAGTTGAAGTCTGCGATCGACACGTTGCTGACGCGCCTTCGGCTCGACGTTATCTTGGGCAGCGTTCCGGGAGTTACGGCCGAACCCGGAATCTCCCCCCTGGTCTCCGAAGCGGTCGAGCGGCTGCGGACGGCCATAAGTGTCATAGCCCGCAGGGACACTTGACTCATGGAAGGCAATCAGGGGTCCGATGTGGTTCCGGCAGACTGGGCACCGGCAATGACTGCGGCGGTCGCTGACTTGGCCACGCTCCTGGCCGGCCTCCCTGCCCCTGACAGCGCCGCTGCACTGATCGATGAGATCCGGGAACTCGAAGACCTGAAATCCGCCATGGCAGCCCGGCAGGCACGGCACGCCGTCGCACTGGATCTGTCCCAGCGCCGCGCCCAGGCCGCCGCCGGGGTGCCCGCGGAGAAGCTCGGCGCCGGGGTCGGCGCGCAGATCACCCTGGCCCGGCGCGAATCCCCCGCCAGAGGCGGCCGGCTCCTCGGCCTGGCCAAAGCCCTCGTGACCGAAATGCCCCACACCCTCACCGCCCTGCAGACCGGGCAGCTCAACGAATGGCGCGCCACCCTGCTCGTGCGCGAAACCTCCTGCCTGGCCGCCGCCGACCGGGCCGCCGTCGACGCCGAACTCGCCGCCGACACCGGGACGTTCGCCGGGGCCGGTGACCGGTCCCTG
>NZ_FUZD01000041.1:0-4832 GCF_900168135.1 Arthrobacter sp. 49Tsu3.1M3
CCCCTGCCGGCAGGAAGGGCTATTCGTACGTTGCGGCTTCCCAACCGGATCCGGCGCCGAAGTATGCCGGCCATCGCCTCGGTGGACAGGTAATGCATCGGCGAACGGTCCTCTAAATGGTGAGACAACGTTCGGGCCGCGGCCCGAAGGGGCAATGCTCGCGGCATGCTTCCTCACCTGCCTTTGAAGGGATCCGAGCTGGCTACGCTTGCGGAGGCAGCGGCCAGCCCGTCAAGAAAGGGACAGAACACGCCCGGACCACCTCGGCTGCCCTCCGTCGGAGGTCACGTTCAAAGCTGCGGATGCCGATTTGTGCTCACAGGCGGACGGGCCTTGATCGACGTCCTGGCGCCGCGGAAGAATAGATAACGGCGTCGTGGTGACTTTGCGGCAGGATCGATGGTTTTGGAATCACGGTGGAAGGGGCGGTGAGCATGACTGTAGAGAGTCTGTGGAACAATCTGGACCCGAAGGCGCAGGAATGGCTGCGGGCCAATCCCGGAAGTGTGATGCTTCCACGCAGCGTGACTGAGGCGCTCCTTCGGGCAAGTGAGGAGCACGACCGTCCCGGGAAGGTTGACGGACATGGCCAGTTCCTCCTTTCCGCGGAGGACCAGGCCTTCCTTAAATCCGTTGCGGCTTCCGACCCGGTTGGTCATCCGGTGCCCCCGGGCACGCCTCCCGCCTGAACGGAGGCTCCCCATCGCAGCTGTCCCCTGGCCAGGCCAGTCATGACGGGAATGCGACGCCGCCCACGATTTCTTCTTCAGGAAACGGTCTCGAAACGGCCGTTCGTGATTCATGGAGAGAAAATCTGGGCCCAGCAAGCTGGATGTCACCGTCGCCGTGGATGCGGGTCCCGGGCAGCATCACCATCACCCCGGATATCGGCCGCATCGCGGACCTCGGAGAACCGGCCTCCGAAACGGGCGCCCTGCAACTGCTTGCGTCTGGCTCCCGGCAGCACGTCCGGCCCCTGGGACGAGGCAATCCGGACGCGTCGGAATCCACCCGGCAAGCGGCCGCATCCACGAACCCGCTAGCCTCCGCCCTGCGGGCAGCAGAAATTTCTCCCGCAAAGGCCTCGTGGGTCGGCCACGAGTTACGCCAATCACTGCACCAGGCGCAGAAACTTCTAGGGCCGCCCGCCAGATGCGTGCCTTCAGATCGGGGCAGGCTCCCCCACTATGCGGGCGCCGCATTTGTGTGGTAACCATTCCTCCTTACGGGCGCACCGATTGGCCCTGAACATGCCACCATTGTTCCCTGCGATTCACGTTCAAGAACCACTCTCCCTGTCACGTTTGTGCGTCCGTTACCGAGGTGGGCGATGGAGATCTAGTCGCCCTCGATGACGATGAGCGTTGGTTGGAGCTGTCGGCATAAGGCCGGCCAACGACGGCCAGCGACTGGCGATCTCGCCCGCGGGGTGCGGTGACGCCGTTTTAAGGCGAAAGGGCCCGCACATTTCTGGCTCCCTCCGTGATGACGTCGGCGACCACTCCCTCAGAGTCCAATTCTCGTGCATTCACCGACGCGCAGGTGGTCGTCGAAACGGGTTTGGCCGGTGCTCTGGACAGAGCCGACGGAACTTTATAGATTCGGATCAGTCCTCGGCAACCCCTCCGGGTTCGAGACCCTTTGCCGTCGGGTGCACGACGGCAAAGAGAGCCGCTGTAGCCGAACGGCGGCATAAAGATGCACCCGCGGAGAAGAGCCCCTCATGGCCACCTCGCACTTCGAACGATTCCTCCTAGAAGCCACCGTCCCGGATGAAACGCACCGGCCCTTGGGACCGGATTGTCTCTACGGCCTGTACACCAGCTGGTGCCGGATCCACAACATCACCCCCGTGGAGGACATCACCTTCCGGTCAGCCATGCGGCGTTGCGGCGTGGATCTGCTCAACAGCCGTCGACGGATGACAGGCCAGGCCGCAACCGACTACATCCTGGCAAGCTACCCCGCTTTGGCCTGACGTCCTGACCATTTTCCACCGCCGTTCCGGACGCAACACGGGCTCTCACCTCAGCGTGGTGCGAGAGATCCAGTTCCCCGTCGTTGAGCGCTGCGGCGAGGACGCTCAGATAACGAAGCAGAACGACTCCACGCCGAAGGGCTGTCCGCAACGGGCCAGGGGCCGGTGGGCCTGCTCCGGGACTTCCAGGGCCTCTGTCTCCTGGCAAGCCCCATAAACGTCATTTGGGCCGTGGCCCAACAGGCCGGCCCGGCGCGCCGCCACCGGAAGCCGCTGAAGGTCGCGTCCCGGCATGGTGGCGGGAACCGCCATTGAGCTGCCGTGCTGCAGACCCGGTGAACCAGGGAGCCCCCCAGGACCCTGTCGTGCCCTCGCCGCCCGCTGGCATTCCCGTCGAACCGGAACAATACCGTGGCTGTTGAGCGTTCGGTCGCCATGTCTTAGCCTGTTGCGCCAGTGTCGTCGTGCGCTGATCCGACGGGTTTGGACTCCGGGGATCCCCGCTGGCGAAGATAGATTGACAGGACCACCATCGACCCCACTGCCAGGAACTCGGACTGCCAGTTCTGCAGCGTCCTGTTCCAGAATTCCGGGGAAACCACGTACTCGGCCCAGGAAACGGGCTGCTGGAAGTTCTTGAGCTGCTCTTCGTTATAGGCGCTGTTGCCCGTGATTGATTGGACCAGCCAGCACAGCACAAAGATCAGACCCATCGTGGCGCCCAGCGAATTCGAAAATACTGTCAGGCGCCATCCGCGGACTTGGGCCCAGATCGGTGATTTCGCGTTGCTGTGCTCCCCGACAATCTGTTCCTGGTCTGATTCCAGGCCTGTCTTGTCCAGCTTCTTGGACTCCGGGGATCCCTTTTGCACGAGCCAGATCGTGGCGGTGATGTACAGCAGGAACTGCAGATATTCGGACTGCCAGTTTTCCGAGACGTCCACCGCGAAGTTCGACGAGGTGAGATATTGTCCAAGGCTGATCTCCTCGAGACCGGCCGCGAGCTGCTCCTCATTGAACAAGGCATGACCGGTGAGGCCCTGACCGAGCAGGGCCAGCAGGAAAATCAGGCCGAAGAGCAGACTCAGGCCATTGTTTCTCAGCGCTGTTTTCACGGCCCGGCCGCTATCCCCGCAGCAGTCCGACAGTGGCCATATAGGCCAGCCCGCCAAATATGAGAACCAGGTACAGCACGAAACTCCAGCGCATTTCTACCCTCCCACGTCACAGTCATATGGCAGCTCTCCACGGGGCAGACAGCCGGCCCCGGTCACCAGCCACCCCGCACCGCTGGCTGTGAGGAAAATAGTGTCATCGTCGAATTCCACCATTGCGTTCCGGCCGTACCTTGCTGTCCGCAGCTGCGCGCCGGTGGTTGGCAGGTGCAGCGACGCCAGTTGCTCCTGGCAGGTGCCGGACGCCGCGGCCTTCTCATGTGCCTTCGGGCTGAGCATGGAGCACGCGGCCGACGTGTCCCCCGCCGCTGCGGCGCGCCGGAACTCCTGGGCCGCCGCCGACGCGCCGGCACTTTCGGGAACACACCCCGACACCGCAAGCACGACCACCACCAGACCGGCTTTCATAAGCCCGGGTGACTTCCCCGCCCGGCGTTCGTTTCCGGCCGGAACCCGTTTCATGATTCCTCCTGACCAGAGCATCACTCGATAGATACCCTCATGGGGAAGACACCAAACGCGTTTAGCCGACCTTCTCCAGGCAACGGCGGAAACGCCGCCGGGCACTTGCCACGGAGCCGGGACTTCAGCTCAGTGCAGGCGGGCTACTTTGGGACTACTCGTCCTGGTCATCGCTTGACTGAGCTCGTGCATATGTATGTCTGCAGAATCCAGACGCGCACCGGCCGGGTTCGTCTTAGAGCAGAACCGGAAGTTCGATCCCCGGGCACAACCTGCTGAATGCCCTCCGCTGCTTCATCCACCTGCTGTCATCGTTGACCCGCGCTCCACCGAGAACACTTGTCGGCGATAGCCGTCCCTAAACGCTTTCGGGCCCACCGCTGCAATCTCAGAGGTTTCAGCCAGGTCCTCGTCCTTCGGATCGTGGGATCACTCGCTCGCTGAGTTCTCTGGTGCCTCCGGGATGCGTGCCCTATGTTTCGAACCTCCCGCCTGCTTCCCTTCGGCCGACTGCGCCCGGCTTGCTGTTGGGAAACTGGTTGAAATCATCCCTTGCTGGCGAATACTAAGCATGCTTAGCTTAAAAGCGCGATGATCTCTTGGTCCCTTCGAATGGGCACGAAAGGCCAGGAGGCGAGTTGGCGTCACGATCAATCAGAAGCGACATTGAGGAGGACGAGTTCGATGACCGCTTTGCTGACGCAGACCTCCAGCCCCGATGTTATGGCCACCGTGGCCTCCGCCGGCCGGTTCCGTGAATGGGTCGTTACCCTGGCGCCGACCCACAAGGTGCCCGCGCTGCACAAGGGCACCCCCTTCACCGCGGACCTGGCGATCGTCCGGATCAGCGCCGCCGGCGAAGACGAACCCTTCACCGCACTCCGCGTGGACCTGGTCGGCAACGCAAAGAAGACGCGGCTCTCCCGCCAGTTCCGCAACGACGTCGCCAACCCGAGCCTCAGCATCCTGGCAGCCCCGGCCTGGGTCCGCGACCTGTTCGTGAACGTCACCGGGGCCCCGGAGCTCGTGAACGCATACGCGGGCCCGGAGCTCGGTGCCGCCGCCTACGTCGAGCACACCACCCCGGACGTACGCTTCCCGGCCCCGGATGCACAGGATCAGCAACAGTCCTGATCCTGATGCCGGCCGGTCCCGGCCAGGGGAGCCCGCTGCCCCTGAAGGCCCGCTGGATCCGAAGCCAGGACCTCCGCCCCCCC
>NZ_FUZD01000007.1:0-194004 GCF_900168135.1 Arthrobacter sp. 49Tsu3.1M3
GCTGGCGCCGGCGAGCACGGTGGATGCGCGCACGGTGCTGGCGGCGTTCAAGTCCCGGGACATGGTGGGGCACCTGCAGGCGCTGCAGCGGGTGGCCGATGCCAACGGCGGGAACCGGGCCTCGGGGACCCCGGGGTATGAGGAGTCGGCCCGGTACGTCGAGGAACAGCTCCGCGCGGCCGGGTACGCACCGGTGCGGCAGAGCTTCACGTTCAAGGAGGACGGCCGGCGCGGCAAGACGGTGGAGTCCTTCAACATCCTGGCCGACACCGGGGGCAATGCCGGGCATACCGTGGTGGTGGGCGCGCATCTGGACTCCGTGCGGGAGGGGCCGGGCATTGATGACAACGGCAGCGGGGTCGCGGCGGTCCTGGAGACCGCGCGGTGGATGAAGGAGGCCGGGATCGCGCCGGTTAACCGGGTCCGGTTCGCGTTCTGGGGCGGTGAGGAGGACGGCCTGTACGGGTCCCAGCACTACGTCGACGAGCTCAGCGCGGCCGAGATCGGCCAGACCGCGGCGAACCTGAACGTGGACATGGTGGCCTCGCCCAACGGGGTCCGCTCGGTCCATGACGGGGACGGGACGGACTTCGGCCACGCCGGCCCGGCCGGGTCCAAGGCGATCGAGGACGTCTTCTTCCGCTACTTCCAGGAGAACGCGCTGCCGGCCGAGACCACGCCCTTTGACGGCGGCTCGGACTACGATGCCTTCCTCTCGGCCGGCATTCCCGGCGGCGGGCTGTTCACCGGCGATGAGAAGAGGAAGACCCAGGCCCAGGCGCAGGCCTACGGCGGGGTGGCGGGCAAGGACCTCGATCCCTGCTACCACGAGGCCTGCGACACGATCGCCAACACCAACCCGGAACTGCTCACCGAAATGTCCGGCGCCCTGGCCTACGGCACCGTGGCCTACGCGATGGCCAAGACCGGCTAAACACCGGCTTCGCCGCCGGCTCCGGGCCGGTCCCACAGGATGGTCCCCGGCCCAGCCACCTTCGGACGAGGGGCCGGGCCGGGGACCTGTGCTTGCCAGGGCCGAATGCCCTAGATTCCGGCCCCGCGCCGCGCCGTGGCTCCCTGGGGCTGCCGCACGTCGGCCGGCGTGAACTGTGCGCCGGTGTCCGGGAATCCGGGCACGGCAATGCGCGCGTGGGTGTGGATCTCCTCGACGGAGTCGCGCGTGTGCTGCGCGATCTTCTCCATGGTGGTGACCCACATGCCGTCCAGCGACTTGACCCGGTCCATCAGCTTTTCCAGGGCCACGGCCTTGGACGGCCGGCCGGAAATGAAGGGGTGGTTGGTCAGGACGAAGCAGCTCCCGGCAGCGTGGTGCGCCTCGGCCTCCAGCGTCCACATCTCGAGGACCTTGGCCGGGCTTTCGATGACGCCGCTTCCGGTGACGCCCGGGTAGAAGGCGTACTGCTCCCAGTCGTCCAGAGCCCAGTCGACAGGGATTTCCACGAGATCGCGGGGGTCTGCCTCGGCAACGCTGAAGCGGTACGGCGCGTCGCCGTCGAGCAGGCTTGAGTCATACAGGAACCCGCGGTCGGCAAGGAGGGCTGGGGAATGCCAGTTGAGCTCCCACCACGGTGCCCGGTAACCGGTCGGCCGGACGCCGGCGGCCTTGGCCAGGGCATCCAGGCCCCGGTCCAGGTACCGCGCCTCCGTGGCGGCGTCGATGCCTTGCATGGGTTCGTGCAGGTACCCGTGGTGTGCAATCTCGTGGCCGCCGTCGGCTATCCGGCGGACCACGTCCGGGTAGCATTCGGCGGTGAATCCCGGGACGAAGAACGTCGCCTGGATCTGCTGGCGCTCGAGGATCTGCAGGATCCGCGGGACGGCGACCTTGGGCCCGTAGGACTGGTGCGTCATGAGGGACATGCGCCTGGTGCTCTGCGGGTCGTGGGCGATGGTGCAGGATTCGGCGTCGACGTCGAAGGTGAAGGACGCCGCGGCGCGATGACCATCGGGCCAGGTGATGGAATGGGCGATGTCGGCGAAAGCGGGGAAGTCCACGGGGTTGATCTCCTGCTAGAGGGCGGGGCGGGTGATTGACGGCACCGGGAGCTCGCTCGCGAGCGGCGCGGCCGCATCTGCGGGCTGTTCGCCGTCGGGAAGATCGAGGAACTTGCGGTGGAAGCGCGGGCCGAGGACGGCGTAGGCGGCTGCGCTGGACAGCCCCCCCGGCGAGCCAGGACAAATCCCACCCGCCCAGGGCGACCGCGATGGGGCCCTGCATCGCCGGCACCAGCCCGTACATGAACAGCCAGGTGGCGAAGATGCCGATGATCAACGAGGCGATGCCGGCCGGGTTCACGCCTGGCAGCCGCTTGGTGCCGACGGCGTCGAAGAGCCTGGCCGGGTTACCGGGCCAGCGTTTCTCGATCCAGAAGTAGTGGACCAGCATGACTCCGCCCCAGGCAGCCACCCAGGCGACCAGTCCAATCAGCCATGCGTCCAGCACGGAGGCGAAGTCCTCCTGGAAGATGAAGAAGATCACGACTGCAAGGGAGAAGACTCCGACGAACAGGTTCAACTTGCGCCTGCTGATGGAGATGTCCAGCGCCTGCGTGGCCACGGAGAAGGTGTAGATGTTCAGGATGTTGGTCGCGATCGGGCCGTGCAGCACCATGAGCAGCACGGGCAGTGCCAGCGCGCCGAAGTTCAGGACGATGAGCTTGCCGGGATCTATTTCCCCGGTGTTGGTGGCCAGGCTGGCCCCCAGGATGCCCAGCCAGACGACGGGGATGAACTGACCCAGCACCGACGCGAGGTAGACCTTGCGCTTGGGCACCGTGGTGCTGACGAAGCGCGAGTAGTCTGCGGCGTAGGTGAACCAGGTGATGCCCCAGCCGATGCCGATCGCCGTCATGACCGCGCTCATCGCGGCGATGCGTTCCGAGCCTTCCAGGATGTGGCCTGCCGGGCCGGCGTAGGTCCAGTTGATCTTCATGCCGAACCACGCCACTGCCGACATCACGGTCAGGATGATGATGGTTGGCGGGACGGTCCATTTCTCGAAGGCGGCGATGGCTTTGTAGCCGAACCAGGCAATGGTGACCTGGGCAGCCATGATGAGAGTGGCAATGCCGATCTTCCACGCATAGTTGTGGGCCTCCGGATCTACCCACCCCAAGGTTCCGAACAGCGCCATGACCAGGTCCAGGATGATCCAGGTGTTGACTGCACACCAGCCGATCACCAGAAGGGCTTGAATGGCCGCCGGGAGGTAGTTTCCGCGCCGGCCAAAGGCGGCGCGGGCCAGTACCATGCCTGTCGCCCCCGTCTTTTGGCCCAGGAGGACGAAGCACCCGAAGAGCAGCATCCCGATCAGGTTGCCCAGGACAAGGACGGTGACCGTATCCGCGAACCCCAGGCCGAGCTGGATGCCGAGCGCTCCGAGCACCCAGTTGATCGGCGCGAGGTTGGCGCCAGCCCAGATCCAGAACTGGCCGGACACCTTGCGGGTCCGCTCTGATTCAGGGATGGGGTGGAGCCACGCTTCGTGGTCTTCACCGGCTTCCGGCGCGGTGCCGGCTGGGGCCGCTGGGGATTTTTGACGCATGGGGAGCCTCCGAGGGTGTGTGGGATTCCTCAAGATTATGTGTCACAGGCCACATTCAGCCATATACAATGTGTCTAAACAAACGTAGTGCAACGCGACGGAGTGTAATGTCCATTCGTCTTGAAGACGTCCTGAACCATCCGACCATGGCGGCCGCCGATCCCGTCATCCGGGCAGCGGCCCGGGCTGCCGCCAGGACCCAGCTGCGATGGATCCATTCCAGCGAAATCATCGACATCGCGCCCCTGCTCGCCGGCGGGGAGCTGCTGCTGACCGGCGGAGAAGCTCTCGCCCAGGCCTCTGAGGAGCGGCAAGTCAACTACGTTCGCCAACTGGCAGAGCGGGGCGTGGCAGCCGTTGCCATCGAAACCGGGGCGGCCCTGCCGTCGCTGCCGTCCTCAATGGTGGCGGCCGCCGAAGCAGCCGGCCTCCCGCTGATCGAACTTCGCGGTGTGGTGCCGTTCGTCGGGGTCATGCAGGCCATTAACTCGATGCTGGTCAGTGACTCGGTGTCCCAATTGCGGCGGGCGGACGAGGCCAGTCACGCAATGGCAGTCGAGCTGGCGCACGGCGGCGGCCTGGACCGGATTCTTGCCGTGCTTGCCGGCATCATCAATGCCGAGGTGACGCTGACGTCCATAGACGGCGCGACCCTGGCCAGCGCAACGCCGGGGCAGGCAGAGGCCTCCGCCGCCGATGCCTCCGCCGTTGGGCCGCAGGAGCAGGCACGCCTGATCCGCATCGACGTGCCGATCCGCGGCATTCTCGCAGCCCAGCTGCTGCTCCGGGTGCCGGCGGGTGAGGACGAGAACCTGGCCCGGACAGCCGGGAACCGCTCAGTGGACATTCTGGCCCTGGCATTGCTGCAGCGGATGTCTCCCGGGCTCAAGGAAGTCGCCGGGGCGGCCCTGCTTCGCGCGATAGATTCGGGCAGCCAGGCCTGGCGGCTCCAGCAGCTGGCCTCCGCGGCCGGGATTCCGCCGGCGGCCACTCTCGTGGCCATCGTGATCCGCTCCGATATGCTCCAGCAGCTCCGGGCGCCGGTGGAGCGCCTTCTGACCCGGGGGGCGCAGCTGAGCGCCACCTATGTCGACAACGCCGAGCTTCTGGCGGTGGCCGTCCTCCCGGGCGATAACCCGCGCGAAAGCCGGCACGCACTCCTGGCCGGCCTGCGGGGGCTCCCCGCGCTGGCAGATACCCTCGTTGCCGTTGGCCCGCTGGCCGCCGGGATATCGGAAGCTCCCTGGTCCCTGTCGGAGGCAAGGCTCACGCTGGAATTGGCGGACGCGCTGGGACGGTCGCCGGCGGGGGCCACCGGCCCGCACTGTCCGGTGATCGATTCCGAGGCATTCGCCGTCGAACGCCTTGCGGTGGGAAGCCTGGATACCGGGCAGCGGCGGAACTTCGTGCGCCAGCAGCTGGGCGCACTCCTGGACCATGACGCCCAACGCAATTCGCGGCTGCTCGATACCCTGGCCACCTGGCTGGATTCCGGCTGCAACACCGCCCAGGCGGCCCGGGAGCTGCACGTGGAACGGCAGTCGATGCATCAACGGCTGCAGCGGATCTTCGAGCTGTGCGGCGGCGACCCCCGGCGGACGGGCCGGCTCGCGGCGTTGCATCTGGCCACGCGGCTGGCCCGGCTCAGCTGAGGTGTGCGGGGCCGCGTTATCCGTTGCTGGATGCCCGGCCGCCCAGCCGGCTGGTGATTTTGCCGGCGGCAGCCGCGCACGCTTCGCCCAGGCCCTGCAGCCCTTCACGTGAGACGCGGAACCGGGGCGCCGAGATCAGGACGGCCGCCACGACGTCGCCGCGGTGGTCGTGGACGGGAGCGGCGACGCCCACTTCGTCGATGGAGGATTCGCCGTAGTTGATGGCCCAGCCACGCGCCGTCACGTCCTTGAGCTTGATCTGGTAGCCATCCAGGCCCGCATCATCGAGCCCCGGGTAGCTGATCGCTCCGCTGCGCAGGAGCACACGGACGCGTTCGACGGGCGCTGCGGCCAGGAAGACCTGCACGGAGGCGCTCATGGCGTCGGTGTACCGGGCTCCCAGCGGAGTGGTGTGCTTGATCTGGTGGTGGCTGGCGATCTGCTCCACGCACATTGACTCTGCGCCGTTCCACACCATGAGGGCGCTGGTTTCGCCGGTCTGTTCGGTGAGTTCACGCAGGACGGGATACGCCACCCGCCGTTCTTCCAGTTCGGCCAGCAGGGGCCCGGCGACGGCGATCAGTCCCAGCCCCAGCCGGAAGCGGCGGGTTTCCGGATCGCGTTCCACCAGGTGTTCCTGTTCGAACGTGGCCAGGATCCGGGAAACCGTGCTCTTGTGCAGGCCCACCCGGTTGGCAATCTCGGTGACCCCGAGCAACGGCTCGTCCGCCGTGAAAGTTCGCAGCACGGCGATGGCGTTGACGATGACGGAGGTGCCCTTGGTGTCGCCGTTTCCGGTGGCTTCTGGAGATTCTGCTGGGGTCATGGTGTCTACCATCATTCCGCATGAGGGCCCAGAAGCGGCGCCACGGTGGACGTGGCGCCGCTTCTGGGCCCTGCCTTCAGGGGGTGCGGGCGCCTCAGGCACCCACGATGTTGTATTCCGGGCCGAACGGGAACTTCGTGATGTTCTCGGCTCCGTCCTCACCGACCACCAGGATGTCGTGCTCACGGTAGCCGCCGGCGCCGGGCTGGCCGTCCAGGACGGTGATCATGGGTTCCATCGACACCACCATGCCCGGTTCCAGTACGGTGTCGATGTCCTCGCGGAGTTCCAGGCCGGCTTCGCGGCCGTAGTAGTGGCTCAGGACGCCGAACGAGTGTCCGTAGCCGAAGGTCCGGTTGGCAAGCAGTCCGTGGCCCACGTAGATCTCGTTCAGTTCGGCGGCGATGTCCTTGCAGACAGCTCCGGGCTTGATGAGTTCGAGGCCGCGCTTGTGGACTTCCACGTTGATGTTCCACAGCTCCAGGGAGCGGGCGTCGGGTTCGCCGTAGAACAAAGTGCGCTCCAGCGCGGTGTAGTAGCCGGAGGTCATGGGGAAGCAGTTCAGCGACAGGATGTCGTGCTCCTGGATCTTGCGCGTGGTGGCCCAGTTGTGGGCGCCGTCGGTGTTGATGCCGGACTGGAACCACACCCAGGTGTCACGGATTTCCGAATCCGGGAACGTCCGCGCGATTTCGTGGACCATGGCTTCGGTGCCGATCAGGGCGACTTCGTACTCGGTGATGCCGGCTGTGATGGCGTTGCGGATGGCTTCGCCGCCCAGGTCACCGATGCGGGCCCCGTGCTTGATCACCTCGATCTCTTCGGCCGATTTGATCATCCGCTGGCGCATCGCGGCCTGGGCCACATCCACCAGGGTGGCCCCCGCAAAGGCCGCCTGGATCTTGTTGCGGTTGTCCAGCGGGAGCGAATCGTCTTCGACGCCGAGCCGGCGGGGGTTGATGCCGCGGGTGCGCAGCGCCTCCTGGATGGCGAAGATGTAGTTGTCCCGGCGCCAGTCCGTGTACACCACGTTGTCGCCGTAGCTGCGCCGCCACGGCATGCCGGCGTCGATGTTGGCCGTGACGGTCACAGAGTCGTCCTTCGTGACCACCATGGCGTAGGACCGGCCGAAGTAGGTGAAGAGGAAGTCCGAGTAGTACTTGATGGAGTGGTAGCTGGTCAGGACGACGGCGTCCAGGTCCTTATCTGCCATGATGCGGCGCAGTCCGCCGAGCCGGCGCTCAAATTCTGCGTTGGAAAAGGTCAGCTTTTCCTTCTGCCCGTTGTGCAGGACTTTCAGTCGCTCCAGTTCGGCGATGGACGAAGCGTTGTTGGACGTTGCGATGGTCATGGTGGTGGTGCCTTTCTGCAGTGCTGTTCTTTGGAGGGGAAAAATTTGGGGGCGTCGGCCGGGGCTACTCGTGGCGCAGCGGTTCTTTGCTGGTTTCCCGGGAGAGCGCTACTGCGATCAGGGAGATGGCCGCGGCGCCGGCCAGGTACCAGGCCGGCGCCAGGTCATTGGCCGTCGTGGCGATCAGGAGGGTCGCCACGAACGGCGCCGTGCCGCCGAAGAGCGCGTTGGAGAGATTGAAGCTGACGGCGAAGCCGCTGTAGCGGACCCGGGTGGGGAACATCTCCGCCAGGAAGCTCGGGAGCGTACCGTCGTTGAGCGTCAGCATGCCGCCCAGCAGGATCTGGACCAGGACGATCACCAGGAAGTTCCCGGTGCCCAGCAGGGCGAAGGCCGGCACGGTCAGCAGGATGAAGCTCAAGGATGCGGTGATCAGCACCTTTTTGCGGCCGTAGCGGTCCGAGAGCATACCGGTCAGGAAGATGAACCCGATGTATGTCACCAGGGCGATGGTGGTGGCCAGGAAGGATTCGGCCGCGCCGAGACCGAGCTCCGAGGACAGGTAGGTGGGCATGTAGCTCAGGATCACGTAGAACCCGACGGCGTTGAGCAGCACGGCTCCGACGGCCTTCAGCAGCAGCCGCCAGTGGTTCCGGAAGAGGCTGGATACCGGGGCCTTGATGGCCTGGTCCTCTTCTGCCAGTTCGCGGAACACCGGCGTGTCTTCGAGCTTGGTGCGGATATAGCGGCCGATCAGGCCCATCGGGGCGGCGAGCAGGAACGGCAGGCGCCATCCCCAACTCTGCATCGCCTCGGCGCTGAGCAGGACGGTCAGCAGGCCCGCGAGCAAGGAGCCGAGCAGCAGGCCCGCGGCCGTGCTGGCCGGAACCACCGCCGCGTACAGGCCGCGTTTGTTGGCCGGGGCGTACTCGACCAGGAAGGCGGACGCGCCGGCGTATTCGCCGGAGGCGGAGAAGCCCTGGACGACGCGCACCACCAGGAGAAGGATGGGGGCCCAGATGCCGATGGAGTTGTACCCCGGGATCAGGGCGATGCAGAAGGTCGCTCCGGACATGATCAGGATCGACAGGGAAAGGGCGGTCCGGCGCCCCACCCGGTCACCGATGTGGCCCCAGACGAAGCCGCCAAGCGGCCGCACCAGGAACGAGATCGCGAAGAGCGCGAAAGTCAGGAGAAGCGCGGTCTGGGGATTGGACTCGGGGAAGAAGACCGCGGCGATTGTTGCCGCCAGGTAGCCGTAGACGGCGTAGTCGAACCATTCGACGAAGTTTCCGATGAAGCTGGCGGCGACGACCCGCCGTCGGGTTTCCTTACTGACTGCGGGATCGTGGCCGCCGGGGGCGGCATGGCCGCTCAACGTGGTTTGTCCCGAGGACGTACTGCCATGCCCGCTATTCGACTCCGGGCCGGTCTGCCCCGCAAGAGTGGCGGGGGAGGGAGTTTCGTTACTCATGTGTCCACCAAAGGGTTTTGGAGTTGCATTCAGTGCAACGCTGTTGCACCAGAGTAGGCGTGACGCATGACACAGTCAATGCCTTTTGGCTTCGGGACCGTGAATTAGTTCAACGGAAAATGCCCGGGCATGCCGGTCCGGTGAGCGGCCAGGCTGCGCCATACGGTTGCTTTCAACGAGACAAGGTTGCGTAAAATACGCCCCTCACCTGCTGCCTTGTGAAAAGCTTGGGCCGCGCAGTTCCGCGGTTCCCTCCGGGGCGGCGCGGTGCGAGACTTGGTGAACTAGCGACTGGGGGGCCAGGTCAGGAGATCGTCTTGGGCACTCTGGTACGCACGCGCACTTCCGGCCGCCGGACGGCGGGCGAGCCATGATGGCCGGGTGGGCCTATCTCATGGCCGGCATCATGACCGTCGATGCGCTCCTGCTGGGGCTGCTCCTGATGAACGTGAAGTGGCCGAAGCGCTGGAAGTGAAACGGCCAAACCTGAAGCGCATTTCGTTCAACGACGCGGGAGCCTCGCGCGGCGGCTAACGGGGCCGACGGCGGCTAGGCCGGCGGCGGCTAGAGGACCTTGCGGATGGTCTCCTCGAAGCTGGTGACGTGGTGCAGGGCGAGTTCGCCTGCCCTGTCCGCGTCGCCCTCGGCCACTGCCCTGAGCAGCTCCACGTGCTCGCTAATGTGGCCGCTGACCGAGGGGACCTTGTCCAGGACCAGGCACCAGATGCGCGTGGCCAGGTTGTCGTAGCGGATCAGCGTGTCTTCCAGGTGCGGGTTGGCTGCGGCCCGGTAGATCAGGCGGTGCACTGTCAGGTCGTAGCGCATCAGCTCCCGGGATTCTGCGGGAAGTGGGGCCAGTTCTGCAATGGTCTTGGCGACATCCAGCAGTTCGCGGCGCATGGCGGCGTTGGCCCGCGTTGCCGCCCGGCGCGCCGCCAGCGGTTCCAGCAGTTCCCGGATTTCCGAGACGTCGGCCAGTTCCGTGAAGTCCACGGTGGTGGCAAAGGTCCCCCTTCGCGGGTAGGAAACCACCAGGTGGTCCACTTCCAGCCGCTTGATCGCCTCGCGCACGGGAGTGCGGCCGAAGCCGAGCTCGGCGGCGAGTTGCCCGTCATTGATGGGTTCGCCGGGCCGGATTTCGAGCATGATCAGCTTGTCGCGCAACTGCCGGTACGCGGCCTCCGCCTGGGAGATGGCTTCGTCCTCGGCGGGCGGCAGGACGGTGAGTGCATTCACGGCTCGGCTCCGTTTCTGGATTTCAACCGGAAGCCTGGTTCCACTTGGCTTCCGGCTATTGACTCTGGTGTGACCTCAATCATACCATTGTTCTCACACTGATATATCAGTCATAGCAATAGTGGTATTTCAAAGGAGCAACCGTGGTTGAGCAGTTGAACGAGCGACTTTCCGTAGTCGATCCCGAGGTCGAACAGGCCGTGGCGAGGGAACTGAAGCGCCAGCAGTCCACCCTCGAAATGATTGCGTCCGAGAACTTCGCCCCGGCTGGGGTCATGGAGGCGCAGGGTTCGGTGCTGACCAACAAGTACGCCGAGGGCTACCCGGGCAAGCGCTACTACGGCGGCTGCGAGCACGTTGATGTGATCGAACAGCTCGCCATCGACCGGGTCAAGGCCCTGTTCGGCGCCGAGTACGCCAACGTCCAGCCGCACTCCGGCGCGCAGGCCAACGCCGCCGCCATGTTCGCCCTCCTGGAACCGGGCGACACCATCATGGGGCTGGCCCTGGCCCACGGCGGCCACCTCACCCACGGGATGAAGATCAATTTCTCCGGCAAGCTCTACAACGTGGTCCCGTACCACGTGAGCGAGCACAACCACCTGGTGGACATGGCCGAGGTGGAGGCCCTGGCCCTTGAACACCGGCCCAAGATGATCGTGGCCGGCTGGTCCGCCTACTCCCGGCAGCTGGACTTCGCCGAGTTCCGGCGCATCGCCGACCTCGTGGGCGCCTACCTCATGGTGGACATGGCGCACTTCGCCGGCCTCGTGGCCGCCGGACTTCACCCGAACCCGGTCCCCTACGCCGACGTCGTCACCACCACCACGCACAAGACCCTCGGCGGACCGCGCGGCGGCGTGATCCTGGCCAAGGAGGAGTACGCACGCAAGATCAACAGCGCCGTGTTCCCCGGCCAGCAAGGCGGCCCGCTGGAACACGTGATCGCGGCCAAGGCCGTGGCCTTCAAGATCGCGGCGTCACCGGAGTTCAAGGAACGCCAGGAGCGCACGCTCGAAGGCGCCGGGATCCTCGCGTCCCGGCTCCTGAAGGACGACGTCGCGGCGGCCGGGATCTCCGTGGTCAACGGCGGTACTGATGTGCACCTGGTCCTGGTGGACCTGCGGGACTCGGAACTGGACGGGCAGCAGGCCGAAGACCGGCTCCACCGGATCGGCATTACCGTCAACCGCAACGCCGTCCCGTTCGATCCCCGCCCGCCCATGGTCTCCTCCGGGCTGCGGATCGGCACCCCCGCCCTGGCCACCCGCGGCTTCGGTGCCGCGGAATTCACCGAGGTGGCGGACATCATTGCCTCCGCCCTCATCTCGCAGGCGCCGGGGCTCGAACTCAGCGACCAAACCGCCGCTGAACTGCGTGGACGCGTCATCGCCCTCGCGGACCGGTTCCCCCTTTACCCGCATCTCGGCACCGGCACGGCGGCGACCGGGCTTGAGGCAGAACTGATTGGAGCAGCACAATGACCACCGAACACCTGCCGGAGCACCCGGACTTCCTCTGGCGCAATCCGGACCCCAAGTCCTCCTACGACGCCGTGATTGTCGGCGGCGGCGGACACGGCCTGGCGACGGCGTACTACCTGGCCAAGAACCACGGGATGACCAACATCGCCATCCTGGAAAAAGGCTGGCTCGCAGGCGGCAACATGGCCCGGAACACCACCATCATCCGCTCCAACTACCTCTGGGACGAGAGCGCGGCGATCTACGAGCACGCCCTGAAGCTGTGGGAGATCCTGCCCGAAGAACTCGAATACGACTTCCTGTTCAGCCAGCGCGGGGTCATGAACCTGGCCCACACGCTGGGCGACGTCCGCGAAAGCGTCCGCCGCGTCGGAGCCAATAAACTCAACGGCGTAGACGCCGAGTGGCTGGACCCGCAGCAGGTCAAGGAACTCTGCCCCATCCTGAACATTAACGACAACATCCGCTACCCGGTCATGGGTGCCACGTACCAACCGCGCGCCGGCATCGCCAAGCACGACCACGTCGCCTGGGCGTTCGCCCGCAAATGCGACGAGCTCGGCGTGGACATCATCCAGAACTGCGAGGTCACCGGCTTCATCAAGGACGGCAACCGCGTCACCGGGGTCAAGACCACCCGCGGCACGATCAACACGGAAAAGGTCGGACTTTGCGCCGCCGGGCACAGCTCGGTGCTGGCGGAAATGGCCGGATTCCGGCTCCCCATCCAGTCCCACCCGCTCCAGGCACTGGTGTCCGAGCTCCACGAGCCGGTCCACCCCACCGTCGTCATGTCCAACCACGTCCACGTCTACGTCTCCCAGGCGCACAAGGGCGAACTGGTCATGGGCGCCGGCGTGGACTCCTACAACGGCTACGGCCAGCGCGGATCATTCCACGTGATCGAGCACCAGATGGCAGCCGCCGTCGAACTCTTCCCGATCTTCGCCAGGGCCCACGTGCTCCGGACCTGGGGCGGGATCGTGGACACCACCCTGGATGCCTCCCCGATCGTAGGCACCACCCCGGTAGAGAACATGTTCGTCAACTGCGGCTGGGGCACCGGCGGTTTCAAGGGCACACCGGCGGCCGGGCTGACGTTCGCCCACACGATCGCCACCGGAGAACCGCACAAACTCAACAAGCCCTTTGCACTCGAGCGCTTCGAAACCGGCGCCCTGATCGACGAACACGGCGCCGCCGCCGTGGCCCATTAGAAAGAGGTAAGGACATGCTTCTGATTCCCTGCCCCAACTGCGGTCCCCGCGACGAGACCGAGTTCCACTACGGCGGACAGGCCCACGTGGCCTACCCCGAAAACCCGGCAGAGCTCACGGACCGTGAATGGGCCGAGTACCTGTTCTACCGCGACAACACCAAGGGCGCCTTCGCCGAACGCTGGCTGCACAGCACCGGCTGCCGGCAATGGTTCAACATGCTCCGCGACACCGTCACCTACGACATCCAGGCCGTCTACCCGATGGGTCAGCCTCGCCCTGACAAGGAAAACACAGCCACGGGGACCGCAGCCCCCACCCTCACCAGCCCCGTCTCCCCGGAAGGAGCAGTCAAATGACCGCTCAGCCGCAGCCCGCGCGTCTTAGCACCGGCGGACGCATCGACCGCAGCGTCACGTGGCGCTTCACCCTGGACGGCCGTGAGTACACAGGCCACCCCGGCGACACCCTCGCCTCTGCCCTGCTGGCCAACGGCCGGCTCCGTGCGGGTGACTCCCTGTATGAGGGACGGGCCCGCGGCATCATGTCCGCCGGCGTCGAGGAATCCAACGCCCTGGTCAAGGTTGCGGCCCGGTTCCCGGGCCACGTGGCCGAATCCATGCTCCCGGCCACCACGGTGTCCCTCGTGGACGGCCTCAGCGCCGAGTACCTCAGCGGACTGGGCAAGCTGGACCCGGCCGAGGACCACGCCGAATACGACAAGAAGTATGTCCATACCGACGTCCTTGTGGTCGGTGGCGGCCCGGCAGGCCTGGCCGCGGCCCGCGAGGCCGTCCGGTCCGGCGCCCGGGTCATCCTGATCGACGACCAGCCCGAACTGGGCGGCTCGCTGTTGTCCGGCTCCACGGATCCGGCCCTCGCGGAGAGCATCGAAGGACAGCCCGCCCTGGAATGGGTGGCCAATGTTGAAGCCGAACTGATCTCCGCGGCCGAGTGCACGGTACTGAACCGCACCACGGCCTTCGGCTCCTACGACTCCAACTACATGATCGCGGCCCAGAACCGGACGGACCACCTCCTCACCCCGGCCGCGCCCGGCGTGTCCCGCCAGCGGATCTGGCACATCCGTGCCGCCCAGGTCATCCTGGCCCCAGGCGCCCACGAACGCCCGCTCGTTTTCGAAAACAACGACCGCCCAGGCATCATGCTGGCCTCCGCGGTGCGCAGCTACCTCAACCGCTACGCCGTCGCCGCCGGTTCCCGCGTGGTCATCGGCACCACCAACGACAGTGCCTACGCCCTGGCCGCCGACCTCCGCGCCGCCGGCATCAAGGTCGAGGCCGTCGTGGACGCCCGCGCACAGCTGAGCGAAACCGCTGCGGCAACCACAGCGGCCGGCACACGGGTGCTGATCGGCAGCGCCGTCGCCAACACCACGGCAGCTGCGTCCGGCGACGGCCGGCTCCTCGGCGTGACCGTCCGGAGCATCAACGACGCCGGCGAAATCACCTCGGGAATCGAACAGCTCCCCTGCGACCTGCTGGCCGTCTCCGGCGGCTGGTCGCCCGTGGTTCACCTGCACTCCCAGCGCCAGGGCAGGCTCCGCTGGGACGAGGACCTCGCCGCCTTCGTCCCCAACAGCGTGGTTCCCAACCAACAGGTGGCCGGCTCCGGCCGCGGCACGTTCGCCCTCGGCGACTGCGTGGCTGAAGGCGTCTCCGCCGGCGCCGCGGCGGTCCTGGCCGCGGGGTTCGACTCCGATGTCCAGCCTTCAACGCCGGCCCCGCCGCGCGCCTCCGCCCCGACCCGC
The DNA here is from genome assembly GCF_900168135.1 of Arthrobacter sp. 49Tsu3.1M3. Lineage (NCBI taxonomy): Bacteria > Bacillati > Actinomycetota > Actinomycetes > Micrococcales > Micrococcaceae > Arthrobacter > Arthrobacter sp. 49Tsu3.1M3. The sequence continues at coordinate 14,577 of NZ_FUZD01000007.1, forward strand.
CAGCTGTGGCTGGTCCCCGGCCAAGCCGGGACACCGGATGACTGGCATCACCACTTCGTCGACTTCCAGCGGGACCAGTCCGTGGCCGATGTCCTCCGCTCCACCGGGGCCGGCATGCGGTCGGTGGAACACATCAAGCGCTACACCTCGATCAGCACCGCGAACGATCAGGGCAAGACCTCCGGGGTGAACGCGATCGGCGTGATCGCCGCCGCTCTCCGGACAGCCGGCGAAGCGTCCCGCGGGATCGGCGACATCGGCACCACCACCTACCGGGCGCCTTTCACCCCGGTGGCGTTTGCCGCCCTCGCCGGACGCCAGCGCGGCGAACTCTTCGACCCCGCCCGCCTCACATCCATCCACCCCTGGCATGTCGCCCAGGGAGCCCTCTTCGAAGACGTCGGGCAGTGGAAGCGGCCGTGGTACTACCCGCAGGACGGCGAGGACATGGACACCGCGGTGCTCCGTGAATGCGCCGCCGTCCGGGAATCCGTGGGTTTCATGGACGCCACCACCCTGGGCAAGATCGAGATCCGCGGCAAGGATGCCGGTGAGTTCCTGAACCGCATCTACACCAACGCGTTCAAGAAGCTCGCTCCGGGTTCGGCCCGCTACGGCGTCATGTGCACCCCGGACGGGATGATCTTCGACGACGGCGTCACCTTGCGCCTGGACGAGGACCGCTTCTTCATGACCACCACCACCGGCGGCGCGGCCAAGGTGCTGGACTGGCTCGAGGAATGGCTGCAGACCGAATGGCCGGAACTCGATGTGCACTGCACCTCCGTCACGGAGCAGTGGTCCACGATCGCCGTCGTCGGTCCGAAATCCCGCGCCGTTCTCGCCAAAGTGGCTCCGGGGCTGGCAGCCGACGGCGGCCTGGACGCCGAGGCTTTCCCGTTCATGACGTTCCGGGAGACCACCCTGGCATCCGGTGTCCAGGCCCGGGTCTGCCGGATCTCGTTCTCCGGGGAACTGGCCTACGAAATCAACGTCCCGTCCTGGTACGGGCTGAGCACCTGGGAAGCCGTGGCGGCGGCCGGGGCGGAGTTCAACATCACCCCGTACGGCACCGAGACCATGCACGTGCTGCGTGCGGAGAAGGGCTACCCGATCGTCGGCCAGGACACTGACGGGACTGTGACACCGCAGGATGCCGGCATGGAATGGGTGGTGTCCAAGGTCAAGGACTTCATCGGCAAACGCTCCTACACCCGCAAGGACGCCGGCCGCACCGACCGGAAACACCTGGTCAGCGTCCTCCCCGTGGACGGCACCATCCGGCTCCCCGAAGGCACCCAACTGGTGGAACAGGGCATCACCGTCAACCCCGCCTACGGCCCCGTGCCCATGCAGGGATTCGTGACCTCGAGCTACCACAGTGCGGCGCTGGGCAGGTCGTTTGCCCTGGCCCTGATCAAGAACGGCCGCAACCGCATGGGAGAGACCCTGGTGGCCGCCGCCGGCGACCAACTCGTGGACGTAATCGTCGCAGAAACCGTACTTTTTGACTCTGAAGGGGCCCGCAAAGATGGCTGACACTGCAGCACTCGAAAATTCCAAGAAGATCCAGACCCTCAGGAAGAGTCCGGCGTCGCTCCTGACAACGGCTTTTGAAGCGGGATCCGTTGCAGGCACCGTGGAGCTGCGCGAGGTGCCGTTTCTGACCATGGCAGGGCTCCGGGTCGATCCTGCCGGCGACGCGGGGAAGCGGCTGGGCGCCCTCACGGGCGGCTTGCCCTCCGCTTCCGGCGAAGTCCGCAGCAGCGGCGACACCGCAGTGCTGTGGCTGGGCCCGGCAGAATTCCTGCTCGTGGCCCCCGCCGAATCCCACGAAAGCGTGGGCGGTGAGCTCCCCGGGGCGCTCATCGGAGCACTGGGCGACGGCCAGGGCCAGGTGGTGGATCTCTCCGCCAACCGCACCACGCTCGAGCTCTCCGGGCCCCGGGCCAGTGCTGTGCTGGAGAAGGGCTGCGCCCTGGACCTGCACCCCCGCGTCTTCCAGCCCGGAACGGCCCTGTCCACGGAAATCGGCGGCATCCCCGCCATTCTGTGGAAGACCGGGGACGAGACCTACCGGATCCTCCCGCGGGCATCCTTCGCGGAGTTCCTCGGCCGCTGGCTCCTCGACGCCATGCGCGAATATGCCTCCACCGAGGTCCCCTGATGGCGCTCAGCGTCCTGGACCTGTTTTCTGTTGGCATCGGGCCGTCCTCCTCCCACACGGTCGGCCCGATGCGGGCGGCCAAGCGGTTCGCCGACGGGCTCAAGAGCGAAGGTCAGCTGAGTTCCACGGCGAGGGTGCAGGCCGAGCTGTTCGGTTCCCTCGGCGCCACCGGCCGGGGCCACGGTTCGGACAAGGCCGTGGTCCTGGGCCTCCAGGGCCAGGAGCCCGAGAGCGTGGACACGGACACTGCCGATGACCAGGTGGCTGCCGCTGCCCTGGATGCCGAGCTCCGGATTGGCGGGGACCACCGGGTGGATTTCAACTGGGACGAGGACGTGGTCCTGCACCGCCGCAAGTCGCTGCCGGCCCATCCGAACGGCATGACCTTCCGGGCCCTTAACCACGCCGGCGACGTCCTCTGCGAACGGAGCTTCTATTCGATTGGGGGCGGTTTCGTCGTCGATGGCAATGCACAAGGCGCCGACCAAGTGGTGGCAGACGACACCGTGCTGCCCTACCCGTTCACAACGGCTGACGAACTCCTTGAAATATGTCACCGTGAGAATATGTCCGTCTCCGACGTCATGCTGGCCAACGAACTCGTCTGGCGCACCGAAGCCGACCTCCGGGAGAAGCTCTTGGCCCTGTGGGCGGTCATGCGCCAGTGCGTGGACAACGGCTGCGCCGCCGAGGGCATCCTGCCCGGCGGGCTGAACGTCAAACGGCGCGCCCCGTCGTTGTTTCGGACGCTGGCAGCATCCGCCGTCAGCGCCGAGGCGGATGCCCGGAACCCATCACCGGTCCAGGTGCCTGCCGACCCGTTGCTCGCCATGGAATGGGTGAACCTCTTCGCGCTGGCCGTCAACGAGGAAAACGCCGCGGGGGGCCGGATTGTCACCGCGCCCACCAATGGTGCCGCCGGCATTGTGCCGGCCGTGCTGCACTATTACGTCAAGTTCGTCCCCGGCGCCAACGACGACGGCGTCATCCGCTTCCTGCTGGCTGCGGCCGCCGTCGGGATCCTCTTCAAGATCAACGCTTCCATCTCCGGGGCAGAGGTCGGCTGCCAGGGCGAAGTCGGATCCGCCTGCTCCATGGCGGCGGCGGGACTCTGCGAAGTCCTGGGCGGAACCCCGGAGCAGGTGGAAAACGCCGCCGAAGTCGGGATCGAGCACAACCTCGGGCTGACCTGCGACCCCGTCGGCGGGCTCGTGCAGATCCCCTGCATCGAACGCAACGCGATCGCCAGCGTCAAAGCCATCAACGCCGCCCGCCTGTGCCTTCACGGCGACGGCAGCCACAAAGTCTCGCTGGACAAAGCAATCAAGACCATGCGCGAAACAGGAGCAGACATGAAAACCAAGTACAAGGAAACCTCCCGCGGGGGCCTCGCCGTGAACGTCGTGGAGTGCTGACCATGGCCCCGGACCAGACCCCCGACACCGTTGAGCACGTCCTGACACTGGACTGCCCGGAAACGCGCGGGATAGTCCACGCCGTGTCCGGCTTCCTGCTGGATCAGGGCTGCGACATCCTGGAAAGCAAACAGTTCGACTCACAGCTGGACGGCCACTTCTTCATGCGGGTCCACTTCGCGTCGGCCGGAGACCAAACCACCCTGGATGTGCTCCGCGACGCCTTTGTGCCGGTCGCCGAAAAATTCGGCATGCGCTGGGAGCTGCGGCGGCACGGGACCAAACGGCGGGTGCTGATCATGGTCTCGAAATTCGAGCACTGCCTCAACGATCTGCTGTACCGGGCACGCACCGGAGAACTGCCCATCGAGATCGTCGGCGTCGTCTCCAACCACCCCGACCACCGAAGGACCGTCGAATGGCACGGCATCCCGTTCTTCCATGTGCCGATCACGCCGGAGACCAAGCCTGCGGCCGAGCAGCGGCTCCTGGAACTGATCGACCGGATGGACGTGGAACTGGTGGTCCTGGCCCGTTACATGCAGGTCCTCAGCGACAACCTCACCCGCCAGCTGGATGGCCGCGCCATCAACATCCACCACTCCTTCCTGCCCAGCTTCAAGGGCGCGAAGCCCTACCACCAGGCGCACGCCCGGGGCGTGAAGACGGTCGGCGCCACCGCCCACTACGTCAACGCGGAGCTGGACGAAGGACCCATCATCTCCCAGCAAGTGGTGGAGGTGGACCACACTTTCAGTCCGGACGATCTCGTGGCCGCCGGGCGCGATACCGAATGCAGGGCACTCTCCAACGCCGTCCGCTGGCACTGCGAGGGACGCGTCATCCTCCAAGGCAACAGGACGGTCGTGCTGCGCTAGGTTTGGCACGGCGATGGTTCCGGGACCTGCCACGCTAGTCTTCAACTAGCCGTACCAGCCCGCCAACGCCCGGCCACACAGAAACCAGGCACCATGATCCTGCCCCTCGAGGACCGCGAAGCCGCCGCTCCTGACTACATCCTGCGGGGTGCCCTCATCACGGACGGCGTCTGCGCACCGGGCTGCGTGGTGGCGGTGAACGGCGGCCGGATCGCCTACGCGGGACCCAGTGACGGCTTTGACGCCGCACATTTCCCGGGTGCGCAGGAGCTCCCGCTGCCGCCCGGCAGCTCCTTGCTTCCCGGGCTTGTCGACCTCCATTGCCACGGCGCCGCGGGCGGCGGATTCCCGGCCGGCAATGACCGGGCCTGCCGGACGGCCGTGGACTTCCTGCACCGCAACGGGACCACCACCCTCCTCGCCAGCCTCGTCACGGCCCCGGAAGATGAGCTGGTGGGGTCTCTCGGCATCCTCAAGGTCCTGGCGGCCGAGGGTCTGATCGCCGGCGTGCACTCCGAGGGGCCCTTCCTCTCCGCCGTCCGTTGCGGCGCGCAGGACCCGCATTGGCTCCGCGCCCCCGACCCTGCGCTGCTCCGGCGGCTGGTGGCGGCGGCCGGCGGAACCCTGCGGACCATGACGTACGCCCCCGAACTGCCCGGCTCAAGTGAGCTCCTGCGGATCCTCACGGACCACGGAGTGATCCCCTCGCTGGGCCATACCGATGCCGCTGCCCCCGTGGCCGCGGCCTCACTGGCGGAAGCCGCGGACCTCATCCGCGGGGGCGCGGCTTCCGGGGCCTTCGGGCCGCGGGCCACGCCCACGGTGACCCATCTGTTCAACGGGATGCCTCCCCTGCATCACCGGAGTCCCGGACCGGCGGCCGCGTGCCTGCGGCTGGCGGCCGCCGGCACGGTCGTGGTGGAGCTCGTCGGCGACGGCGTCCACCTCGACCCGGAGACGGTCCGGATGGTCTTTGACCTGGTCGGAGCCGGGGGCGTCGCGCTGGTGACGGACTCCATGGCGGCAACCGGGCTGCCCGACGGCGATTACGAACTCGGCCCCGCGGATGTGGTGGTGCACGACGGCGTGGCCACCCTGCGGAGCAACGGCGCCCTCGCCGGGGGCACGGCGACCCTGTTGGAGGCTGTCCGCACCGCCATCGCGGCGGGAGTGAGTCCGGCCGGCGCCGTCGCGGCGGCCACCCTGGTCCCGGCCCGGGTCCTGGGCCTGGAGAACGAGATCGGCTCCCTCCGGGCTGGAATGCGCGCCGATATCATCGCCGTTGACCCGGGCTTCGACCTCGTGGCCGTGCTGCGCGGCGGGCGGATCCTGCCGGACCATCGGCATGCCGCGCGTTAGCCCCTGAACCCGCCGGGCCCACGACGGTGGCGGAAGTTTCGCGCCCTCCGCTTTGTTGTTCTGAGTGTGGGCAAACATTACTTCCGGAAAGGAGCCCGCCATGATCCGCATCGCTATCGTGCTCGGGAGCACCCGGCCCGGCCGCCTCGGAAAGGCTGTCGCGGACTGGGTAAGTGCCCGGGCATCAGAACGCGGCGATGCCACCTTTGACGTCCTCGACGTGGCCGATTTTGATCTTCCGCTGCTGGACGAGCCGCTGCCACCCTCCTTCGGCCGGTATAGCCAGCCTTACACCAAGGCCTGGTCCGAAGCTGTCGACGGATTCGACGGCTACATCTTCGTCACGGGCGAGTACAACCACTCCATTCCCGGAGCACTGAAAAACGCTGTGGACTACCTCTACAAGGAGTGGAACAACAAGGCGGCCGGGTTTGTCAGCTACGGAAGCAGCGGCGGCATCCGCGCCGTCGAACACTTCCGCGGAGTGTCCGCGGAGCTGCAGATGGCCGACGTCCGGGCCCAGGTGGCGCTGCCCCTGGCCACGGAGTTCGCGAATTACCGCACTTTCATCCCGACGGCGGGAGCGGAAAAGAGCCTGCAGATCCTGTTTGACCAGGTGATCGCGTGGGCCGGCGCGCTGAAGGTCCTCCGGCCAGGCCATGCCCACGGAACAGAAGACGCCAGCGCGGCGTGACCGCTGCCCTGGCTGAGCCCGGTGTGCCGTCCCGCGGGACGCGTGCCGGTGTCCGCCTACGCCGGAGTCCCCGTCCTGCGCCGCCGCCGTCGGACGGGGGGCGTGTCTCCGCCGTGTGGCGCCGCGGCATACGGACTGGGCTGGGGCACGTTCTGGCCCGGAACGGAATCGGGCACCAGGACGTGGACCGTGCCGCCGGATGATTCCCGTGCGGCTCCGCCCGCGACGCTGCGAAGGTACTCAAGGGCCCCTTCTTCGCTGAACCCGTACTCCCGCACGAGCGTCCGCAGCGCCAGCCCGGCCAGTGCCCGGGACAGCTGCGCCGAGGAGAGGTCTGCGCCGCTCCCGGACCTCAGCGCCAGCTCCTGGACCAAACGCAGTGCCCGGGAGATGTAGCGGGCCAGTCGAGCCGCTGCGACGATGTCTGCGCTGGTGAAGACATGCGGCCACGGGGCGTACAGGTTCACGGCGGCATGGAAGACCGCTTGTGGGGCCAGTGGAACAGACACGAGGGACCGGACCCCGAAGGCTGCGGCGGCGCTGGCATACCCGGGCCAGCGCCGCTCCAGGGAAGTGTCGCCCACGAACACAAATTCGCCGGTTCGGACCGCCGTGCGGGCCGGCCCGTCGTCGAAGGAACGCTGCGCCTCATCGGCGGCCCGTGCCGGTGCGCTGCCCGCGGTCAGCGTGAGGGCCTCCGCGGACCCGACCAGTGTCACTGCCCAGCTGATCCCACGGCCGGGACCACCGATGTCGTCGACAAACTCACTCACGGCTTCGCTGAGGAAGGCACCGACATCCGGGTCGTTGAAGTGCAGCTCCCAGAAGGAGGCATAACGATCCTGCCGGCCGTCTCTTGCAGTTCCTTGGGTCATGTTCCACGCTCGAGATCAAAGCACGCAGCTCACTGCTGAACCGATGAAAACAGCATACGTCCGGGCGGACAGCGCCGCGCCCTCCTATTTGTCAGGGCGAATTGTCAGGGCGAAGGGGCCCGTCGCATGGGTATGGTTCCGGGCTGTCCCGGCGACCTGTTTCGACGGACTGTTCCCGCAGCTGTTCCGGCACTTGTTCCGTTGAGCTGTTCCCGCGACCGCGGGAAATCCGCTTCAGCGCCGCGGCGGCCCAGGGAGGCTTTTAGCATCCGCCCTGGACCGCCCGCCCCGGCTTCAACACCAGTCGCGGAGGACCCGTCCCGCCGTGGCACAACCATTAATACCCGCGTTCCGCCGCTCCGAAAAGGGCCTTTGGGCCCGTGCCCGCTGGCCGTGCACTGCCGCCCATTTCACCCCCGGCGGATGAGGTCCGCACACGCGTCCGGGCAGACGATGGATATGCCCTTCGAGGCCCAATGCCCGGGGGCGATCCCAGCTCGAGAGGAGCCTCCAAATGTCCAGACCGCACGCAATCGCCGTGGGATCCATCGCGCTTGCGACCGCCGTCGTACTGCTCACCGGATGCAGCCCCACGAGTCCGCCGGCTGCCACCCCAAGCCCCACCGTGACCATCTCGAGCCCGCCCGCGAGCGTGTCGGAAGTCTTCGCTGCCGCCGATGCCCATGCCGCGGCCCTGGCGAATTTCAAGGCCACGCTGAAGCCGGACGCCACCATCGAGCAGGTCCACTCCGCCCAAGACCAGGTCACGGCGACCTATGAGGACCTGGCCAAGGCAAGCCAGAACCTCGCCCAACAACGGGCCGAGGCGGTTAAGGCCGCCGAAGCCAAGTTCAATGCCGCCGTCGCCGCGGTCCCGAACGACGCCACGCTGGCTCAGGCCGCCGGTTCCCTCCGGGACGAAGCCGCGAACGTCGAGGCCGCGATCCGCGACCTCCGGACCGAAATCAAGTGCTAGCGGTCTGACATGTCCTGTCCCGACCGGTGCCCGTTGGACCCTCAGATGCAGGAATGGTCGTAGTCGAATCCTCCCGACACGTACTGGGCAATCGTGACTTTCCCGCCGGCCGTCAGTGGCGCGTCAGAGCATTTGCGTTTTGCCACGGCGAGTGACTTCGCCCCGGCCAGCCAGCTGGGCAGCGTGTAAAGGTTGCTCGAGGACGGCACCGTCCCCACAATCTGCGTCCACTGCGTCTTGGTGGAGTAAAGGCCCGTTCGGGCTCCGGCACTCGCGAAGTAGGCCGCCATCCCCTCCAGATCGGCACGGTTCGCCGCCGGGCGGGTTGACCAGCTATTGCCGGTCTCGACATCGAGCCACCACGTGTAGGCCGCCGCGTTGCTTATCCCCCGGATGGTGGCATCGTCGTACGCCTTGGCATAGCCGTACATGTAGGAGCAGGCTTCCTCGACTGAACCCGCGGTGCACTGTCCGTAGGGGTTGGCTACGGTGGTTCCTCCGTAGTTGTTGCTGGTGGGCCACCAGGATCCCGAAGTACCGGGATTGGCGGTGTTCACGTAGAGCGCGACCAGGGGCTGGCCAGTCCCGCCGGTGGACGTCCCGGCCCAGGACAGCTGCGTCGCCAGACACGGGTTGGTGGTGTTGGCCAGCCCATTGTTCACGCCGACGACGGCGAACGTCTGTCCCCGGGGCAGCGTTTTGCCGCATTGGGGCCACGACACATCGTTGCCCGGGCCCGCAGCCCCAGCTGCGTGGGCCGGCGCTCCGGCCAGCATCAGCGCGAGGCTTGCGGCGGCCGCAAGGATCACCCGGCAACGCGAGGAAAAGGGTGCAAGGGACATGGGTGGCCTTCCCGTGGATGCTGCTGGGCAGATAGCACAGCATGCCCGCCGCAGCTTTGCCCGGTCAAGGCTTTTGGTACGCGGGCCCCGACGCTGCGGCCCGGCATGGGAGGATCGGTGCATGGAAACCACCCCGGAGGTCCTGCGCTATGCGGCCTTTTCCACGACGCCCAACGGCGGAAATCCTGCCGGCCTGGTGCTGGATGCCCGTGATCTGGATGATGCCGGGATGCTGGCGGTGGCGGCCGCCGTCGGGTACCCGGAAACGGCTTTCGTGACGGAGCCGGGCGTCGACGGCGACCCGCGCCGGAGCCGGGTTCGGTACTTCTCGCCGATCGCCGAAGTGCCGTTCTGCGGCCATGCGACGATTGCGCTGGCCGTTGCGCTGAGCGCACGCGACGGGGCCGGCGCCTTCACCTTCGAGACCCCCGTCGGCCCCGTCCGGATAGAAACGGCGGGAGATGGTGCCGGGATCACGGCCTCATTCACGGGCGTTGAACCACAGCTGGCCGGCTTCGACGACGACGTCCTGGCGGAACTTCTTGGATTGCTCAGTTTCGGCCCGGGCGATCTCGATCCGGCCTATCCGCCGCGGATCGCGTATTCGGGGAACTGGCATCCGGTGCTGGTCGTCGCGGACCGCAATCTTTTCGACTCCTTTTCCTTCGATCCGGCGGCCGTGCGCCGGCTCATGGACAAACAGGGCTGGGCCGCGACGGTGACGGTCCTGCACCCGATCGCAGATGGCGAGTTCGAAGCCCGGAACCTGTTCCCTGTGGGTGCCATCACGGAGGACCCCGCAACCGGGGCCGCCGCGGCGGCGGTCGGCGCCTACCTGCGCATCCTGGGCCTGGTCGATCCCCCGTCGAGAGTCCTCATCCATCAGGGACGGCACGTCGGCCGTCCGGGCCTGCTCACCGTGGACATTCCCGCTGCCGGCGGAATAGTGGTCAGCGGCAGGGCAGTCCGGATCCCCGCCGCTGCGGGCAACAGCTGATCACTGGGTGGAGGCCAACCGCCGGTAGCTGAAGGACTGTAGCGTCAGCGTGCCGCCAGCCGTGACGGCTTTGACCCCCGGCGTCCCCGCAGCGGGGAAAACAAGTGACGTCATGGTCTTTTCCCCGCCGTTGATGAAAACTTCCACCGAGCAATAGTCGACGAAAATCGTCAGCTCCACCGTCCCGTTCCGCGCCGGGCTGGCTGCGCGGCGCGGTGCCCGATAGTCCGGGCTGAGTTGGGCCTTGCCGGTGGCGGCAGCATCGGCGGCCCGGGAGATGAATGCTGACCCGGTGGCGAAGTCGTATCCGACGGTGGCGAACGTGCCCCCGCCGCTTTCGAGTTCGATCCTGGCAACGGAACCGTCGTCCTGCGCTGTCCGCTCAAGAGTCACATCGAGCCGGTACGCCCCGCCTTCCGGGACCGGCAGTTGTCCTGCGCCCTCCGGTGTCAGTCGACGTTCCCTGGTGGTTGCCGCCGGGCCTTCAATGGACTCCATGGCAGTCGTGGGGCTCGACACCAGGGTTGGCTTTCCGCCGATTGTTTCCAGCCGTATGTCCCTCACGATGGAGTCGGCGCCGCCGTGCCAGTCCTGGGTGGGCAACTGCCGGGCGTACTGCCAGTTGTTCATCCACCCGATGGCGTGCCGCGAGGACATCCGCTGGCTTTCGGTGAGCCTGGGATCATCCCACGTCACGGCGGCGTAGAAGTCGGAGCCGGCGTCGAGCCACTGGTGCGGCCCGTCGGACGGGGTGAAACGGGTTCCGTCCCATTCGCCAGTCCAGTAGGCAACGCCCGTGGTGAAGCCCTCCTCGCTCCCGTTGGCGCTGGCGGCCAGGACCCAGGTCCGTTTGGATGGATCACCGTCAAGATCCAGCTGGAAGAGGTCCGGGCACTCGAGGACGCCCAGACCTTTGCGTTCAATGCCCGAGGCGTAGTGCCAGTTCTTCAGGTCCGGTGACGTATACATGCCGATCTTGTCGCCTTCGGCCAGGGCCATCACCCATTGGCTGTGGGCTGCATCGCGGATGATTTTGGGGTCCCGCCAGTCCGGTTCGCCCGGGTTTTCCATGACCGGGTTCTGCGCATAGGCGGTGAAGGAGTATCCGTGGTCGGTGGAATAGAACAGGGACTGCCGCTGGATTCCCTGGTCCTGCTGCGTCATGACCGCGATGACGGCTCCCTTGCCAAAGCCGGCCGAATTGTCCTGGTCCACCACGGCGCTTCCGGTTTCGATGTCGCCCAGCCCGTTTTTGTACTTGGTGATCGCCACTCCCTCCTCCTTCCAGTGCACCAGGTCCGTGCTGGTCAGGTGGTACCACTCGGTGCCGTTCTCCTCCGGGTACCCGGCGTTGTAGAGGTAGTAGTAGTGCCACACGCCGTCGAGCAGGAAGGGACGCTGCGGATCATTCATCCAGTTCTTCGCGGGCGTTATGTGATAGCTCGGCCGGAACCCGGATGCCCCCTCGGGCCGGTCGAAAGCTGACTGCGCCTGCCCGGCATGGCTCGGGGATCCCGGGCGGGGTCCCGGCGAAGGGATCAGCGCCACCGCGATCAGAATGGCCGCGGCGGCGGCCGCGGCGGCCACCATCCAGATCGTCCAATGGTTTTTCATGATTCAACATTCCTGATCTAGGTGGAAGCCATCCCGCCCATTTGTGGCCTGCCGGCCTGGGGCCTGTCGGTCCACGGCCTGCGGTGGGACGGAAGCGCCCGGAAATCCGGGCGCTTCCGCCTCATGAGGGCCTACTGCACTACTTGTACAGCCCGGCACCGCCGACGTTGAGGTTCGTGGGCAGGTACCCGAACGGGCCCAGGCCGTTCTGGCCGAAGGTGCGGTCAACGGCCGAAACTCCGTTGCGGAAGTTGATCTTCACGGTGGGCGAGAGGGACCCGCCGCGGACGCCGTCCACGTTGTCGATAAAGGACTGCACCAGCCCGCCCGGCTGCACATAGTGCGAGTAGGCCTGGAACTGGCGGCCGTTCTGGCGGGGATCCGGCCCTTCGGGCGCATTGGCTGGCATGTTCAGGTCCGTGGGGGACGCCAGCGTCAGGCCGCTGTTGTTCATGGGCTGGTAGTCGGAACGGACGCCGTCGCCCACGAAGCCGTAAACGCCGTCGGGGCCGCGCATTCCATCCGCGTAGGTGAACTGGTGGCTGATGGTGAACAGGTAGTACTTGTTCTTGCCGCCCTCGTTCTGGATGAAGATCTGCGGACGCTCGGTCTGGTCGTTGACGCAGTTGGCGGACAGGATCGGCGGCAGGAAGTGCCACTTGGTCAGGTCTTTGTTGTCCGCCACGGCCAGGCCCACGTTGGCGGTCTGGAACCATGCGCCGGTGGTGGCGTTGACGGTGTTCGCGGATTCGGCGTGGGCGTCCCCGGGCTGGTAGCCCAGGTCCTGGTCCGTGCACTTGTAGTTGCCCCGCTGGCCACCCGTGTTGCCTTCGAAGACCATGAAGGTCTTGCCCGGGTGCGCCGGGTCTACGAACGTGTAGGGGTCCCGGAAGGCGAACCCGGGATTCTGGGCCTTGTTCTGGTACATGACGCCGTCGGGCTCAAGGAGTTTGGTGTGCTCGAAGCCGTCAAAGCTCACACCGTTCTTATCAGCGTGGATGTTGCCCAGCGCCTTGGCGATCACGGCGTCCGGGGCGATTCCGCCGCCGCCGGCGTTGCGCTCGGCAACGTCGTAGAACGTCGTTGCGGTGTAGAAGACGTTGACGTGGTTCCCCTGCATGAGGCGGGTGGAACCGGACCATTCGGTGTTACCGACGGAGGTGTTGTCCAGGAACAGGTGTCCGCCGTAGTTCCACTTGTCCTTGGCCGGGTCGGCGTTGGTCTTGCGGAAGAAATAGCCGATCCTGGCGTTCCAGTGCCGCTGGTCGAAGCCGTAGCCGGCGTGGCGGTCGGCAACGAGTGAGAAGATCACGTCCCAGCCTTTGTAGCTGATCTGGTTTGCGTTCTCGTCGGTCAGGGACCAGGTGTCCCAGACCCAGACGTCGTTGTTCATGGCCGGGAAGTCCTGGGGGATTTCCGGCATGGTGACGTTCGGGCTCATGGAGTTCTGGCCCGGGGTCACGCCAGTGCTGCTTTGGGCCATGATCTGCTTGGCATCGGCACGCGTCCATTTGGAGGTGAAGGCCGCGGCCGGATCGAACGCCTGCTGGGTGTGCTTCGTGGGCAGGGGAAAGCCGGGGGTCGGAGCCGGCATCTGCCCGCCGCTCGGCGGATCCGAGGGCGTGTTTGCCTGGGCTGACGGAACGGCAAGGAAGACGGAGGCCGCCACGGCCGCCGCCAGTGCCGCGGCGACAGAACGCCACCGCAGCTTCCGGTGTGTATTGGGGTGCTCGTGCATTTTTGCTCTTCTCGCGGAGTTGAGACCATTCGTGGAAGACGGGCATATGCCCTCATTCCCCGACACTCCGGCAGCCCCGATGACACCGCAGGCGTCATCGAGGACGCCATCGTGTCGAGGGGACGGGACCTCGGTAGGGCCCCGTCGGTGGCCCGGGAGGGTGCTGACCTCCTGGACGTTCATCACCGTAGACAGTGCTGGCGAGGATTCAAAACCACATTTCAGACACCAAAACGGCTCACACGCCGTTCAATGTAAGCGCTTGCACAAAGTCTCCGCGCGCGTGCCACGACTCTGAGATCGAGTCAAATATTTCCTAAAAAATATGCTTTCTTTTTCACGTCGCCCGCTGTTTACCCGTTCGTTGCCCCGCGGCCGCCCGTCACGGCGGCGCACGACGGCGGCGCCTTGAGGAAGGCGCCTCAGGGGCACACCGCGCGGCGTGCCTCAGGTCGCTTGTTTCGTCCCCGGGGTGGCGGGGAATTCGGATCGGAACCCGATCAATTTGTGGGTGCCGTCGCAGTAGGGTTTGATCGCGGACGCGCCGCAGCGGCACAGGGCAACTGTCTTGCGCGTCCGCGGCACTGCTGCCCCGGACGGGGTGACGATCTCAAATTCGCCGCGGACCAGGATCGGTCCGTCGGGGCAAATGACAATGGCGCCGTCGTTGGAGGTTTCCTGCGGATCCTGCTTCATACGTAATCCCTGTCTGGATTCATGCCCGGTTCAGACCCCGGCGGTCGCTGGCGGATTCAGGGAGGACATGCCGTTTTCCCATGCCCCCATGATGTGCGCGGTGAGCCGGGCGTCGATGGCAATCGCCGCCGTCGCGCCGAACAGGACGTCCGGAAGAAGGTCCGGCTCTGCCTCCACCAGCCCTCCGGCGAGATCCCGGCCAGCGATCTGTTCGTGGACGGCGTCCGCTTCGACGTGCTCGTCGAAGTACGCGGTCACCTCTGCCCCGAATCCGAGACGCCGGAAACCGTTGCCGTAGAGCTGGTTCGGCCGGGAGGACGTCATCTCATAAATCGCCAGATGCCCTGCGATGGCTCCCCGAAGTCTGCGGTTCAGCCCGAAAAGCGACATCATGTTGACCGCGGCGAGAGAGATGGCCGGGACGGCGTCGACATAGCCGCCGTAGACATCGTCCAGTCCCACTCCTCGCATGGTCCGGGCGAAAAGTGCGCTGTGCATGCGGTCCGGGCGGCCTCCGCCATACTCGTCAGCCTGGATCTCCACCAGCGCAGCCTTTGCCCGCCCGGCCAGCCTCGGAATCGCCCAGGTGTGCGGATCAGCTTCCTTGAGCTGATAGATCGATTTGTGGACCAGGAATTCACGGAGCTGCCCGAGGGTTGCCTTCTTCGCCACATGGCGGGACATGCCTGGTCCACCGTCCTGGCCCGCCAGCCCGAAGAGAATGTCCGCCACCGCGTCGCTGTCCAGGCCGGCGGCGGGAGCTGGCTGGACTGATTCTGCGGACACGCGGGCCGCGGCCCGCAGCGCCAGTTCGAACGGTTCCGCCAGCAGGTGCCGGAGTGTGATCAACCCTGGGTTCCATTCCCAGCGGTCGTCCACCCCATCCAAGCCGCCGTAATGCAGCTCGTACAGGCAGAACAGGGTCAATTGCAGATCGCCGTCGTCGACGATGTCTTCGGTAAGTGCCAGCTGCCCGTTGATGAGCCCGGTGAGATCGTGCAGCATGCCCTGGGCTGCGGAATCATCTCCGGTCCCGTCTGCCAGAAGCCGGAACAGGCCTCCGCTGATGGGTCCGCGCGCGTCAGGGATCTTCATGTTTTCTCCTACGAGGGCCTCAGCGGTCTTGGCTGCGGCCGGTGAAAGTGCGTCGAAGTGAGCCCGGTCCGGGGTTATGGCCGGAGGGGCGCAAGGGTGCGGCCTCTTAGCTGTTGCCGGTGTAGACGAGGCTGTCCGGGTCGACTTCGTTCGCCGGGGCATCCGCGAGTCCCTGCGGGGACAAATCCATGTCCATAAGCCCGGGTCGTTGATTGTGGGCCGCGGAGGGTCCGGTGATGGCAGTGCTGTGGTTGGAAACGGTGTACCCCTCATGCTTTGTTGGTTGCAGACCCCGAAGGGTGCTGTTTGTCACGGGCGGGCTATTTCCATCTGAAACCCGCACCGGCAACGGAGAACACGCGTCCGGAGATAGTCACCCAGAACATCCGGGCTCCCGGCGTGTGTGGAAACTGCCCGGTGCGCACTTCGCCGCTCGGGGTCCACTGCGGACATCGGCTCCTGGCAGTGGCGGTAGGCGTCCTCCCGGTGCACTGCGCCGCCGCTGTTCCCGTTCCGCGCCGGGATGATTGCGAGAAACGCCGCAGTCGTAGCTACGACGTGCGAGCTGCCGCAGCCGGTGCAGCTGATGGCGGCTGCGAGGGTTTCCCGCTGCGGATTCATGGTGGCGACGGAGTCCAGGAGCAGGTGCCGGTCGGTCTCACATGTCGCACACCAAGGCCGGCGCCCTCGGGGCTGGTGGGCATCCCGGGGCAAGTACGTGCTTGACGTGATTGTCATCCGGGTCAGACCAGGCCCGGGTAGCTGGCCAGGATGTAGTCCGCCGCGGCTGGTCCTTTCATGCGGAGGCCGTTGCGCTTGGGATGGACCTGCTTTTCTTTCATGGCCGCCCAGAAGGCATCTTCGGGGCGGGGCGCGGTCTGGCTCAGGAAACACCAGCTGGTGTAGAGCCCGTAGAGGCAGTCCCGGCCCAGGGCGTGGTCGGATGCAGGGTCCCGGGTGGTGGCTTCCTGAAGGAATTGGTCGTATTGGGAAGTTGCCATGAGTGGCTCGTTTCTTCGCGGTGCATTTTGTGCCGCCGTGTGGCTACAGCAGCTGAGCGTCAAGGCCATGCACGAGGCGATGAAGCAAGATCCCGCACTTCTGCGTCACCGCAGATCCGGGGATAAAGCGTTACTGGGCCGGCGGTCCACATCCTGCGGAAACCAGCCAATGCAACTTCTCTACAATGTAGACTGTAGGCGTAGACTACACATTAAGCAACCGGCTTTTTATCCCGGAAATGTAACCATTCTGCATCGACCCGAACGGAAAACCATGTCGCCCGAAGAGCATCCGGCGCCCCCTGCGGCTCCCGGCAAAAAGGCTCGCCTCAGCAAGGAGATTGTCCTGTCGACGGCACTGGCACTTGTGGACGCAGAAGGACTCGACGCCCTCACCATGCGCAGGCTCGGGCAGGAACTCGGGCGGGACCCCATGAGCCTGTACCGCTACGCCGCCAACCGCGCAGCCCTGCTGGACGGCGTCTCAGAACTCGTGCTGAATGAACTGGCCATCATTCCCGATGATCCCGACTGGCAGTCGCAGCTCCGGCGTATTGCCCACGACCTGCGGCTCCTCGCGCTCCGGCACCCCAATGTCGTGCCCCTCCTCGTGACCCGCCCCCTGTCAACGCCCCTGGGCCTGCGGCCGCTGGGAACATTGCGTCCGCTGGAGCAGATCCTGTCCCTGCTGATCGACGCCGGATTCGCCCCCGTTGACGCATTGCACGTCTACCGCGCCTACTACGGTTACCTCTACGGGCACATCCTCAACGAACTGCAGGAATTCGTCGTCGACCCCGAAGAAAATGAGGCCCTTCTCCGCCTGGGCCTGCACCGCCTGCCGCCAAAGGAGTTCCCCCGCCTCCGCGCCCTCGCCCCGGTCCTCGCCGACTACGACGGGATGGCTGAACTGGATGAAGGAATCACCATCCTGCTCTCGGGCCTGGCAGCCCATCTCCCGCCCCCGGGAGCCTCTGCCAAACCCTGATCCGGAAATTCCCTTGAAAGGATCCCCATGCTTCTCCTCCTCGGCCTCAAGACGGTGCTGCGCGGCCTTCCCGAACGGATGGCAACCTGCCAGTACTGCCACCAACTCGTGCAGCATCAACTGCAGGAACGCGCCACCAAATTCACCCTGTTTTTCATCCCCGTCTTCACGACTTCCAAAGCCTTCAACATCACCTGCTCCAACTGCGGACAGAACTCGATCGTCAAGCCGCGGCAGAAAAACTTGCTCCCAGGCTAGGAAAGCCGTCGCGGCATCAGCGGGGCTTAGACAGCCGATCCTTCGCGTGATGGCTTCCGGGCCCGACGGGCACTAGCTCCGTGGCTTGCGCGAGACCGGCCACCATCAAGTACTACCTTCGGGAGAAACTGCTTCACGAAGGCGTGCTGACCTCCGCGACCCAGGCCCGCTACGACGACTCGCATGTACGGCGGCTGAAGCTCATCCGGGCACTCATTGGCACCGCCGGGCTCAGCGTCAGCGCCACACGCGAGGTGCTGCTTGGCCTGGAAAACCCGCCGGAGTCCGGCCACGATCTGCTCGGCATCGCGCACCATGCGGTCGCCCGGACCGCACGGGACGACGTCGACCTTTCCTCGACACAAGCGCTCCTGGACCATTGGGGCTGGGGCGCAGAGACATGCGACCGCGATACCCAGGCCGCCCTGGCAAGGGCCCTGCACGGACTTTCGGAGGCGGGGTTCGAAGCGCCCACGGCGCTCTTGGACCGCTATGCCGCCGCCATGCAGGACATCGCGGCTGCCGACGTCGAAAGTGTCCCCACGGATTCGCCCGAGGCCGCGATGCGGCACGTGGTCCTCGGGACGCTCCCGATGGAACCGGTGCTCCTGGCCATGCGCCGGCTTGCCCAGCAGAGCGCATCCTTCCGGCGGTTTGGCGAGACAGTCCCTCCGGAACGGCCGTGACGATAGTTCCCCGCTACCCAGCAGGCATCCCTCAAACGCCCGGCAATCGCAGCAGTTTACACAACCCTCCGCCACTCCGCAGCGCGCGGACCTGCGCTGCCGGCGTCGGCTAAACCACCGGGGAGCGGCGCTCGATCAGCACCGTATCCCGCCACTGCCCCGCGCCCGGGCCGTAACCCATGCGGGCAATGCGGCTCCGCCGGCCGACGATGGCGAACCCGTTGGCCAGATGGAGCTTCAGGCTTGCCTCGTTCTCGGGGAAGATACTGGCCTGGATCGTCCAGATCCCGCCCTGCTCGGTCGATTCAGCCAGCGCCCGCAACAGTGCGGCCCCGACTCCCCTGCCGCGGGCCGCGGCGGCGACATACACGGAGTGCTCCACCACGCCGGCGTACACGGGCCGCGCCGACACTGCGGAGACGGCCACCCAGCCAAGAATCCCGCCCTCGGACGCCTCGGCGACGAGACGGTGGCCGGGCAACCGGGAACTGTTGAAGCCTTCCCAGTCAGGCACCGCCGCTTCAAAGGTGGCGTGTCCGGTGGCGATTCCTTCGCGGTAAATCCTCTGGACGGCCGGCCAGTCGTCCTCGCGCATGGGCCGCACGGCGGCGCGGGATGACTCCGTGGCTGTCACAGGGCCGCCAGGAGCCCGGCCGCCCGCTCGAGCGCCCCGGGGACCAGGGAGTAGTAGGCCCAGGTGCCACGCTTTTCACGGTGCAGCAGCCCGGCCTCGACGAGGATCTTCAGGTGGTGGGAAACCGTCGGCTGGCCCAGGCCCAGTGGCTCGGTGAGGTCGCAGACGCATGACTCCCCGGACTCGTCGGCCTTGACCATGGAGAGCAGCCGGAGCCGGTTGGGGTCGGCCAGGGCCTTGAAGACCAGAGCCTTCTGCTGGGCTTCCTCGGCACTCAGTGCCGGCTCCGCCGACGGCACGCAGCACGTGGCATCGACCGTGGATTGGAGAATCTGCAGCGAATCCATGAACCCATTATGCACATAGATTGACATTCATCGATATAGGCGGTGATACTGCACATATCGACATCCATCAATCTTGCCGAGCAGCACAGGAGCACCGTGAGCATCCAGATCCAATCGCCGCCGCGCCCCACCGGAGGGGGCCCCGTCATCGGCGGCCTCTCCGTCCTGGACCGGTTCCTGCCGGTCTGGATCGTGGCGGCCATGCTGCTGGGCCTGGCTCTGGGCAGCCTGGTCCCCGGCCTGAACACTGCCCTGGAAGCCGTCAAGATCGGCGAGGTGTCCCTGCCCATCGCCGTCGGCCTGCTGGTGATGATGTACCCGGTACTGGCCAAGGTCCCCTACGACCAGGCGCACCACGTGATTGCCGACCGCAAACTGATGTTCGCCTCCCTGGTCATTAACTGGGTGCTGGCACCGGCCTTCATGTTCGCCCTCGCCTGGATCTTCCTCGCCGACCTTCCCGAATACCGCACGGGCCTGATCATCGTCGGGCTGGCCCGCTGCATCGCCATGGTGATGATCTGGAACGAGCTTGCCTGCGGCGACCGGGAGGCTGCCGCCGTGCTGGTGGCCATCAATTCGGTGTTCCAGGTTGTCGCGTTCGGCGCCCTGGGCTGGTTCTACCTCCAGTTCCTTCCCGCGTGGCTTGGCCTGCCCACTACCGGCGCGGACTTCTCCTTCTGGGCCATCACGGCGTCGGTCCTGGTTTTCCTGGGGCTGCCGCTGCTCGCCGGATTCCTCACCCGCACCCTGGGTGAACGTGCCAGGGGCAGGAACTGGTACGAGAGAACCTTCCTGCCGAGACTGGCGCCGTGGGCGCTCTATGGCCTGCTCTTCACCATCACTGTGCTGTTTGCCCTCCAGGGCGGCACCATCACCTCACGCCCCCTGGATGTCGCCCGGATCGCGCTGCCGCTGCTGGTTTACTTCCTCGTGGTCTTCGGCGCCGGAATGCTGATCGGGAAGCGGCTGGATCTCGGCTACGCCAAAACCACCACGCTGGCGTTCACCGCCGCCGGCAACAACTTCGAGCTCGCCATCGCCGTGGCGATCGGCGCCTTCGGGCTGACCTCCGGGCAGGCGCTTGCCGGCGTCGTCGGCCCCCTCATCGAGGTCCCCGCACTCGTTGCCCTCGTCTACGCCGCGCTCTGGGCACGGAAACGGTTCTTCGAACCCGCCGCCCCTGCCTCCCTCTAACCACTCACACATCCGCTGGAGAAACTTAACCATGAGCACCGAACCCGTCAAGAAGCCGTCCGTCTTGTTCGTCTGCGTCCACAACGCCGGCCGCTCCCAGATGGCCGCGGCCTTCCTCAGCACGCTCGGTGAAGGCCGCATCGAGGTCCGGTCGGCCGGTTCCGCACCGGCGGACAAGGTCAACCCGGCCGCCGTCGAGGCCATGGCCGAGCTCGGCATCGACATGTCCGCGGAGATCCCCAAGATCCTCACCACCGCCGCCGTAAAGGAATCCGACGTCGTGATCACCATGGGCTGTGGCGACACCTGCCCGATCTTCCCGGGCAAGCGCTACGAGGACTGGGAACTCGAGGACCCGGCCGGCCAAGGCATCGAGTCAGTCCGGCCGATCCGCGACGAGATCAAAGCCCGCATCGAGGCGCTGATCGAGTCCCTGACCCCAGCCGCGGACTAACAGGCACCACCCGCCCGACAGAGGGCCGGCCTGCCCGGGACCATTCACTGATGAGTTAGAGGACGAACATGGATTCAATGAAGAACCTTCCCGTTGCAGTGATCGGCGCCGGCCCCGTCGGCCTGGCCGCAGCGGCCCACCTGCTCGAACGCGGCCTGGAACCCCTGATCTTCGAGGCGGGACCCTCCGCTGGAGCAGCGATCGGGCACTGGCGCCATATCCGGCTCTTTTCGCCGTGGCGGTTCAACCTCGACGCCGCCGCCGTCCGCCTGCTCGAAGCCTCCGGCTGGGAATCGCCCCGCCCCACAGCCCTGCCCTACGGCGGGGAACTCATCGACCAGTACCTCGCCCCGCTGGCAGCCCTTCCCGCGATCGCCTCGCGCCTGCACACCGGCGCCCGCGTCCTCGCGGTCACCCGCCAGGGCGGGGACAAGACCCACTCCCGCGACCGCGACACCACGCCCTTCGTGGTCCGCGTCGAGCGCGACGGCGGCGATATCCGCGACTATCCGGCCGCCGGTGTCATTGACGCCTCCGGCACCTGGGCCACCCGCAACCCGCTGGGCACGTCGGGGCTGCCCGCCGTCGGTGAAGCCGCCGTTGCCTCCAGGATTTCCTCGCCCCTGCCCGATGTCACCGGCCGGGACCGCGGATCCTTCGCCGGCCGCCGCGTCCTCGTGGTCGGCGCGGGCCATTCCGCCGCCAATACCCTGATCAACCTGGCCGGCCTCGCCAAGGACGATCCCCACACACGGATCCTCTGGGCCATCCGCGGCGCCTCGGCTGCGAAAGTCTATGGCGGCGGGGACCTGGACGGCCTGCCCGCCCGGGGCCAGCTCGGCGCACGGCTCCGCCGCCTGGTCGAGGCCGGAACCATCGAGCTGCATACCGGCTTCGGCATCGCTTCCTTGACGCCAACCGGCGACGCCGTCACCGCAGCTTCGCTTGACGGGCGGACGCTGGAGGCCGACGTCGTTGTGCCCTGCACGGGCTTCCGCCCGGACCTGAATATCCTCCGCGAACTCCGGTTGAATCTGGACCCGGCCGTCGAGGCGCCGGTTCAGCTCGGCCCGCTGATCGACCCGGAATTCCACTCGTGCGGCACCGTTCCACCGCACGGCGCTGCGCTGCTGGCGCACCCGGACAAGGACTTCTACATCGTCGGCATGAAGTCCTACGGCCGGGCGCCGACGTTCCTGCTGGCCACCGGCTACGAGCAGGTCCGCTCGGTCGCCGCCGCGCTGGCCGGTGACCGCGAGGCCGCGGACACCGTCCAGCTCGAACTCCCCGAAACCGGTGTCTGCTCATCCGACGCCGGCACCAGCTGCGACACTCCGACGGCAGCCGCCGCATCCGGATCCTCGTGCTGCGCGGCTCCCGAACCAGTGCTCATCGGGTTCCCCACCGGCCTGTCCCACGGCCGCGCCGCCGAAGACTGACAGGCAGCATCCCGGCTCAACACTTCCGGCCCGGATAAGGAAGAATCGAACGCATGACCCAGACCACGAAAGCTCCCAGCGTCCTGTTCGTCTGCAGCCGGAACGGCGGAAAATCCCAGCTTGCCGCCGGACTCATGAACCAGCTCGCAAACGGGACCGTCACGGTGCACTCCGCCGGGACCAAGCCCGCCGACGCGCTGAACCCCGAGTCCGTGGGCTCCCTGGCGGAGCTCGGCATCGATATCACCGGCGAACACCCCAAACCCGTCACCGCCGAAATGCTGGATACCGCCGACGTCGTCATCGTGCTGGGCAAGGAAGCCATGCTCGAACCCCGCGACGGCACGAGGATCGAGTTCTGGGATACGGACGAGCCCTCCGAACGCGGCATCGAAGGCATGGAACGCATGGGCCTGGTCCGGGACGACATCCAGGCCCGTGTCCGGAAGCTGTATGCGGAACTGACCGGAAAATGACCGTGCCCGGACTGCGGACCTGAACCGCCAGCGCACCTCATGGAGCCAACGAGAGACGAGATCCTCGACGGGTACAGCGGCGCCCGCCGCCACCTCGACGCCCTGCTGCAGGACGCGGCGCCCCAGGACCTCGGCCGCAGAAGTACGGGCACCCGCTGGACCAACGAGGAGCTGCTCTTCCACATGGTCTTCGGCTACATGGTGGTGCGCGCCCTGCTTCCGCTGGTCCAAGTCGTCAGCCGGCTCCCCCGCCCGGCAGGCCGGGCATTCGCTGCTGTCCTCAACGCGGGCACCGGCCCTTTTGATGTGGTGAACTACTGGGGTTCCCGGGCCGCCGCCCGCGTCTACAACAGGCGCAGGATGAGCCGGAAACTGGATAAAACCATCGCCGCGCTCTCCCGCCGGCTCGAACACGAGAACCCGCAGTCCCTCGCCAGATCAATGCCGTTTCCCGACAGGTGGGACCCCTTCTTCACGTCTTCGATGACACTCAACGATGTCTACGCCTACCCCACACTTCATTTCGACTTCCACGCCAAGCAGCTGAGCCTTCGGAATCCGGACGCACCGAATCGTCCTGATGGCCGCTAACGGTATCCCGTTGAGTCGGCCGTCTTGAATGGGGCGGGGTTATATGTAAGTATCTGCGTATGAATGCAGATAATAAGGCTTGCACGCTCACCGCGGACAGCCAGTACGTCGAGCTGGCCGTGGAGGTGTTTGCCATGCTGGCCGACGCCACCCGGGTCAGGCTCATCCTGGCCCTGCGCCACGGTGAACTGCCCGTCAACGTGCTGGCCGAAAAGGCCGGGAAATCGGCGGCTGCGGTCTCCCAGCATTTGGCCAAGATGCGGCTGGCGCGCATGGTCGCCACCCGCCAGGAAGGCACCAAGGTCTACTACCGCCTGCAGGACGGGCACGCCTGGCAGCTCGTGGCCGACGCCATCCACCAGGCCGAACACACCCTCGGCACGGCCCCGCATCACAGCAGCGCCCCGCACAGCCCCGCAAGGGAGGCCGGCGCATGAACGGGCCAATGCACCCCGGCCACGATGTCCACCCGCACCCGCACGGCCATGTTCACGACGAGGGCCATGACGACAACCACGGCCCGCACGGCCATGTCCACGACGACGGCCCTCACCACGACCACGGCACGCACGGCCACGTCCACGCGACCGGGTTCAAGGGGTGGCTGCAGGAGCTCTTCGTGCCCCACTCCCATGACGCGGCCGACTCGATCGACTCCATCCTGGAGACAAGTTCCCAGGGCATTCGCGCCGTCAAGGTCTCCCTGCTCGGGCTGGGGGCCACGTCGCTGTTCCAGCTGGTCATTGTGCTCATCAGCGGCTCCGTGGCACTGCTGGCGGACACGGTCCACAATTTTTCCGATGCCCTGACCGCCGTTCCGCTGTGGATCGCCTTTCTGCTCGGACGCCGCCGCGCGACCCGGACGTACACCTACGGATTTGGCCGCGCCGAGGACCTGGCAGGACTGTTCATTGTGGCGATGATCGCGCTCTCCGCCGTGGTGGCCGCCGTCGAATCCATCCGGCGTTTCTTTGAACCCCAACCCGTCCAGAACCTGGGCTGGGTACTCGCCGCCGGGCTCGTGGGCTTTGCCGGCAACGAACTGGTCGCGATCTACAGGATCCGCGTCGGACGGCGGATCGGGTCCGCCGCGCTCGTCGCCGATGGCATTCATGCCCGCACCGACGGCTTCACCTCGCTGGCCGTCGTCGCTGGAGTCATCGGCGTATGGCTCGGATTCCCGCTTGCAGATCCGATCGTGGGCCTGCTCATCTCCGCAGCCATCGCCGTGCTCCTCTGGGGAACCATTCGCGACATCGGGCGCAGGCTCATGGACGGCGTCGACCCGAACCTTACGGAACGTCTGGCGGCGGTTGTCACCGCCCACGCCCCCGAGGGCGCAACATCCCGGCTGCGCTGGTCCGGCCACCGGCTTCACGTCGAGGTCTCCATCCCCCTGACCACGATCACCGACGTGGGCGAACTTGCCACAATCCACGACGAAATCGACCACGCCACCCGCCACGCACTCCCGAACGTGGGTTCCGTGACGACGGTCCCCACGTTCGGCCAGGCCGCGACGGCAGGGCCACCGCCTCCTCCGGCCAACGGATAACGGCGGCCTGGGAGGCCTTGATCCGCACCGGCCTCCACTGTCTGGAGACCCGCGTCCGGTCCTGCGCCCCCGCCGCTCCGAATCACCTTCAAAGACCACGAACAGAAGGTGACCATGGGTGTTCAGCAGGAAACCGCAGGCACGGGGGCTGCCATGCTGCGGCGGCGTATCCTTCCCACGGAACTGGGTCCCTGCACGGTGCATATCCAGGAAGGCACCGGAGGCCCGCACGCCGTATCCGGGACGGCGGATGTCTACCTCCACGGCGCCGCGGGCTCCTGGACGTCCTTCCGGGAGCTTCTTCACCCGGCAGCGGCCCATGACCGGGTCCTGATAGACCTGCCGGGCTGGGGTGAGTCCACGCAGGGCGCCCGGGTGGCACATTTGAGCATCGAAGCGATGGCGCGCGCCGTCGCCGGTACTTTGACCTCGCTCGGCTACCGGCGGTGGAACCTGGTGGGCCACTCCATGGGAGGCTTCCTGGCATTGCACATCGCCGCGGCGTGGCCGGGGCGAACCGCCAGCGTGACGGCGATTTCGGCGACCACCTTCGGCGTGTCCGAGGCGGCCGGCAAGCCGCTCCGCAGCCTGTTCAGGTTCCCGACGTTCCTGGGCATGCTGCTGGCCATGCGCGCCGCGGCAGCCCTCGGCCCGTCAGGGTCCGCACTGGTCCGTGCAATCGGGTCCACGGCCGTGATGCGGCCGCTGTTGTCCCCGTTTTTCGCCGAACCCGCATCAATCTCCGCGGGGGTGCTTCGGGGGCTTGGCGAGGACGCCCGGCCGGCCGGTTTCTCCGCGGCGGCCAGGGCCGCGGCGCACTACGATTTTGGCCAGTGGCGGGGCATTTTGTGTCCGGTGCTGGCGATCCGCGGGGACACCGACGTGTTCACACCGCCCTCTGACTTGCTGCGACTGGCCGAGGTAATCCGGCGCGTCCAGGTGGTGACACTCCCGCGGTGCGGCCACTTCGCGAACATCGAGCGGCCGGAGCATGTGCAACGGCTGCTCGAGGACCTGCTGTATCCGTGACCCGTACGGCGGTGGCCGGCTTCCTCCGTGAGTCACCGGACAACGAGGTGAAGCGACTCGTGACCGCCGATACTCACCGATATATCGTTAATTATCGCCGAACAATCGGCGACCATCCTTGATTTCAACTGATTTGGAAGGTCGATGCCGCTATGAAAGGCATGCATGACGACAAATTCACGGACGGCGGACCCGGCCAGGCACGCTTCGGCCGCGGCAGGAGCCGCCGCGGACCCCACGGACACGGTGGCTTCGGCCCGGGCCGCGGATTCGGGCCCGGTTTCGGACCAGGTTTCGGACCGGGCTTCGGACCGGGTTTTGGCCCCGGCGGGTCACGGCGGGCCAGCAGGGGCGATGTTCGTTCGGCGATTCTCTCCCTCTTGGCCGAATCACCGTCCAACGGCTACGGGCTGATCAAGACCATTGCGGAAAAAACCTCGGGCGCCTGGCGTCCGAGCCCGGGGTCCGTCTACCCGACACTCCAGCAGCTCGTTGATGAAGAGCTCATTGCGCCCGTAGGTGATGGCCGGCGCACCGAGTTCACGCTCACCGATGCGGGCAAGGCTTACGTTGCCGATCACGCCGAGGAGCTGGGGAACGCCTGGAACACCGACCCAGAGGGATCCGGGCCGGCGTTCCACCAAAGCGTCGGAAAACTCATGGGAGTCATCCACCAATTCCGCTTCTCGGCAACCGAGGAACAACGCAATGCCGCAATGACGGTCATCGATGACACCCGCCGCGCGCTCTACCGCATTCTTGCCGACTAACACCGCCGCTTCGGCTGGCACAAATGGCCCCCGCTTTCCACGGTTCCGTCCCTACAATTAAGTGTGGCCTCCATGGCATTCACGTCGCGGGGGCGACATAAATAAGGAGGTTCATCATGGGCCTGGGTGACAAAATCCACAATGCCGCCGAGAAACTCCACGGCAAAGGCAAAGAGGCGGCCGGCAAAGCCACCGGCGACGACAAGATGCGGGCCGAGGGCAAAAGCCATCAGGTCAAAGCAGACCTGAAGCAGGCCGGCGAAAAGGTCAAGGACGCCTTCAAGAAACACTGAAAACAGGCCGCCGGAGGGCGGAGGTGCGGTGCGGATCGCACCTCCGCCCCGGCTTTTGCCCACACGCCCCGGGGACTTCCCTAACGGCGCAGGTCGAGTGCCTCAAGGAGCCGCCTGACCGAACCGCCGAGATTCCATTCCGTGGCGAGACGTTCAAGCTCGGCCCGCGAACCCCCGGGGACAGGGTGCAGCCGCGCGCCTGCCTCCTCGAGCGTCGGCAGTTCCAGGTCCCTCACGATCTTCACGACGGCGGGCGCGACCGTGAGGTAGTCCGCCGCCGCGGCGAGTTTCGACCGCACCGCGGCGGACAGCCCGCTCCCTGCATCCGCGGCCGCCGCGAGCAGCCCGTCGAGCGTGCCGTACTCACCGAGCAGCGACGCGGCGGTCTTCTCGCCGATGCCGGCGACCCCTGGCAGCCCGTCGGAGGTGTCGCCGCGCAGGGTCGCGTAGTCGGCATACTGCACGGGCAGCACACGGTACTTGCCGACGACGTCGGCGTCGGTCAGGACTTCGAGGTTCTTCATGCCGCGCGCGGTGTAGACCACCCGCACCTGACGGGCGTCGTCGACGATCTGGAAGAGGTCCCGGTCCCCCGTCACCACGTCGACCGGAAGCGCGGCGTGGCTGGCGTAGGTGCCGATGACGTCGTCGGCTTCGTGGTCGGCGGCCCCCACGACGGCGATGCCGGCGAGCTCGAGCACCCGGCGGATCATCGGAATCTGCGCCTCGAGCGCGTCCGGCAGCACCTCCACATCGGGGGCACCGGCCACCTCCTCGGCGACCCGGTGCGACTTGTAGCTCGGGATGAGGTCCACCCGCCACTGCGGGCGCCAATCGTCGTCCCAGCACGCGACGAGATGCGTCGCACCGTAGTCGGTGGTGAGCCGTGCGATCATGTCGAGCAGCCCGCGAACAGCGTTCACCGGGGTGCCGTCGGCGCGGCGGATCGTGTCGGGCACGCCGTAGAACGCGCGAAAGTACAGCGACGCGGTGTCGAGGAGCATCAGGCGGTCGGTCATGACTGATCCTGACACGGATGCGCCCGCCGGCGGTGGAACGTCACGGTTCCAGCTTCGGAGGGGCACGAAGTGACGCAGTCGGCGCGGGTAGATTTGGGCGGATGGACGAAGAAGAGGTTCTGGCCGGAGGGAATTCGACTCTCGTCACGCGGGTCGGCCGAACGGTGCGGCGGACCGCGGGCGGCTGACCGCGCTCATCGACTTCGACACGGCCTCGCCGGGACCACGGGTCTGGGACTTTGCCTACCTGGCATACCGGCTTGTGCCGCTGGGGGAAAACGGCGGCCCCGGGGCTCCCGAAGAGCAGTGGCGGTTGTCCCGTCTGAATGCCCTCATTGACGCGTACGGCGTCAGCTTCGGACACGTGCAAGTGTTCCAGACCCTCGCGGCCAGGCTGGACGAGCTGGCAGAACTGACGGACGGCCGCGCTGCGGCTACCGGACGGAGGGATTTCCTCGAGCACTCCGCCATGTACCGCAGGGATCGCTCCAGAGTTTCCGCGATGGCCCGCAAGCTGTCCGGCCAGTAAATCGACGCGTCCCGGGTCAGGGTCGCAGCCGCAAGCCGCGAAGCTTCTTCCCTGCCTTGCGGGCTTTGTTCTGCGTCTTCCGGGCGATGCGTTCTTCCATCTCCAGCAAACCCGCGATACCACGGTCGGCATCGGCGGGCCGGTCCTTTGTGGCCGCGAGTCTGCGCAGGAGGGCGGTCGCCATGACGCTGTCCTGATGGTCGCCGAGTACTGTCTGGAGCCGTCCGGCCGCTTTGGTGAGTTTGGCGGCGCGCTTGCCGTGGATCTCCAGGACCGACTCGCCCGCGTGGCGGAGGCGCTTGGCGTCTTTTCGGACCTCGTGCCACGCAGTGTCGCGTGCGGCCCTGTCGGCCGAGCCTTTAACGGCCTTCCGGGCACGCTCCACCCGCTTTGCGGCCTTGTTGACCAGCTTGGCCGTCACCTTGCGCGCGGGCCGGAAGGCGCGTGGCTTGGCAGGCGGGTGGTCCCGGAAATCCTCCAGGGAGCCCAGGAGACGGAAGTAGCGGCCGGTCCGCAGGGTCTCCAAGACGTTTCTGTAGCCTGCGTCGTGGGCTGTGACCAGCTCCTGATCGATCATCTCGGCCAACAGGCCGGACCTCTGTTCTTCCGGGAGCTCCAGGATGTGCTGGCGAAGCCGCTCCAGCATGACTTCGGCATCGCGGGCCGGGCCCAGGACCTGGCCCAGCCACTTCAGTTCAGCCTGGAGTTCCCGCACCGCTGAGCGGTTAAAGAGTTTGCGGTAGGTGGCCAGGGCGGAGCGCGCCCGGCGGGTCGCGGACCGCATCTTGTGGACGGAATCCGGTGCCCCCATCCGCACCCCCGGATCATTGGCGATGAAGTCGCCAATCCGCGCGTCTATATAGGCGGTCACGACGTCGACTGCCGGTCCCTTCTTCCGGGGCTTTGGAGTCCGGGGACTGAACTCGGCTGGCCACGCATCGCCCAGGGCACGGGCGACCTTGGAAGCATGAGCGGAGGGGTTGGCTCCGGTGGACGTCAGGGTTGCAGCGGCAGCCTCAAAGAGCTCCGCCGTGCCGTGGACGAGTTCGAGCTCCCATTCACGCCAGTCGACGGCCGGCCGCGGCGGCCGCAGGGCCTCGGCATGAACATGGTCGTCGGCGAAGTCGGCCAAATGCTCACCGCCCGGCGCGTAAAGCCGGTAGGTGGTGCGCCGCGTACTCAGCCGGGCGACGGGCACGAGTTCCTCGCCCCGGATGAAAACCTGCAGATGGTCGGACAGTTCTTCCGGAACCCTCTCCGGCTGCCCCAGCGGCGCATGGATCTCCTCCCGCTGGTCCGCCCCGGCGGGAAGCTTGAGGTGCCAGCCCTCGTCCGCCCCGCCCGTGCGGCGCCGCAGGGTAATGCGCCGTGCCGCGAGGGCCAGGGCCGGGGTATCGAAGTACACGGCCTCAAGCTGATCCGTCACAGGCTCCGCGACGCGGTCCACACCCTCGATTACCTGCAGATCCGGCAGCACTGCGGAGGTCCCGGCGTCGTATTTTTGTTCCATTTCAAGTTTTCCCGTGGTGTCCATGGCGGTCAGGACCCCCAACGGGACGCGCGGTTCCGCGGCAGCGAACTGATGGGCCTGTTGATGACCGCCATGGTGGGCCTCCCCTGTCGGCACCGCTGGAACATGGACGTGATGTCCGGCGGGCGTGTCCGGCCGGTGCCTTGGCCCGGTGCGCCTAGCCCGATTCTAGGCTCTGCGCGAATCGGCGACCAGACCACCGACGGCGCGCCTGCCGTTGGCAACGTCCGTGGCGGCTTCACCTAGGGCCAGAGGCTCGCGACACCAGTGTGGCCCGGGACCTCGACGGGGGTGCTCGTGCCGCCAGTGGTGCCGTTGCCGAGCTGTCAGGACCCGCGCCGCCAGCACACTGGATTCATTGCCCCAGGGAGGACACCATGTCAGGTCGCCGGCCAAATCTTGCAGAACAGGTTCGAGATGAACTCACCGAGCTCATCAGCAACGGCACGTATAACGTCGGCGACCGGCTCCCCAACGAAGACGAAATGTCGGTGAAGTTCGCGGTCAGCCGGGCCACGGCGACCGGTCCCGGCTCCGCCTGGACCGCGGGGCCGAGGTGGTCATCGTCGAACGGGTCCGGTTCGCCGATGCCCGTCCCGTCGTCTACAGCCTCGACCGCGTCCCTCTGGCCCTCGTGCCCGATGCGGCCCGGTCCGACCTCGGCCCGTCCCTGTTCGACCTGCTCGAGACCCACAACCACGGCGTACGGAACGGGCGGGCCAAGCTGCTCCCCGTCCTCGCCGGACCCCCTGAGGCCGCGCAGCTCCAGGTCAACGAAGGCGTCCCGCTGCTCTACTTCGACGAGGTCGACTACGACATCAACGGCACCCCGGTGCTCGCCTCCTTCGAGTGGCACACCAGCGACGTCTTCGAAATGTGGCTCAACCGCCGCGCCCAGCCCCCCGCCCGCCAGGTCCAGGCCGCTCCGGCCCTCTCAGAGTCACGGACCTGACCGGGCAACAACCGCACAAACACCGGACACACGGCCGGGCACGCTCCCCAGCGTGCCCGGCCGTTCCCGTTGTGGAGGTTGATCGGGCGGAGACGGCCCAATACGGGGTCGTCTAAGACATGACAACGCCCTGAACACCGATCGGCGGTAGGGTAGCCGTGACCGGGGTCCCGCTGACCGGCGGGAAGCTCGATCAAAGGATGGGAGCCCGCCGCGGGGGCAGCGGACGCCCACGTCAAACGGCCATAACAGGCCTCATTGGGCTCAATCGCCTCAGATGTGTGAAGGACGTATGACAAGCACCGGCTACCAATCCGAATCCCGCCTCCGTGGGGCTGAAGCCCCGGAGTGGGCGCGGCTGGAGGATGTTTCCAGAACCCGCCTTCTGGACACACCCTCGGAGGAACGCTTCGACCGGATCACGCGGCTCGCCCAGGGGCTTTTCGGTGTCAGTGCGGCCAGCGTTTCCCTGATCGCCGAGAACCGGCAATTCCTGAAATCCTTCGTCGGTCCGCTCGCCCGCGAGTCGGAGCGGCGTGACACGTTCTGCACCGAGGCGATCAAGTCTCCGGGAACCATGATCGTGGAGAACGCCCTCACCGACGAACGCTTCCGGCAGAGCCCGCTCGTGACCGGCAATCCCCATATCCAGTTCTACGCGGGCCATCCCCTCACCGGGCCCGGCGGCACGCACGTCGGAACGTTCTGCATCATCGACCAGGCGCCCCGGGCATTCAGCGCAGAGCAGCAGAAGATCCTCGAGGACCTCACTGAGATCATCCAACGCGAAATGAACCTTTCGTGGGACATCGACAACGGAGCCCGGGTGCAACGGGCCCTCCTTTCGCCCACTCCCCCCGCCCCGGCCGGCTACACGCTGGGCACCTGCTTCTACCCTGCCTCCGGGCTCAGCGGTGACTTCTACGAGCTCGGCATGACAGCGGCCGGCCAATTCCGCATCACCGTCGGCGACGCCATGGGCAAAGGCATCGGTCCGGGGATCGTGGCCGGCACCGTGCGGTCCGCCTTCGCCCACACCGGCTGGGAAGCCGGGCCGTCCCGCATCTTCGAGGACGTGGCGGGCAGCCTCGACGATACCCTGGCCCGTGTGGGCTCTTATGCGACGGTGTTCCACGCGCTGATCGACCCTGCGACCGGCACAGGCCACTATGCGGACGCCGGCCAGGGACTGAGCTATATCCTCCGTTCCGACAAGACGATTGAACGCCTGTCCCCGACGGGGCCGCCACTGGGCCTGATACCGGGCCAAAGCTGGGACACGCACGCCTTCCGGCTCGCCCCGGGCGATGCCATCCTGGTTCCGACGGACGGCCTCCTGGACCTGCACGGCGGCGACCTCGGCCGCCTCGCCGCGGCCCTGGACAGCCGCGAGGCGCAGGATCATCCGGACGCCGCCGTGAAGAAACTCTGCGACCGGCGGGGAAAGCACGGCGTCCTGGACGACATCACTGCGGTCCTGCTGCAGCGCGAACCAGAATCCGCCTAAGTGCGCGCGCCGTGTGTCCCGCACAGAGGCCCGGTAGGATGCCTTCGGGACGAACGCCGGGCAATACCCGGCGGACCAAGGGGGAGTCAGTGGCTGTGACGCGTGAAGCCATCTTGACGGGTGTGGATGAACTCTCACCGTTCTGGAAGCAAGTCCCGTTCCTGGTGTTCTTCATCGTGGCCGCGGCCATGAGCAGCACGATCCCGACCCTCACCGTGAGCGATTGGGGTGCCCTGCTTGCCGGAGCGGCCCTGACGGCGGCCGCTCCCGGCTACGCCGCGGCGGCGGCCCAGCCGGGTCCGGCACGATTTGCTGCGATCGTACCGTCGCTGGATTTCCTGGCGGCCGGCGCATTGCGCCACGGCACCGGGGAGAGCCACTCGATCTATGCCTCGATCGTCCTGCTGCCGGTACTCTGGTTCGCGGCCAGGGAGGGCCGCCACAATGTTGGCTACGCGGCCGTGGGCGCCACGGTGGCGATCATGGTCCCGTTCGCCCTCGGCTCCAGCATCGACGCGAACCCGAACGAACTTTTCCGCGGGCTCTACAGCACGCTCATCTTTGTCCTGGGCGCTTTTGTGGTCAACGAGCTGGCGCGGCGGGCACGCCGCCGCCTGCACTCCGCACGGGCCCAGGCGGCTGCGGCGACGGCGGAACTCAGCCGGGCCGCCCAGATCCAGCGCTTTCTGCTGCCGAAGAACGCCGCGCCCCTGCCCGGTTACCAGACAGCCGGGGCCTGCATCCCCTCCAAGGCCGTCGGCGGAGACTTCTTCGACTGGTACTTGATCGAGGACGGCCTCGGGTTCACCCTCGGCGACGTCATGGGCAAGGGCGCGGGGGCCGGCATGATCGCCGCGACCACCCGCGCCGTCATCCGCAGTGCCAAGAACAGTGAAGACCCAGTGACGGCACTGGCACTGACCCAGGACTGCCTTGCCACCGACCTGAGCCAGGCCGGCTCGTTCGCGACACTGTTCCATGCCCGGCTCAGGGCCTCCGACGGACGGATCCTGTTCTCGGACGCCGGCCACGGCTTGACACTGGTTATCCGGACAGATGGCACCTGGGAGAGGCTCTCCTCGGAAGACATGCCGGTGGGCCTGCTTCCGGACAGCCGGTGGGAGTCGTTCGAGACCCGGCTGAACCCGGGAGACATGATTGTCAGCTTCAGTGACGGCGTCCTGGACCTCTACGACGGAACCCTTGCCGCCGTCGACGAGATCGGAAAACTCGGGGTCTCCGCGGCGTCAGCGAAAGACCTCGTGGACTCCGTGCACCGGCGGGCACAGGGCACGTCCAACCCCGATGACGTCACCATCCTCGCCGTCCGGCGGGACGGCCAACGCCCACTCACCCCTCGCGAAAGGACGCTCGTGTGACCGAAACGCCGCGCTACCCAGACCCCGACGGCGACGACGCGCCACAGCAGCGCTCCGGGAGCGCCGTGCAGCTGTTCGGGATACGGCTCCTCGTGCTCCTGACCCTGCTGGCAGGCGTCAACTACGTGGCCTGGCGCTGGCTCGCGTCACTGAACTGGGACGCGTGGTGGATCGCCGTGCCGCTGGTCGCCGCCGAGACCTACAGCCTGATCGACGTGCTGCTCTTCGGAATGACAGTCTGGCGGCTAAAGTCCCGCACACCGCCGGCACCGGCCCCCGCGGACGCCACGGTTGACGTTTTCATTACGACGTACAACGAGCCGCTGGAACTGGTGATGACGACGGCGCTTGCCGCCCAAAAGATCAGGCACCCGCACAGCACCTGGATACTTGACGATGGTGACAGGCCTGCGCTCCGGCAACTGGCCGCGGCGAGCGGACTGGGGTACGTGACCCGAAGCGCGGAATGGAGCGGGATGCCCCGGCACGCGAAAGCGGGGAATCTGAACAACGCCCTGATGCAAACCGAGGGCGAGTTCCTGCTCATTCTCGACGCGGATCAGGTCCCCGAACCGGACATTCTGGACAAGACGCTGGGCTACTTCAACAACCGCAAAGTCGCCCTCGTCCAGACGCCCCAATATTTCAGCAACGTCCCGGCCGACGATCCCCTGGGCAGCCAGGCGCCCTTGTTCTACGGCCCCATCCAGCAGGGCAAGGACGGCTGGAACGCTGCCTTTTTCTGCGGCTCCAACGCCATCCTCCGCCGGGAGGCCCTCATGCAGCTGGGACTGTCGGGGTACGTCAAGGAAACCGAGAAGAGTATCCGGCGCGCCCTCAGTGCATCCCGGGCGGCCATCCGCAAGGCACGCAAAGCGGCAACCGGCGAATCCTTGCTTATTCAGCACACCCTTGACGAGGTCGAAGCGGCAACCGACGAGGCCCGCTGCCGGCTCGACGCCGGCGACTCACTCAGCGAAATCACGTACCGGGCACGACGCCGGGTGGACCAGGCCGTCCAGGCACTGGTGCTGGCCGACGTGTCCGCCCTTCAGGCCGACTTGAAGGAAATTGCCGCGATGGCACCGGTTGAGGTCGGTGACGCCGGGGTGCCCGTGGTGACCGATGATGCTGTGCAGCGCATGGCGGCCCGGGACTGGTCTCCGCTCGGGGCAATCGAGTCCGTGCAGGCGGTGCTGGACGCGTTGTCGGTCGAACGGACCGACGAGGCCCAGCCGGTCATGCCGCTGGCCACGATCTCCGTGACGGAGGACATGGCGACTTCCATGCGCATGCACGCCATGGGATGGCAAAGTGTCTACCACCACGAGGTCCTGGCCTACGGGCTGGCACCCGAAGATGTCGGCACCATGCTGACCCAGCGCCTGCGCTGGGCCCAGGGGACCATCCAGGTGTTCCTGCGGGAGAACCCGCTCCTTCAGCGCGGGCTGAAGCTGGGCCAGCGGCTCATGTACTTCGCAACCATGTGGACCTACCTCAGCGGCTTCGCCGCCGTCGTCTACTTCGCCGCCCCGATCATTTACCTGCTCTTCGGGATCCTGCCCGTCACCAGCCTCAGCGCCGACTTCTTCCTGAGATTTATTCCGTTCATGGTGGTCAACCAGCTCCTCTTTGCCATTGCCGGCAGGGGTATCCCCACCTGGCGCGGTCAGCAATACAGCCTCGCCCTGTTCCCCACCTGGATCAAAGCATGTACGACGGCGGCCCGGAACGTCTGGTTCGGACATCCCCTCGGCTTCGCCGTCACGCCGAAGGACCGCCAGTCTGGAGGTCCACGATGGAGCCTGATCCGCCCACAGATCGCCGTGTCGGTCCTGCTGTTCATCGCGTCGGTTGTTGGGATTGGGCGCCTCGCTGCCGGAATGTCCGAGCCGATCGGCACACTCGTCAACGTATTCTGGGTGGTGTTTGACCTGATCGTCATGAGCATCCTGGTGCGGGCCGTCCTGTACCGCGGATACCCGGCCGGCGGTTCCGGCGATGACCCCGAGACCAGCAACGAGACCTCCACCGAAAGGGCCCTCCGTGGACCTGAGCTATGAAGTGAAAGACAGCTACGCCGAGATAACAGCCGCCGGCCGGCTCAACATGGTGTCGGCGCCGAAACTGCGGGAAATGGTGGCGGAAGTTGTGGCTTCGGGCTCCGCAAGGATCGTGATCAACCTCGAAGCGACAGCGTTCATGGACTCGTCCGGGCTGGGAGCGCTCATCGGGTGCCTCAAGGCCGCCCGGCAAGCCGGTGGCGACCTTCGGATCGCCGCCGTCCAGCCCCAGGTTCAAATGGTCCTGGGACTTACGAGCATGGACAAAGTCCTGACGTCGTACCCCTCCGCGGCTGAAGCTTTCGGGGATGACTGACATTCTCGCCCGGCGGACGCTCCGCCAGGCGGCACTTCCGGAGGCCATTGAGGCCGTGCATGCCGAGCTCGACAAACTGTGGGATGACGCCTCTTTCGTTCCAGACATGGACCGCATGACGTTCGCCACGGCCGTGATCGAAGCTGCCAGCAATGTGGTGCAGCACGCCGTTCCCGAATCCACGAAACCCGTGGAGCTCGGGGTCGACATCAGCGCTACGTCCGTCAGGCTGGAGGCCCGGGTCAGTGCCTTCGATGCCGTCTGCCCCGACCCGATTGACACCGACCCCGCCATGCCCGACGGCGAGGCTGAGTCAGGGCGCGGGCTCGCCCTTATCCGCGCCCTGGTCACCACCGTGACATTCAAGCGCCAGGACGGGACGAACACCTGGATCCTGTCAAAGTCCCCGCTGCGCGACTGAGCGGAATCCTTGGACAATCCTCGGGATCTCCTGCTTTGTTTGACCCCGGAGCGGAACTGTCCTGACGGACACTGGATGGTGTGGCTTCCGGTAGGCAAGCCGCGTTCCGTCAGGATGCTCCGCTTCGCCGGGGCCCGGCCAAGGAGTCACGATGAAGCCGCTGAGAAGCCTGGCCTGCGTTCTTGCCCTGGTGGCTTCCGCCCTGTCTTTCGCGGCGGTACCCGCCCAGGCCGCCTCCCCGTCCCTTAGCCTCAGCCCGGCCAAGGGTCCGGCCGGAACCGCGGTCACCGTCACCGGCACCGGTTTTCCCAAAAAAGGCTCCGGAACTGTGAGCGCCGGAGCCAGTTCCGTCGCCTTCAGGGTCAGTGCCTCTGGAGAATTCACCGCCGACGTCGTTATCCCGCAAACGTCCCAGCCGGTCCTTGCCGTCCAAGCCGTATCCGGCACCGTCAAGGCGTCGACAGGCTTTACGGTCGTGGCGGCCGCGCCGGTGGCGGAACCTTTGCCGCCCGTCATCAGCAGCTCGCCGCTGCGCTTCGGCGTCGGCACCCCCGGCGGGCCGCTGGCCCAAGCGGAATTGGACGCGGCCGGGTCGCTCGCCGGGGAGGCGCCGTCGGTCGTTCTCTCCTACAAGGACTTCAATCAAGGCCCGCCCATCACGGAGCTGGATGCTGTTCGCAGCCGAGGCGCCGTAACCCTGCTGACTTGGGAGCCCTGGGCTTGGGGCGGCGGAACCGATCAGCCGGCCTATGCCCTGGACCGCATTACGGCCGGCAACTTCGATCCCTACCTGCGGCAGTGGGGGCAGGCGCTGGCATCCTGGGGGCATCCGGTGATGGTGCGCTTCGGGCACGAAATGAACGGAAACTGGTACCCCTGGTCTGAGGGAGTCAACGGCAACGAACCCGGCGACTACGCTGCGGCGTGGCGGCACGTCCATGACGTCGTAGCGGCTACCGGCGCCTCCAACATCTCCTGGGTCTGGAATCCCAACGTTCCGTATTGGGGGTCAACCCCGCTCGACGGGCTGTATCCGGGCTCCGCTTACGTGGATGAAGTGGCCCTCGACGGTTACAACTGGGGTACATCAGCGGCCTGGAGCAGCTGGCTTTGGCCATCGGAGCTCTTCGGCCCGGGCCTGTCCGAACTGAGACGACTTGCCCCAGGCAAACACGTGCTCGTGGCAGAGACGTCATCTGCCGAACAAGGCGGGTCCAAAGCCGACTGGAACACGGCCTTGATCAGCTATCTGGCTGCCCAGCCCGACGTCACAGCAGTTGTCTGGTTCAACTTCAACAAGGAAACAGACTGGCGGATCGACAGCAGCCCCGGCTCCGCCACAGCTCTGGCGTCCGCGCTGGCAGCGCGGCCTAAATAGCCAACACACAGGGCAAAGGGCCGCTTCCGCCAGCGGAAACGGCCCAGTCACTCGCCAAACATCAGCAGAATGCGGCTACCCGATCAGCGCGAGCACCGCGCCGGCCGTGACAACCCCGCCCGCTTGGGTGCGGACGTCGGTGACGGTGCCGTCCCGGTGCGCGGAGACCTGGGTTTCCATCTTCATGGCCTCAAGGACCACCACCGGGTCCCCGGCAGAGACTTCGGCTCCCGGCTCGACGAGCCATTTCACGACTGTCCCTGCCATGTCCGCGCGCAGCTCCCCCGGGTCGCCGGCGGCGGAGGCACCGCCGTCGGACGCTGCCGACACCCCGGCCGGCGCTGAGGTTCCGGACAGGGTCCGATGAGACAGGGCCCAGGCGTTCAGCAAATCGGCCGGAAGGCCGACGGCGAGGCGCCTGCCGTCCACGTCGACCGTGATGGTGCGGCGTTCGCCGTCGGGCGCGGTGGTGCTGTAGTCGGGATCGGCAGGGATGCTGTCCGCGAAGTCGGTTTCGATCCAGCGGGTGTGGATACCGAGGCCGTCCTCGGAGGTGAAGTCCGGGGATTCCAGCACGGCCCGGTGGAAGGGCACCACGGTGGCGACGCCGGTGATGCGCATTTCGGCGAGGGCCCGGCGGGCGCGGCGCAGGGCCTGCTGGCGGTCCGCGCCGGTGACGATCAGCTTCGCGAGCAGGGAATCGAACTGCGGCGCGACGAAGGACCCGGAGCGGACGCCGGTATCGAGGCGGATACCCGGGCCGGTGGGGCCGGCGAATTCGCCGATGGTGCCGGGCGAGGGCAAAAAGCCGCGGCCCACGTCCTCCGCGTTAAGCCGGAACTCGAAGGCGTGCCCCCGCGGCGCCGGGTCTTCGGCCAGGCGCAGCGGCTCGCCCGCGGCGATCCGGAACTGTTCCTGGACGAGGTCGATCCCCGTGGTTTCCTCGGTAATGGGGTGCTCCACCTGGAGCCGGGTGTTGACCTCCAGGAAGGCCACGGTGCCGTCCGCCGCGACGAGGAATTCCACCGTGCCGGCGCCGGAGTAGCCCGCTTCCCGGCAGACGGCCTTGGCGGCGTCGTAGATCAGCGTGGTCTGCTCGTCGGTCAGGAACGGCGCGGGGGCCTCTTCCAGGAGCTTCTGGTGCCGGCGCTGCAGGGAACAGTCGCGGGTTCCGACGACCACGACGTTGCCGTGCGCGTCGGCCAGGACCTGCGCCTCGACGTGGCGCGGACGGTCCAGGTAGCGTTCCACGAAGCACTCGCCCCGCCCGAAGGCGGCAACGGCTTCACGGACGGCGGAGTCGAAGGCTTCCTCGACCTCGTCGATGACCCGGACGACCTTCATGCCGCGACCGCCGCCGCCGAAGGCGGCCTTGATCGCGATCGGCAGGCCATGCTCTTCGGCGAAGGCGCGGGCCTCGGCCGCCGTGTCGACGGGACCGTCGCTGCCGGCCACCAGGGGTGCGCCGGCCCGGACGGCCGCGTCGCGGGCCGTGATCTTGTTGCCGAGCAGCCGGATCGCGTCCGGCGTCGGACCGATCCAGGTCAGCCCGGCGTCGAGGACGGCCTGGGCAAAGTCGGCGTTCTCGGAGAGGAAGCCGTACCCGGGGTGGACGGCGTCCGCACCGGACTGGGCCGCCACGGCGAGGAGCTTGGGGATGTTCAGGTACGTGTCCGCGGGCGAGTTGCCGTCCAGGCTGAAGGCCTCATCCGCGGCCGAGACGTGCAGGGCGTCGGCATCGATGTCGGCGTAGACAGCGACGGACGCCAGCTGCGCGTCGTCGCAGGCCCGGGCTATGCGGACCGCGATTTCTCCACGGTTGGCGATCAGGACCTTGCGCATCAGTTACTCGCTTCTTCGTCGGTGGGGGCGTGTTCGGTGGGGTGGTGTTCGGTGATGGCGGATTCGGCCCAGCGGAAGCGGATCCTGCCGCCGATCGGGACCTGGGCGGCGAGGTCCAGCTGGGAGTCGACCACCACGGCGATCACCGGGTAGCCGCCGGTGATCGGATGGTCGGCCAGGAAGAGCACGGGCAGGCCCTCCGGCGGGACCTGCAGGGCGCCGGCGACGGTGCCTTCGCTGGGCAGTTCGCCCTGGCGGCTGCGCTGCAGCGGCGTACCGTCCAGCCGCATGCCGACGCGGTTGGACTGCGGCAGCACGGCCCAGTCCTGGGCGGTAAAGGAATCCAGTGCCGCCTGATCGAACCAGTCGGCACGGGGGCCGGGGACGACGTTGAGGACGGTCACCCCGGTGCCCGGGTAGTCCGGCTGCAGTTCGGGATTTCCGACGACGCCGGTCTCGGCTTCCCCGCCGGCGCCTAGTTGCTGCCCGGCGGCCAGGGGTGCAGGGCCGATCCCGGACATGGTGTCCGTGGAGCGGCTGCCCAGGACCGGGGCAGCATCCACCCCGCCGCGGACCGCGAGGTAGCTGCGGAAGCCGCTGTGCGGCGCACCGATGCTGAGCGTTTCGCCGTCGAGCAGCGCGAAGGCCGTAGCCACCGGCACGGTGCGCTGCCACGTATCGCCGGCATCGTCCGGTGCG
Source organism: Arthrobacter sp. 49Tsu3.1M3 (assembly GCF_900168135.1). NCBI lineage: Bacteria > Bacillati > Actinomycetota > Actinomycetes > Micrococcales > Micrococcaceae > Arthrobacter > Arthrobacter sp. 49Tsu3.1M3. The sequence continues at coordinate 55,277 of NZ_FUZD01000007.1, forward strand.
GACGCGATGCTCAGTTCCGACGGCGCCCCGGCGACGGCGAGGACCTGGTCCCCCACGGCCTGGACCTTGAGTCCGCCCGCGACGGTCTCGATGGCGGCTGCGCCGGGGGCGTTGCCGACGAGGCGGTTGGCCCGGCGCAGCGACGCTCGGTCCAGCGCGCCGGCGGCGGAAACGCCCAGGCCGGAGTGGCCGTCCCGGCCGAGGTCCTGGATCAGGCTCTGAAGGCCCGGTGATACGATCCGGATCCCGGCCGTGACGTCCTGCCCGGCACCCGGTTCCGGCGCGGTGCCCTCGGCCGCAGGCTCCGCAGGTGGCTCGGTGACGGGCTCCGCTGTGGGCTCGGCCGCCAGCGCGAGTGCATCCCGGACCGGACGGAACTGCACCCGGTGTCCGGGGGCGGCCAGGGCGGGCGGCTCCCGGTCCAGGTCCCACATCTTGGCGTTGGTGCGCCCGATCAGCTGCCAGCCGCCCGGGGAACGGCGCGGGTATACGGCCGAGTAGTTGCCGGCCAGCGCCACGGAGCCTGCGGGAACTGCGGTGCGGGGCGAGCTGCGGCGCGGCACTTCCAGCTGCTGGTTCTCCCCGATCATGTACCCGAATCCGGGGGCGAAGCCGGCGAAGGCCACGGTCCAGATCTGCCCGGAGTGGGCGGCGATCACGCCGTCGGTTCCCAGGCCGGTGAGCCGTCCGACTTCGGCGAGGTCCTCGCCGTCGTACACGGTGTCGATGACCACCAGCCCGCCGTCGCGCTGCACGGGTGCGGTGAGGTCAAGCTGCATCAGGCGGGCGGCGATGCGCCGGGCCGAGGCCGGGGATTCGGCCTTGACCAGGACGGTCTCGGCCGCGGCCAGGACGTCCTGCTGGCCCGGCAGCGGCTTCTCGAGGAGCAGCGCCTGCAGGGCGAGCACGTCCTGGGTGCCGGAGAGCTCAGCGAGGACCGCGCGTGTCCCCACGGCCCGCACGGAGCGGACTTTGTGAACTTCGGTTTCGCCTGAAGCGGCGGCTTGTGCCTTCAGGGGTTCCCCTGCTGTCTCAATCACGAGTTGCCTCAATCATTGTGCCGGTGAACAGGATCCGCGCCGCTCAGGCGCGGGCATCTTGCAGGAGCCGCTCTTCTTCCTCGGTCTGCGGGTTGCGCCCAATGGCCAGCCCGATCACCGTCACGATCGAGGCGACCGCGAGGTAGCCGGCGATCAGGAACCAGTTGCCGCTGACGGCGAAGAGGGCGGTGAAGACGAGCGGTGCGACGGCGCCGCCGATCACGCCGGCCAGGGTGTAGGCCAGCGAGCTGCCGGCGTAGCGCAACCGGGCCGGGAACTGTTCGGTGATGTAAGCAGCCTGCGGACCGTACATGAAGGCGTGGAACGCGAGTCCGATCACAATGCCGACGGTCAGCATGAAGACCGACTTGCCCTGGATCATGAGGAAGAACAATGGGATGTATGCGGCCGTTCCGACGGCGGCGACGCCGTAAACGAGGCGACGGTTGATGCGGTCCGTGAGGGCGCCCGCCGCCGGGATCAGGACCAGCTGGAAGGCCGAGCCGATCAGGATGGCGCTGAGGACGTTGCTGGTGGTCATGCCCAGCTCTTTGGTGGCATAGACGGCCATGAAGACGGTGAGCAGGGAGTACAGCACGTCCGGGCCGACGCGGCACAGGGCGGCCGAGACGAGGGCGCGCGGTTCCTTGGTGAAGACCTCCTTGATGGGGGCCTTGGGCTGTTCGCCGTGGGCCTTGATGGCCTTGAAGACGGGGGTTTCCTCGAGCTTCAGGCGGATCAGCAGGCCGAAGACCACCAGGATGGCCGAGGCGAGGAAGGCTACACGCCAGCCCCAGGAGAGGAAGTCTTCGTTGCTGAGCGTCGCGGCCAGCACGGCAAGGACGCCATTGGCCATCAGGTTGCCGGCGGGCGGACCGATCTGCGCGGCGGAGGACCAGAAGCCGCGCTTGCGGGGGTCGCCGAATTCGCTCGAGAGCAGCACCGCGCCGCCCCATTCGCCGCCAACGCCGATTCCCTGCGCCAGGCGCAGGAGCACCAGGATGGTGGGAGCGGCCAGGCCGATGGTGGCGTAACCCGGCAGCACGCCGATCAGCACGGTTGCGACGCCGATGAGCAGCAGGGTGGTCACGAGGACGTTCTTGCGGCCGATCTTGTCACCGAGCCGGCCAAAGATCACGCCACCGATGGGACGGGCGAGGTAGCCCACTGCAAAAGTCGAGAAGGACAGCAGCAGTCCGACGAATTCATCGTTGCCCGGGAAGAAGACCTTGGGGAACACCAGGGCCGAGGCCACGGAGTAGATCGCGAAGTCGTAGTACTCCAGCGAGGTGCCGGTGAGGCTCGCGACGTAGGCCTTGAGGGCGCCGGGCGGGAGCTTCCTCTTGCCGGCGGCCGGGGTGGCCTGATGCGGTGCTGCAGTCATGGTTTCCTCCAGGTGTGCGGGGTGCTGCCTGTTGCTTGGGTTTAAGTGCGGGTGGGCCCGGCGGAACCGGGGCGTGAAACGGTGAAGCTGCGGCCTAGACGAAGGCGGCGGTGGTGATGTCCGCGGCGTTGAGCGCTTCGCGGACGGCAGCGGCCATGGCGACGGCCCCCGGGGAGTCACCGTGCACGCAGATGCTTTCGGCGCGGATTTTCAGGATGGAGCCGTCGATGGTGCGGATGGCGGAATCGGTGGCCATCCGGAGGACATGCTCAGTGACGAGAGCGGGGTCCTCCAGCACGGCTCCGGGAAGCGTACGGGACACGAGGGTGCCGTCCGGGTTGTAGGCCCGGTCCGCGAAGGCTTCGGTCACCGCGCGGAGGCCGGCGGCCTCGGCCAGGCGCAGCACTTCCGAGCCCGGCAGGCCCAGGATGGGCAGGTTCGGGTCAACGGATTTCACGGCGTCGACGACGGCCTGCGCCTGGGCGGTGTGCGAGACGATCGCGTTGTAGAGGCCGCCGTGCGGCTTGACGTACTTGACCGTGCCGCCCTCGACGGCAGCCAGCGCCTGCAGCGCACCGATCTGGTAGACGACGTCGTCGGCCAGTTCGATCGGGTCGATGTCCAGGAAGCGGCGGCCGAAGCCGGCGAGATCGCGGTAGCCGACGTGGGCGCCGATCACGACGCCGGCGGCCACCGCCTCGCGGCAGGTCCGGCGGATGACGCTGGGGTCGCCCGCATGGAATCCGCACGCCACGTTGGCGCTGGAGACCGAGCGGAACATCGCCGAGTCGTCGCCTAGGGTCCAGCGGCCGAAGGATTCGCCGACGTCGCTGTTCAGGTCAATGGTTGCCATTTGTGATCCTCGTCTCATGATAGCCCCCTACTAGGATGCAACAATTTCTCCGATTGTTCAACAATCCGACGATTCAACATTGGGACAATCGTGTAGATTCGGCACTATGACGACTCCCGATGCAGCCGCCGGCTCCGCCCTCGGCGCAGCTGCGGCGCGGCTGCGCGTAGCCGTCCCCTCCGTGGCGGACCGGGTGGCGGCCGAGCTGCGCCTGCAACTGGCGGAGGGCCTGCTCCTGCCGGGAGCCCGTCTCACGGAGTCCACCATCGCCGAAGACCTGGGCGTCTCCCGCAACACGGTCCGCGAGGCCTTCGCCGAACTTGCGGCCGAGCGCCTGGTGGTCCGGCACCCCAACCGCGGCGTCTTCGTGGCCAGGCTCGAGGCCGGCGACATCCACGACGTCTACACCGTGCGCCGGGCCATTGAAGTCAGTGCGATCCGCGGCGGCGGGAGCCCGGAGCGCGTAGCCGCGGTCCGCGCTGCCGTTGAAGAGGGCAAAGCCGCTGCCGCCGCCAATGACGAGGAGGGCCTCGGCAGCGCCAACCAGCATTTCCATGGCGCGATCGTGGCCCTGGCGGGCAGCCGCCGGCTGGACACGATCATGTCCCAGGTGCTGGCCGAGATGCGCCTGTTCTTCCACAAGGCCACGGTGGACGCGCACTTCTACCGCGGCTACCTGCCGGACAACGAGGAAATCTGCACCGCCCTGGAAGCCGGGGACCTGGACCGCGCCGGCGAGCTGCTGCTGGCCTACTTGAACCGGTCCGAGGAGCGCCAGGCCGCCGTCCACGGCGCGTGAAGCCGGTCCGGCCGGCACCCTCCGCATCGTCAGGCACGTTGCGCGTCGCGGCCGGTTGAATCGCCTGCGCAGCCTGGCCGCAACCAGCCGTTGACAGATTGTGCCTGCCGTCACATAATGGTGGAACCGATTCCATGGAATCGATTCCATGAGTAAGCGCGAGAGGCGGCAGCAGTGACGGCACCATCCATCACCATCAAGGACGTGGCGGCACTGGCCGGCGTCTCCCCCGCCACGGCGTCCAGGGTGCTCTCCGGGAACCCGGCAACCTCCGCCGACTCCCGCCAGAAGGTGGCCGCCGCCGTCACCGAGCTGGACTTCCACCCCAATGCCCAGGCGCGCGCGCTCCGTTCCACCCGGACCAACGTCATCGGCCTGCTCGTTTCAGATGTCCGCAACCCCTTTTTCGCCGATCTGGCCCACGCCGCCGAGCAGGCCGCCCTCGCGGAAGGGCTGGTGACTTTGCTGGGAAACGCCAACGAGAGCATCCCGCAGCAGGACCGATACCTGGACACCTTCATTTCGCAGCGCGTGGACGGCATAATCGCCGCCCCACAGGGCGAAGGGAGCTCCAGCCTGCGCGCGCTGCTGGAACGTGAGATCCCCACGGTGTTCGTCGACCGGACCGTCGACGGCATCGACGTCCCCAGCGTGACCACAGACAGTGATGCCGGCATCCGCCAGGCTGTGGAGCATCTCGCCCGGCAGGGCCACGAACGCGTCGGCTATATCGCCGGGCCCCAGACCACGTCTACCGGGCGGGACCGGCTCAAGTCCTTCGCCCGCGCCGCCGGTGAGTTCGGGCTCAGCACCGACCCCGCCCTGACATATTTCGGCGACTTCCAGTCCGCCAGCGGCTCGGCCGGGGCGCACCACCTGCTGGGTCTCGCCCAGCCGCCGACCGCCCTGCTGGCAGCCGACAGCCCCATGGCCGTCGGGGCACTGGCCACTTTGAACCGGAAAGGCCTGCGCATCGGCCGCGACATGGCCCTCGTCGCCTTCGACGACATCGAATGGTTTTCCCTGCTTGATCCGCCGCTGACCGTCATCTCCCACGACGTGGAGGCGATGGGCCGCACCGCGGTCCGGCTGCTGCTCGAGGTGATCGATGGGCAGAAGCCGGCATCAGTCGTCCTCCCGAGCGAGCTCATTGTCCGTGCCTCCTCGGGAACCCCCGACGCGAGCCTGGGGCAGCCGTGACGGCAGCGCCCCTCAATTCCGCCCCTCTGTATTGCGGCTTGGGGCACCGTTCCGCACCACCGAAGGAGCAGGTCCAATGAGCACGGTTTTTGTGGTCGGAAGCCTCAATATCGACCAGAACATCCGCGTCAGCGCCCTGCCCCGGGCGGGCGAAACTGTCCGGGGCTCGGACGCAACGTACAGCCCCGGGGGCAAGGGCGGCAACCAGGCCGTCGCGGCCGCCCGGGCCGGCGCCGCAGTGAAGTTCACCGGCGCCGTCGGCGACGACGCCCATGGCCGGCGGATTCTTGAGGTCCTCGCCGGGGCCGGCATCGATGCCGGCCACGTGCGGGTCAGCGGCACCGCCGCCACCGGAACGGCGGTCATCGCCATCGACGACCAGGGCGAAAACCAGATCATCGTGAGTCCGGGCGCGAACGCCGGGCTTACCGCCGCCGACGTCGAAGCGGGACTCACCGCCCTCCAGGCCGGCGACGTCCTGGTCCTGCAGCTGGAAATCCCGACGGCGCTGGTCCGGCAGGCCGCGCGGACCGCGAAGAATCGCGGGGCCTTCGTCATCCTCAACGCCGCCCCGGCGCCCCGGCAGATCGAGGCGCTGTTCGACGACGTCGACCTCCTGGTGGTGAACGAACAGGAAATCCAGGTTCTGGCCGACCTCACCGGCCTGGCCGGAATCCAAGGAATCCACCGGGACCTGGTCACGTCGCTCCCGCCCGTCCTGGGGCCGGTCATCGTGTGCACCGCGGGCGCGGAAGGGTCCTTCACCGTCGTTGACGGCAGTTCCGTGCACGTTCCGGCGGCGAAAGTGGACGCCAGGGACACCACCGGAGCCGGCGACACGTTCGTGGGCTACCTCGCCGCGTCCCTCGCCGGCAGCGCCCGCGAGCTGCCCGCGGCAATGCTCCACGCCACCCGCGCCTCCGCTGTCGCCGTGACCCGCCCGGGCGCGATGGAATCGATTCCATGGCGCGATGAAGTAGATGAAGTATCGGCGTAGCCGCCAAACCACGCAACACCCCGTTTGAACGTCCGCACTAAGTCCCGCACGAAGGAGACCCATGAAAATCGCACTCGGCAACGACCACGCCGGCTTCCCCCTGAAATCGTTTGTCCAGACAGTCCTGGAGGATCTCGGCCACGAGGTCATCGACTGCGGCGCTCCCAGCGAGGCACCGGTCGATTTCCCGGACATCACCCGCGCCACCTGCGACCTGGTCCGCTCCGGCGAGGCCGAGCGCGCCGTCCTGGTCTGCGGCACAGGAGTCGGCGCCGTGATGGCGGCCAACAAGATCCCGGGCATCCGCTGCGCCCTGGGGCACGACGTCTATTCCGCCCACCAGAGCGTGGAGCACGACGACGCGAACGCCATCGCCATGGGCGCCTGGCTGATCGGCAGGGCCACCGCCAAGGAAGTCCTCCAGTCGTTCCTCGACGCGAAATTCGACAACGACGAGGACACCATCCGGCGGGTCCGGAAGCTGCGCGAAATGGAGCTCGAAGGCGCCAGGGAACTGGCCGCCGAAATCTGACCCGCCCGGCACCGCACGGCAAAGGTTTACCTGGCCTTCGGCACACCGCCCAAGGCTGTCCAGCAATATCAAAGGAGATATCCAACATGACGGCAGCAATCACGGACCGGCCGCGCCAGGCCGCCCACGGTTCACCCGGCAAGATCAAGACCGCCATGGCTTCGGCCGCAGGCACGTGCGTGGAAAATTATGACTTCGTCGCCTACGGCACGGCCGCCGCCCTGTACTTCGGCAAGGTTTTCTTCCCCAACACGGACCCCGTGGTCGGAACTCTTCTGGCCTTCGCCACCCTCGCGGTGGGCTTCCTGATGCGGCCCATCGGCGGGGCCGTGGGCGGCTACCTCGGCGACAAGTACGGCCGCAAGCCCGTGCTCGTCGGCGCACTGCTGACCATGGGCATCGCCACCGTCCTGATCGGCTGCCTCCCCACGTACGGGCAGGTCGGCATCCTCGCACCCATCCTGCTGGTCATCATCCGGATGATCCAGGGCCTGGCTTTCGGCGCCGAGTGGGGCGGCGCCGTCATGATGACGTTTGAGCACGCACCGTGGAAGAAGCGCGGACGTTTCGCCGCCATCCCGCAGGCGGGCAACCCGCTGGGCATCACCCTCGCCAACGCCGCCTTCCTGCTCTCCGCCTCGCTGCAGACCGACTGGGCCTGGCGCCTGCCGTTCCTCGCCAGCTCCATCCTGATCATCGTTGGCCTGGTGGTCCGGATGAAGCTTGAGGAATCCCCCGAGTTCGAACACACCAAGGCCATGGGCGCGATCGTCAAGAACCCCCTGGCCACCGTCTTCAAGAACGACTGGCGGAACATCCTGCGGGTGATCTCACTGCGCGTCGTGGAGAGCTGCGCCTACTACGTCACGGCCACCTACCTGCTCTCCTACATCACGAAGAACAACCCCGACGACCGGGCCGTCGGACTCACCGGAATTGTGATCGCGAGCCTTCTTGCCATCCCGGTCACGCTGACCGCCGGCGCGCTCACCGACCGCATCGGCCGCCGCAAGCTCTACCTCGGCGGAACCATCGCCGTCATCGTCTTCGGCTTCCCGATGTTCCTGCTCAGCAACACCGGCAACCCCTTCCTGATCGTGCTGGCGTTCGTGATCGGCATCGGCATCATCCACGCAACCTTCACCGGCACGCAGGGCGCCTGGTTCGCGGAACTGTTCCGGACCAACACCAGGACGTCCGGCGCCTCCATCGGATACCAGGTTGCCGCCTCAATTTCCGGATTCGCACCCTTCCTGGCCGTGCTCCTGGCCTCCATCTTCGGGTGGGCCGGCGGTGCCTCGCTGTACGTCCTGGTGGGTGTCATAGGCCTGATCGGCGTGCTGAACACCCGCGAAACCTGGGGCGCCAAGGAAAAGGCCGAAGTCGACGCCATCATTGCCGGCGAACCGGCGATTGCCGCCGCGGACCAGACGGCGGCGGCCCGCTAGCGGCACAGCAAAGGCCCGCAATAAACGTCCGACTGGGGCCGGCCTCTTGGAGGCCGGCCCCGGTCGCAGCAGTCTGCGGTATCCCGCGCTACTGTCCGGCCGCTACCGGAAGGGCGGGGGCGGGCACCGGCGCGCAGCCACAGGACGCGCGCAGGACCAGGTCCACGGGGAAGATCCTGTTCCGGGTCGGAGACACGCCGTCAAAGCCAATGAGCGCTTCGACGGCGGCCTCGGCCATGGCCTGGATGGGCTGCGCGACCGTGCTCAGCGGCGGCCAGCTGAACTCAGCCTCGGCCGAGCCGTCGAAGGAGAAGACCGCCAGGTCCTCCGGGACCCGCAGGCCGGCCTCGGACATCGCTCTCAGCAGGCCGACTGCCTGCAGGTCGGAACTGACAAACACGGCGGTGGGGCGGTCCGCGGCCGCGACCAGCCGCTGCCCGGCCCGGTAGCCGCCCTGCCGGTCGAAGTCACAGCGCAGAATGGGCCCCTCTGGGAGGCCGGCCTCCGCGAGCCCCTGCTGCCACCCGACCTCGCGGGCATCCAGATCATTGCCGGCGTTCATGCCCATGACCAGTGCGATGTTGCGGTGGCCGTGGCCCACCAGGTGCTCGACGGCACGCCGGGAGCCTTCCAGCAGCTCCACGCCGACCGAGTTGAAGCCCGGCACCTCGGTGCTGTGGTTGAGCAGCACGGCGGGGATCTCCGAATGCTCCAGCTCGGTCAGGTCGGGTTCGAACAGCACGCTGGAGAGGAAGACCCCGTCAACGCGGCGGCTCGCGAGGTTCCTGACCTGGCGGCGCTCATTGGCCGCCGATCCGCCCGAGTTCGCCAGCAGCAGGGCATAGCCGCGCGCCGCCGCGGCTTCCTCCACAGCGCGGGCCAAAGTGGCGAAGAAGGGGTTGGTGGTGTCCGGGACCACCATGCCGAGCATCTCGCTGGAACCAAGTTTCAGTGCCCTCGCAGCAGCGTTCGGACGGTACCCCAGGGCGCTGATGGCCTCGCGGACCTTCGCGGCCGTCACCGGGGAGACCCGCTTGGGGCCGCCGTTCACCACATAGCTGACGACGGCGGTGCTGACGCCCGCCAGCCTGGCCACGTCTTTTCGGGTGATCGTGGGCCTGGCGGAGGCGGGCGAGTGTGGCACAGTGACCATGCTACCGCCGGAGTTCCCCGGCAAAGCCCTCCTCGTTGGTTCCCTGCGCGGGCAGCCGGACGGGGGCGTCGCCGTGGTCCGGCACGGGCAACCGCTCCCCGCCGCGGAGGGCGGACTCGTGCGCCACGATCCCCGGCAGCGTGTAGCGGGCGGCTTCCCAGGCGTTGACGGGCGGGAGCGTTCCCGTGTCGACGGCCGTGGCAAAGTCGTCCACCAGGAAGTGGTGGCTGCCCTCGTGCCCGTTGTGAAGTCCGCGGAACTCGGCCGGAAGCCGGCCGGCGTCGTGCACGGCGGCCAGCCCGGAGCTGAAAGCGTCCCGCAGGGCCGGCGCGACCCCGGCCAGCGCCGGATCGTCCGCGGCGAGCGTGGCCCGGGTGGCCAGTTCGTCGCTGACATCGGTCACGGACTCCTTGTCCTGCCACACACTGACCAGGGCCAGCTGCTCGAAGCTGGCTTCGGTGCCGAAGTAGCGGAACCGGCTTTCGCGCAGGTGGGAGGGGTAGCCGACGCGGCGCATCTCGTTGATGCGCATGGACCCGCCGGTTGAAAGCTCGAACAGGGCGGTGGCATTGGAGAAGTCGTTGCCGAACATGCTGACGTCCTTGTCGAACACACCGTCCCCGCGCTCGTCGGGGACGCCAATGCAGCTGACGCTGACGGCATGGCCGCCGATCGCACCCAGCACCCCTCCGGTGGAGTGGGTCGGGTACAGCATGGGCGGGTAGCTGGCGGTGCTCTTCCAGTCCTCACCGCCGCTGTACTGGTAGGCCTCGTAGAAGCCGAGATCCATGTCGTGGACGTAGTCGCCCTCGGCGTAGAAGATGCGGCCAAAGGCGCCTTCAGCCTTGCGCTTGCGGGCGTAGACGGTGGCGGGGTTGTAGTAGCTTGTCTCGCCCATCATGTAGGTCAGGCCCGTCTCCCGGACGGCCTCGATGATCCGGGCGATCTCGTTCTCGCTGATGGCCATCGGCACTGCCGAATACACATGCTTGCCCGCCCGGAGCGCCTGCAGCACCAGCGGGCCGTGCGTCCAGCGCTGGGTGAAGATCGCCACGGCGTCGAGGCCGCCGTCGAGCATGGCCTCAAAGCTGGGATAGGTCCCCGCGAGGCCGAGCCGCTCCCGGAGGGCCTCGGCCCGTTCCGGCAGGACGTCGGTGACATGGACTTCTGAAATCGCGGGATGGGCGTCGAAGAGTTTGGCGAAGGCGCCTGCGAACTGTCCGGCGCCGACGATGCCTAGTGAGAAAGTCATGCACGCAAGTTTCACACCAGTTTCTACTCGAGTCAATAGCTGATGACGAGCAGAAAGTTTCCGCCCGGAAACATAAAAGAAACGGTTGCGCATTGGAAAGTTACTCGTGTAGATTCAAGCCTCAGTTGTAATCCACGTCACAGCGGAGGAACCACCAATGACCACCACAACTGCCCGCGGAGCCGTTCCGGCCCGCAAGGCGCCCGGCACGGGAACGGGCAATGCTGCCCCCCGCCGCCGGCGCCGAACCCGCAGCGACCTGAGGGTCGCCCTTCTCTTCATCGCCCCGGCCCTGCTCGGCTTCGTTGCCTTCTACCTGGTGCCGAGCATCCGGGGCGTCTATCTCAGCTTCACCGAGTACAGCGTGCTGGGAGATCCCACCTGGATCGGCACTAAGAACTACACCGCGATCTTCGCGGACGATCTGTTCTGGAACGCCATGGCCGTGACGGTCCAGTACGTGGCACTAAACATCGGCTTCCAGACCGCCATCGCGCTCGGACTTGCCCTGCTGATGCACAACGTCGCCAAGTCGACCTTCATCCGTGGCGCCCTGCTGCTGCCCTTCCTCGTGGCCAACGTGATCGTCGCGCTGTTGTGGTTCTGGATGCTCGACTACCAGCTGGGCATCGTCAACGAAATCATCAACTGGATGGGCCTGCCGCGCATCGCCTTCTTCGGCAGCGAACAATGGGCCATCCCCACCATCGCGGGCGTCAACGTCTGGCGCCACATGGGCTACACGGCCCTGCTGATCTTCGCCGGCCTGCAGTCCATCCCCAACCACGTGTACGAGGTCGCCTCGCTCGACGGCGCCTCCCCGACCCGGACCTTCTGGAGCATCACGATGCCGCTCCTGCGCCCCGTGCTGGTGCTGGTCCTGGTGGTCACCGTGATCGGCTCCTTCCAGGTCTTCGACACCGTGGCCGTGACCACCGGCGGCGGCCCGATCAATGCCTCCCGCGTCATCCAGATGTACATCTACCAGAAGGCCTTCGGTGAATCCGACTTCGGCTACGCCTCGGCCCTGTCCGTCATTCTCTTCGTCATTCTCGCTCTTGTGGCCTTCGTCCAGATGAAGTTCCTCAAGGGCAACGAATCGGATCTGGACTAAGGAACCCCAGCCATGACTACCTCCGCCCCTTCCCGCAAGAAGCCCGCCACCACCGTTCCCGCTCCCAGGAAGCCGGTCAACTGGCGCCGCGTCGGCGCCTGGGCCCTCGTCGCCGTCGCCGTCGTCGTGACGATCGCGCCGTTCCTCTGGATGCTCCGCACCGCACTGTCCAGCAACGCCTCCCTGGCCTCGAACGCCAGCAACCTGCTGCCGGCCGACTTCAGCCTCGGCGCCTTCAAGCGGGTCCTGGGGCTGCAGAGCCCCGAGGAAGCCATCGCCGAGGGCGGCTCCGGCGCCGCTATCAACTTCTGGCTGTACCTGCGGAACTCCGTCATCTTCGCCACCGTCACCACCGCCGGGCAGGTGTTCTTCAGCGCGATGGCCGCCTACGCCTTCTCCCGGCTCCGCTGGCCGGGCCGGAATGTGGTGTTCGGCCTGTTCCTGGCCACCATGATGGTCCCGCCGATCTTCACAGCCCTGCCCAACTTCCTGATGATCAAGAACCTCGGCCTGCTCAACACCTTCGCCGGCCTGGCCCTGCCGTTCCTGTTCATGACCCCCTTCGCCATCTTCTTCCTACGCCAGTTCTTCCTCTCCATGTCCCGGGAGGTGGAAGAGGCCGCCATGCTCGACGGCGCCAAGCACGTGCGGATCTTCTTCCAGATCGTGCTCCCGAACGCCGCGGCGCCGCTGGCCACGCTGGCGCTGCTCACCTTCATCGGCCAGTGGAACGAGTACTTCTGGCCGCTGCTTGTGGGCCAGGACGAAAGCGTCCGCGTCCTTACCGTGGGCCTGGGCGTCTTCAAGTCCCAGTCCCCGCAGGGCGCCCCCGACTGGTCCGGCCTGATGGCCGCAACCCTGATCGCGGCCTTGCCCGTCCTCCTGCTCTTCATCGCCTTCGGCAAGCGGGTGGTCAACTCCATCGGCTTCTCCGGCATCAAATAACCCCGACCCAACACGCACTCCCCCGTCAACAAGCGTTCCCCCAAATAAGCATTTCCATGAAAGGTCCACCATGAAGAAGACCCTAGGCGCCGTCGCTGCCGCCGCAGCCATCGCCATCTCCCTCTCCGCCTGCGGCGGGTCCGCCCCGGCCTCCACCGAGGCCAAGGGCGAAATCAACTACTGGCTGTGGGACGCCAACCAGCTCCCGGCCTACAAGCAGTGCGCGGACGATTTCACCAAGGCCAACCCGGATATCAAGGTCAAGATCACCCAGCGCGGCTGGGACGACTACTGGACCACGCTGACCAACGGCTTCGTCGCCGGCACCGCCCCCGACGTCTTCACCAACCACCTCTCGAAGTACCCCGAGTACGCCGCGAAGAAGCAACTGCTTCCCCTCGACGAGGCAGTGGCCAAGGACGGCATCAAGCTGGAGAGCTACACCAAGGGACTCCCCGAGCTCTGGGTGGGCCAGGACGGCAAGCGCTACGGACTGCCCAAGGACTGGGACACTGTGGGCCTCTTCTACAACAAGGCCATGACGGACTCCGCGGGCCTGACCGCCGAGCAGATGGCCAACCTGGACTGGAACCCGCAGGACGGCGGCAGCTACGAGAAGGCAATCGCGCACCTGACTGTGGACAAGAAGGGCGTGCGCGGCGACGAGGCAGGCTTCGACAAGAACAACGTGGCCGTCTACGGCCTCGGCCTGGCCGGGAGCGGCTCCGGGCAGGGCCAGACCGAGTGGAGCTTCCTCAGCGCCACCACCGGCTGGAACGCCACGGACAAGAACCCCTGGGGCACCAAGTTCAACTACGACGACCCCAAGTTCCAGGAGACCATCGCCTGGTGGGCCGGACTGACCGAGAAGGGCTACATGCCCAAGCTCGAAACCACCGTCGGCGCCAGCCTGGCGGACAACTTCGGCGCCGGCAAGGCTGCCATCAACACCACCGGTGACTGGCTGATCGGCCAGTACCAGAGCTACAAGGGCGTGAAGACCGCGTTCGCCCCCACCCCGAAGGGCCCCGACGGCAAGCGCGCCAGCATGTTCAACGGCCTGGCCGACTCCGTCTGGGCAGGCACCAAGAACCCGGCAGCCTCGGTCAAGTGGGTCGAATACCTTGCCTCCACCGCCTGCCAGGACGTCGTAGCCTCCAAGGCCGTCGTGTTCCCGGCACTCACCAGCTCCTCCGACAAGGCAGCCGAAGCGTTCAAGGCCAAGGGCACCGACGTCTCCGCCTTCACCACCCACGTCAAGGACGGAACCACATTCCTGTTCCCGATCGCGGATAAGGCAGCCAAGGTGGACGGCATCATGAAGCCCGCCATGGACGCCGTCCTCTCCGGCAAGAAGCCTGCCAGCTCCCTCACCGAAGCCAACGACCAGGTCAACGCCCTCTTCAAGTAGGCCTCCGAAGCCACAGCCGCCAGCCACGGCGGCGCCCGGTGCGCGGGATCTCCCGCCGGGATCCCGCGCACCAGCACCTGACTTCCGCACAACTGAAAGCGAATCCCCATGCACCCCGTGCACCTGCGTTCTGCCGGCACCAGCCTCCTGCTGGCCTTCGACTCCGGCGAGGCCGAGATCGTCCATTGGGGCGCCGACCTCGGGGAGAACCTCCCCGATCTGGCGATCCTCCGCGGGCCCGTCCCGCACTCCGCCCTCGACATTCCCGTCACCGCCGGGCTGCTCCCGCAGGCATCTTCCGGCTGGGCCGGGCGGCCCGGGCTGCGCGGGCACCGGAACGCCGACGGCGGCCCCGGCCTGGACTTCTCGCCGGCCCTGCGGGTGGTTGCCGCCCGGATGCAGGACGGCGGCCGCGCGGTGGTGATCATCCACCGGGACCCCGAGGCCGGCCTGGAAATCAGTTCCGAACTCACCCTGCACCCCGGCGGCCTCCTGGAGCTGGCTCACACGCTGACCAACAGCGGCACGGCCGAATACCAGCTCGACGAACTCGCCACTGTGCTGCCGGTCCCGCGGGACGCCACGGAACTGCTCGACCTCACCGGACGCTGGTGCCGCGAAAACCACCCGCAGCGGCACGCCGTCCAGCAGGGCACCTGGGTCCGCACCGGCCGGCACGGCCGGACCGGCCACGACTCGTCCCTGCTGGTGGCAGCCGGGACCGCCGGCTTCGCCAACCGCACAGGCCAGGTCTGGGCCACGCACCTGGGCTGGAGCGGCAACCACGAGCAGTACCTCGACAGCCTCGCGGACGGCCGGCGCATGCTCGGTGCCGCCGAGCTACTCGGCTCCGCCGAAGTGGTGCTGCGCCCCGGCGGCAGCTACCGGACGCCGTCGCTCTATGCCGCGTACTCCGGCCGCGGCCTGGACGGCATCACCGAGGCCTTCTACCACTGGTTCCGTGCCCGGCCGCAGCACGTGGACACCACCTCCGGCCGGGTCCGCCCCGTGGTGCTGAACACCTGGGAGGCCGTCTACTTCGACCACCGCCTCGAGCCCCTGCTCGAACTCGCCGAAGCGGCCGCCGGGCTCGGCGTGGAACGCTTCGTCCTCGACGACGGCTGGTTCCGCGGCCGCCGCGATGACCACGCGGGCCTTGGCGACTGGTACGTCGACGAGGGTCTGTGGCCTGCAGGCCTGACGCCGCTGATCGACGCGGTCACCGGCCACGGCATGGAGTTTGGGCTGTGGGTGGAGCCGGAGATGGTCAACCTGGACTCCGACGTCGCCCGCGAGCACCCGGACTGGATCGTGGGCCCGTCGGTGCTTTCCCACAAGGACGGCGGCCGGCTGCCGCACGCCTGGCGCCATCAGCACGTCCTGGACCTCGCCAACCCGGAGGCCTGGCAATACATCTACGGCCGCCTCGATGCCCTCTTGCGCGAGAACAACATCGCCTACCTCAAATGGGACCAGAACCGCGACCTCACCGAACACGGCCGCGGCGGCCGCCCCTCCGTCCACGAGCAGACGCTGGCCGCCTACCGCCTCTTCGACGCGCTCAAGGCAGCCCACCCGGACGTGGAGATCGAAAGCTGCTCCTCCGGCGGGGGCCGCGTGGACCTCGGCATCCTGCAGCGCACCGACCGGGTGTGGGCCTCGGACTGCAACGACGCCCTCGAGCGCCAGACCATCCAGCGCTGGACCCAGGCCGTCCTCCCGCCCGAACTCGTCGGATCACATATCGGCCCCACCACCTCGCACACCACGGCCCGCACCCACGACATCTCCTTCCGCGCCATCACCGCCCTCTTTGGCCATTTCGGCATGGAGTGGGACATCCGCGCAGCCACGGACGAGGAACGGGCCACGCTGCGCCGCGCCATCGCGCTCTACAAGCGCCACCGCGCACTGCTCCACTCCGGCAAGCGCGTCAACGCGGACACCGCCGAGCCCACCCTGAGCGTCCACGGTGTAGTTGCACACGACGCCGGCGAGGCCCTGTTCGCTGCCGTGTCCCTGGCCTCCGCCCCGGCCGAGGTCCCCGGACTGGCCTCACTGCCGGGCCTTGACCCGAAGCGGAACTACCGCGTCCGGGCCGAACTGCCTACCCCTCTCGACGCCGACTACGCGCACACCTTCACCCAGATCCGGCCACCCGCCTGGCTGGAAGACGGGGCCGTTGCCACCGGCGCCTTCCTGCAGCACGTCGGCCTGCCCCTGCCGGTCCTGAACCCGGAGCACGCCCTGCTCCTCCACGTCCAGGCCCTCTGACCGTCCGGTCCCGCCCCTGCTTCCGGGTCGGGCACCGCACGTCCCCTCACTTTCGAAGGAACCCCATGACCAGCATCATCAGCCGCAGCGACGCCCCGGCGTCGGTGTCCGCGGTGACCAGCACGCGCCTCGCCGACGGGCGCGAACTCCTGTATTTCGACGACACGTCCCATCCCCTTCCGCACCCGTCGAGGGACCGCCGCGACCTTCCCGAGCGCGGCCCGGCCGGGGAAATCCGCTACGACGCGCTGACCGGGGAATGGGTGGCGGTCGCCGCGCACCGGCAACACAGGACGCATCTTCCGCCGGCGGACGAGTGCCCGCTCTGCCCGAGCACCGACGCGCGGCCCTCGGAGATCCCGGCGGATTACGACGTCGCCGTGTTTGAAAACCGCTTCCCCTCGCTCGGTCCGGATCTCGCCGCCGCCCCGGCAGCGCCGGGCTGGGGAACCCGAGGGACCGCCGGCGGCCGGTGCGAGGTCGTAGCCTTCACGCCCGAGCACACCGGGACCTTCGCCGCACTCAACACCCGGCGGGTGCGCACCGTGATCGACGCCTGGGCGCACCGCACCGAGGCCCTGAGCGCGCTGCCCGGCGTGGCGCAGGTGTTCTGCTTCGAGAACCGCGGCCAGGACATCGGCGTGACACTGCATCATCCGCACGGCCAGATCTACGCCTACCCCTACATCACGCCGAGGTCCGCGGTGATGGCCGCGGCCGCCCGGCAGTTCCATGAGGCGGCGGGCAGGACCGCCACCCTGACCGGGACGATTTTGGCGAGCGAACGTGCCGACGGCGCCCGGATGGTGCTCGAGGGCGAATACTTCAGCGCCTACGTGCCGTTCGCGGCGCGCTGGCCGCTGGAAATCCATCTGATCCCGCACCGCCAGGTTCCGGACCTCGCCGCGCTGACCGGTGCCGAGCGTGACGAGCTCGCCATCCTGTATCCGGACCTGCTGGGCCGCCTCGACAGGCTCTACGGCAGCCCGACACCGTATATCAGCGCCTGGCACCAGGCCCCCCTTGACCCGGTGCTGCGCCGGTCCGGGTACCTGCACCTGCAGCTCACCTCCCCCCGGCGGGCCGCGGACAAACTCAAGTTCCTGGCCGGCTCCGAGGCCGCCATGGGCGCCTTCATCAACGACACCACACCCGAAGAGGTCGCGGCCCGGCTCCGGGACGCCAGGACAGGAACGGCATGACCACCACCGACACCACAGGAACGGCCCTGGCGGACGCGCTGGCCCGCGCCTTCGCCGGCCACTTCGGCCACGACGCCGACGGCGTGTGGCAGGCGCCGGGTCGGGTCAACCTGATCGGCGAGCACACGGACTACAACGACGGCCGTGTCCTGCCGTTCGCCATCAACCGCACCACCACCGTGGCCGTGGCGGCCCGAGCGGACCGCACCGTGCGGCTGGCCTCGGCGTTCGCGGCCGCTGACCCGGTCGAATTCGATCTCGATACCTTCGCCCCGGACCAGGCGGCCGGCTGGTCCGCGTACCCGGCCGGAGTGGCCTGGGAGCTGGAACGTACCGGCATCACGGTGCCGGGCTTTGACCTGTACGTGACCTCCGACGTCCCGGTCGGCGCCGGGCTGTCCTCCTCCGCCGCCCTGGAATGCGCCGTCGCGTTGGCCCTGTCGGACCTCACCGGGGCGGGCCTGGGCCGAGCCGAACTGGCGGACATCGGGCGGCGTGCCGAAAACAACGTCGTCGGCGCCCCCACCGGGATCATGGACCAGTCCGCGTCGATGCTCGGCACCCGGGATTGCGCGGTCTACCTGGACTGCCGCGACCTCAGCTCCCGCCCGGTGCCGCTCGGACTGGAGGAGTCCGGGCTTCTCTGCCTGGTGATCGACACCAAGGTCTCGCACGCCCATGCCACCGGCGGGTACGCCGAACGCCGGTCTTCCTGCGTCCGCGGCGCCCGGGCCCTGGGCGTCACCGCCCTTCGCGACCTCGGTGCCGCCGATCTGCCCCGGGCCGGGCGCATCCTCGACGACGTGACGTTCCGCCGGGTCCGGCACATCGTCACCGAGAACGAACGGGTCGCCCGGACCGCGGAACTGCTCACGACCCACGGGCCGCTGGCCATCGGAGACCTGCTGGACGCCAGCCACCGCTCCATGCGGGACGACTTCGAAATCTCCTGCCCGGAACTCAACCTGGCCGTTGACACCGCGCGCGCCAACGGGGCCATCGGGGCCCGGATGACCGGCGGCGGGTTCGGCGGCTCCGCCATCGCCCTGGTTCCAGTGGACGACGCCGATCAGGTCCGGTCCGCGGTCCTGGCCGGCTTCGCCGCCCGCGGGCTGCAGGCACCCGATGTCTTCGCCGTCCTGCCGGCAGAGGGGGCGCGCCGGCTGTGATCAGGCCGCCGGCCGGGTGCTCAGCGCCGGAAGCCGGCGCAGCGCGGCCCTCTGCTGGGTCCCGGCCATCAGTACTTCCTCAGATCCAGCGGGTCCTGGCCGTACCAGCGCTTGCGCAGCAGGGCGGTGGCTGCTCCCAGAACACACCTCAGTTCCTCCGTGCTGTTCGAGAGCGATCTCAGCACCAGCCCGGCCGTACCCAGCACGGCGGCGGTGAGCGAGATGCCGGTATGGGCGCCGAGCCCGGCCGTGATCTCGTGGAGTTCGTCGGCAAGGGCTTGGTCCACCCGCGGGTCCACCACGATCAGCGACCCCAGATGGCTAAAGCCCTCCATGAACGCCAGGCCCGTCACATCGCCCAGGGGCGGCCGGATGAGCACGTTGTCCAGGGCCAGCAGCCCGCCCGCGTCCCCGACGGACGCCTCCGACTCGACCCGGATCTCGGTCCGCAACCGCAGCTCCTCGTACCGGAACGAGGCCCCGTCCGGCGACCACCCCGGGGTCACAATTTCGGCCATGATGAGGCTCGACGACGGCCGCACCGCCACGTACGTATTCTGCCGGTAGCTGGCCTCCCGGTAGGCGATCACCTGATCCGGGGCGAGCTCCAACTGTGCACCCTCACCGAGCCGCAGCCGCATCCGCTGTTCGGCAAAGGATCCCGGAGTCCGGTAAATCTTGGTGGCCGACTGCGTGGCGAGCAGCAGCTTCGCCCCATCGGCCACCTCCACGTCAATCACGTAGAGATCTGCCCCCAAATACGCCCCGCCCGGATTGACGAGCACATAACAAACCTGCCCGCTGCCATCCAAGTAATGCGGGCGCAAAACCCTCAGGGCCCCCCGATGGAACTGATGCGTGGCAACAGAACGTCCTGCACGCTTGGCCACCACGAGTTCGAGCTGACCCATCGGTTCCCGGGCGGTCTGGTTGGCTCCGGCGGCTTCGCCGGATTTGGGGCCGTGCCCGCTTCGCGGTGCCCGCCACGCCGCGGCCCCAAAATCCGGCCTCGCCGCCTCAGAGGTTAGCTCGCCGGGGCTGACCCCGAGTGCGCTCATGGCGCCAGGTCGAGCATCAGGACGTCCCGCCGCACCCAGTCGATGACGCGGTCCAGTCCTTCATCCGTCTTGAGGTTCGTGAAGCAGAACGGCTTCTCGCCCCGGAATTCTTTGGAGTCCCGCTCCATGACGGCCAGGTCCGCACCCACGTGGGGGGCGAGGTCGGTCTTGTTGATGATGAACAGATCGGACTTGATCATGCCCTGGCCGGCCTTGCGGGGGATCTTCTCACCCTGGGCCACGTCGATGATGTAGATGGAAAAGTCCACCAGTTCGGGGCTGAACGTCGCGGAGAGGTTGTCGCCGCCGGATTCCACGAAGATCACTTGCAGGTCAGGATGCCGCTGCTTCAGTTCCTCGATGGCGGCCGTATTCATGGACGTGTCTTCGCGGATGGCGGTGTGCGGGCAACCGCCGGTTTCGACGCCGATGATCCGGTCGACAGGCAGGATCCCGTTGGCGGCGAGAATCTTGGCGTCCTCGATTGTGTAGATGTCGTTGGTGATGGCCGCCATGGAGATCTGCCGGCTCATGTGACGGGTGAGCCGCTCCACGAGTTGGGTCTTGCCGGCACCCACCGGGCCGCCGATGCCGATCTTGACGGGCTCAGACATATTCTCCTCCAGACATATTTCGTAAAGCATTTTTTGTACAGATCAGTCAACTCATGAACATGCGGGCGCGCTGGCGTTCGTGCCGCATTTGCGAAATTTCCAGCCCGGGGCTGACGGCCCCAAAGTCATCAGGCGTGAGATGGCTGACCCGCTCGATAGCGGCGGCAACGCCGTCGGCTGCCTTCCGCAGGATCCGCTGGCCGGCGTTCTGCCCCAGGGGGATCGCCCGGACGGCGTTCTGCGTCAACGACGTCACCCCGGCGAACAGGTAAGCGGCGAGGGCCTCGGTGAGCGGTACATTCAAGGACCGGGCGACGACGGCGAACGCCAGCGGCTGATGCCCGGCGGCCCGGCCGGAACCCACCAGTTCCCGGTACTCCGCCAGATCCGCGGACGGAAAGATCTCGGCGCCGATCTCCAGCAGACGTCCGCCCATCTTGATGCTGGCCTCGCGCAACTGCCGTGGCAACAACTGCGCGGTCAACAACGCATCCAGTTCGGCAACCGGAACATCCTCATAAAGGAACCGGATGGCCAGGGCATCCGAGTACGTCAGCTGCTGTGAAATGAACGCCGCCAGCCACACCCCAAAGGACTCCTCATCGTGCACCAGCCCGCGCTCCACATACGTCTCAAACCCCAGCGAGTGAGCAAACGCACCAGTAGGCAAAGCGGAATCCGTCAGCTGCTGCAACGCCAGCTGGTAATGCATCACTGGATGTCCCCAACGGCGAGGCCGCAAGCCGCCGACCCGGATTTTGGGGCCGCGGCGTGGCGGGCACCGCGGTGGGCCCACTGCCGCGAGGGCCCCGACTCGAGCTTGCGAGAGTTGGGAGCGGCTGGGGACGGGCACGGCCCCAAATCCGGGGCGGCGCCCCAGCCGCGGAAGAGAAAACTAGTGCGAGTGTTCGGCATGGCGGAAGGGGACGGGCATCACGCGCTCCTGCCGGTTGTAGGGCGCTCCGACGTGTTTGAGATAGTCCTCCACGGTGTGGTCGTACTGGCAGACCATCACCTCCGCCCCGTACTCCGAGGAAGCGTCGAAGAACTGGGCCTGCAGGTGCCGGTTGCCCAGGGAGTGCGCCACCACGCCCATCTCGTGGATGGAGCGCGGGGCGATCACCAGGACGTCGGTGGGCAGCACCGACACCACGATCATGTTGGTCCCGGCCACGTGCAGGATGTCGCCGTCGCGCAGGTCCCCGGAACCGGCGGGGAGCCGGATGCCGAGTTCCTTCCCGTGGTCGGTGGTGACGCGCTGGATGCGTTTGACCAGCTGGGCGCTGGGCAGCACCACCTTTTCCCGGTGGAGCCCAAAGTAGGGGTCCGGACCGGGCGGGAGGTCGTGGGTGTTGCCGAGGACCTTTTCGATGATCATGGTGGTCTCCTCTGGAAGCCTAGAAAAGGAAGTAGCGCTGCGCCATGGGCAGGACGTCCGACGGTTCGCACGTGACGTCCTCGCCGTCGACGCTCACCTGATACGTTTCCGGGTCCACCTCGATGTCAGGGGTGGCGCCGTTGTACTTGAGGTCCGCCTTGGTGAGGCTGCGGATGCCGGACACCGGCCGGATGACCTTCTCCAGTCCGAGCTCCGCCGGGACCCCGGCGTCGATCGCCGCCTGGGAGAGGAAGGTGATGGAGGACTGCTGCAGCGCCTTGCCGTAGGCGGCGAACATCGGCCGCATGGTGCGCGGCTGCGGGGTGGGAATGGAGGCGTTGGCGTCGCCCATGAGGGCGTAGGCGATCTGGCCGCCCTTGAGCACAAGGTCCGGCTTCACTCCGAAGAACGCCGGGTCCCAGAGCACCAGGTCGGCGAACTTGCCGACCTCCACGGAGCCGATCGAGTCGGCCATGCCCTGCGCGATGGCGGGGTTGATGGTGTATTTTGCCACGTAGCGCTTGAGCCGGAAGTTGTCGCTCTCCGCGCCGAGGCCGGACGCGGCGCCGTGGCTGCCGGCTGCGCTATCCCCCCGGGGGTCTTTGAGGACGCCGCGCTGTTTCTTCATCTTGTCCGCCACCTGCCAGGTGCGGATGACCACCTCGCCCACCCGGCCCATGGCCTGGGAGTCCGAGGACGTGATCGCGAAGATGCCCAGGTCCTGCAGGACGTCCTCGGCGGCGATGGTCTCGGCGCGGATGCGGGAGTCCGCGAATGCCACGTCCTCCGGGATGTCCGGGTTCAGGTGGTGGCAGACCATGAGCATGTCCAGGTGCTCTTCGATGGTGTTGCGCGTGTACGGCAGGGTGGGGCTGGTGGACGCCGGCAGGACGTTGGGCAGCCCGGCGATCTTGATGATGTCCGGGGCGTGGCCGCCGCCGGCGCCCTCGGTGTGGAAGGTGTGAATTACGCGGCCGTCGATGGCCCGGATGGTGTCCTCCACGAAGCCGCACTCGTTCAGGGTGTCGGTGTGGATGGCCACCTGGACGTCGTACTGGTCCGCGACCTGCAGCGACGTGTCGATCGAGGACGTGGTGGAGCCCCAGTCCTCATGGACTTTCAGCCCGATCGCGCCGGCGCGGATCTGCTCGGCCAGGGGTTCGACGGCGGACGCGTGGCCCTTGCCGAACAGGCCGATGTTGATGGGGAGCCCTTCGGCGGCCTGCAGCATCCGCTGGATGTGCCATTTTCCGGGGGTGATCGTGGTGGCTTTGGTGCCTTCGGCGGGACCGGTGCCGCCGCCGACCATCGTGGTCACGCCGCTGCACAGTGCGGCGGGGACCTGGTCCGGGGAGATGAAGTGGATGTGCGAGTCCACCCCGCCGGCGGTCAGGATTTTCCGCTCGCCCGCAATGATCTCGGTGCTCGCGCCGATCATGATGTCCACGCCGTCGGTGATCTGCGGGTTGCCGGCCTTGCCGATCCGGAAGATGTGGCCGTCCCGGATCGCGACGTCGGCCTTGTAGATGCCGGTGTAGTCCAGCACCACGACGTTGGTGATCACGGTGTCCGGGACCCCGCCGCCGGAACCAACACCGCCGGAACCAATGCCGCCGGAACCGTCACCGTCCCGGGTCACCTGGCCGTTCTGGCCCATGCCGTCTCGGATCACCTTGCCGCCGCCGAACACCACTTCCTCGCCGTAAACGGTGAGGTCCTTCTCGATCTCAAGAAACAGGTCCGTGTCGGCCAGGCGGATGGCGTCGCCCGTCGTCGGGCCGTAGAGGTCCGCATACTGCCTGCGGGATAGCTCGTAACTCACTGTGCGCCACCTTCCCCTTCGGAAACGTGGAGTTCGGAAGCAGGGAGTCCGGTCTGGCGGAGTGCGCCGTTGACGGCGTTGCTGAGGCCGTACACTTCCCGGCTGCCCGCGAGCTCGATCAGCCGGACAGTCCTGCTGTCCCCGGGTTCGAACCGCGCGGCCGTGCCGGCCGGGATGTCCAGCCGGCGGCCGTAGGCGGCCGCCCGGTCAAACTGCAGCGCTGAGTTGGCTTCGGCAAAGTGATAATGCGAGCCCACCTGGACGGGCCGGTCTCCGGTGTTGGTCACCGCGACGTCCACCGCCTCACGGCCGGCGTTGATGACCAGCGGCGCGGAACTGAGAACGTATTCTCCCGGAATCATCGAAGCTCCTAACGGATCGGGTCGTGGACGGTGACGAGCTTGGTGCCGTCCGGGAAGGTTGCTTCGATCTGGACGTCGTGGATCATTTCCGGCACGCCCTCCATCACGTCGTCGCGGCCAAGGATGGTGGTTCCGTAGCTCATTAGCTCCGGAACGGTCCGGCCGTCCCGGGCGCCCTCGATCAGTTCGTAGCTGATCACCGCGACGGCTTCGGGGAAGTTCAGCTTCAGTCCGCGCGCCTGGCGGCGGCGGGCGAGATCCGCAGCGACCACGATCATGAGCTTTTCCTGCTCACGGGGCAAGAGGTGCATGACGGTATCCCTTCAAGAACCGAACCGGCTGGCGGACCGCAGAATCCGCGGTGTGACCAGCGTAGGCCGCGGAGATTTCCTGCAGGTTTCGGGGACCCGTCAGCATCTCAGGAGCTGACCGCTGACGGCCCTATCCGGTGATCCGCCAGTGCGCCTGGAATTCGGGGTGGTCCGCATACGGCAGCGCCAGGGTGTGCAGGGAGAGCGTGGTCCATTCGATGACGTCCGGCACCCATCCGGCGTCGGCGGGTTCCTGGCTGACTAACGTGGCCAGCACGGTCTGGCGTGCGGATTCAATGATGCCGATGAGCTGGCGCTTGGCCTCGCACTCACGTAGCAGGCGGCGTTCATACCACTCGCCGGAGACGGCAAGCGTGGGGTCGCCGAGCAGCTTCAGGGCGGCGGCTTCGTCTTCTCTAATGCGTGCGGTCAGGAACTCGACGATGTCCACTCACCGAGCCTATGCGCGCCGGTGCCTACACGGCTACGGCCTGGCGTTTGCCCTTTTTCCTCAGGCCGGCACCAGCCGCGCTTGTTAGGGTGGGTGGATGAATCGACGTCTCGCCGCCCTTGCCGCTGCCGCCTTCTTGATCGGACTTACCGGCTGTGGACAAGTGCATGACGCTACCGAAAAGGCCGTCAACGACGGGGCGTCACAGGCTGCGACGGCGGCCGGGAACGAAGTGAAGAAGCATGCCTGCGCCATCGTGAAGAACGGCTTGGTCAGTGCCAAGGACAAGGAGCTACTGGGCGGTCTTGTCACCAGCGCGGAAGCCGGGGGTGCACCTGCTGAGATCACCACCCCGCTGCGCCAGATCGCCGACTCCGGCGACCAGGTTCCGGCCGAATCCGTCAAGGCCCTTCAGGACGCCTGCGCCAAGTAGCGGGCAGCACCCCTCAACCGGTCAATGCGCAGCCGGTCAGCAGGTACTCCCCTTCGTGCTCTATAGGGAGTTGGTGGAGGTCACGTTGCACCACGACGCATGCCCGTAAGCCGGTCCCTCACCGGCCAGAGCGTCCAACTCCTCGGGCCTAGCGTTTCCCCTTTTTCCGGGATCCCTTGCCGCGGCCCTTGTCCGGATTGGGCGCGTAACGCTGCGCCACCTTGGGCTTCTTGGCCGCTCCGGTGCCCCGCCGGTCCGGCTTGGGCTCGCGTTTGGGTTTCTCCTGCTGCGCCGAGGGCTGGCGGGAGCTCGCCGCGGTGCGTCCGCGGACAATGCCGATGAATTCCTCGATGACCTCGTCCGTGGCGTCGCTCGGCCACGCCAGGGCGATCTCCGTGGAGGGCGCGCCCGTGAGCTTCCGCGCCACGGTGTCCTTGACGTTGAAGTGCCGGGCCACGGACATCGGCAGGATCACCAGCCC
This sequence comes from Arthrobacter sp. 49Tsu3.1M3, assembly GCF_900168135.1. NCBI lineage: Bacteria > Bacillati > Actinomycetota > Actinomycetes > Micrococcales > Micrococcaceae > Arthrobacter > Arthrobacter sp. 49Tsu3.1M3. Next base: position 80,960 of record NZ_FUZD01000007.1, read on the forward strand.
GGCGCCGGAGGCCACCACCTGCAGGGCCATCGCGGGGCCGCCGAGCTCCTGCACATCGAGAAACGTCTCGGCAGACAGGTCCGCCAGGTCCACTTCTTCAAACAAGGAGACCTCGTGCCCCTTCGGTACCACCACCACAGGCTGCTCCTCGTAGAGCGGGATCACGCTGAGGCCCTCGCGTTCCACCGGGAGCCGGACGAAACTCAGGTCCGCGGAACCGTCGCGGAGCACGGACAGCTGCGCGCCGTCGTCGGACATAAAGGAGTGCAGCGGAACATCGGGCATCCGTTCCTCCCAGCGGCGGATCCATTTGCCCGGTGTCACACCGGCCACGTACGCGAAGCGCAGCTCCCGCCCGACTGCAACGGCTGGGACGACGGCGGTTTCGTCGGGGGTCTGGGGTGCTTCTTCTGCTGCGGACACATGTTCACAGTACCGCCCGGGGTGGCGCGGGGGTCCGCCGCGAGGGCGGCTCCGTGCTGATCCGGTGCTGGTTTGGTGCTGGGTTGGTGCCCTGCGGGCATCCCGCCAGATACCCTTGGACTATGACCTCTGCAAACTCCCAGTCCATGAAACCGGCCACCGTTGCCAAGAAGCTTGGCATCTACCTGCCGGCGACACCCCAGGAGTTCCAGGATTCAACCATCACCCGCGCTGATTTTGCCGACCTCCAGGCCAACCCGCCGGAATGGCTCGCGGAACTGCGCCGCAACGGGCCGCACCCGCGCCCCGTGGTGGCGCAGAAGCTCAATGTCTCCATCGCCGGCCTGGCCCGCGGTGGTGTTGAAGAAGCCCTGACGACGGCGGAAATCACCGCACTGCTCCAGGCTCCCCCGGCCTGGCTGGTGGCCGAGCGCGCCACCCACGCCGCCGTCCGCGCCGAGGCCCAGCGGGTCAAGGACGAGGCCGCCAAGAAGGACGCCAAGAAAGCCCGCGCCAAGGCCGAATAGCGGCACGCGCTTTCTCCCGGCCCCTCTTTACGAGCCGGTAGGCAGAGTCGGCGTGCGGTGGTCCGGCAACTAGTCCTGGTGCAGCTGCACGAAGTTCCCGCAGCCGTCATCCAGCACCACGCTGGTCCCGCCGGGCCCCTCGGACGGTTCCCCCTGGAACATCACGCCCTTGGCCGCCAGCCGGTCGTATTCGGCGCGGACGTCCGGCACGCCAAAGACGATCGCGGGAATCCCGGCGTCGTGCAGACCGTTCATGTAGGCCGCTCCGATCGGGTTGTCACTGGGTTCCAGCAGCAGCCCGGCGCCTCCGGCACCGTCCGGATCCTTGACGATGAAGAGGTTGTACTCCGGCATGGCCATCAGCGTCTCGAAGCCCAGCGTGCCGGTATAGAACTCATGGGCCGAGGCTGGATCCTTGACGTGGATACTGCACATTTTCAGTCGCATGGCCCCTAGGCTACGCCGGGAGGCCCGGCGTAGGAACCGCGACGCTGCCTTCGCACCGGGCCTTGGCGCCTGGGTTTGCGTCCGCGCTGGCACCGGGCATCACCCCGACCGGCGGGGCATTGACGGCCCCGCCGCCAGGGATTCCAATGGAACTAGCGGAACAGCGCCCGCCCGGGACCGTTCCGGGGAGGTGTGCAATGACGCTTTCACTATCCGGCGCCCTCGCGGCCTGGCAGTTCCTGGCCCTCGCCATTGTGGTTGCCGGGGCAGCGTTCGCCTCGGTCTATTTCGCCCGCAAGCATCTGGCGGCCGACGACGGACCCTCCGAAGGCGCGGACGGCGCGTTCTGGGACGCTTTCGCCGGACTCGCCGTCATTGTGCCCGCCATCGTCCTGGCCTCCTCCACATGGCCCTGGGCCGGCCTGGCGCTCGGCATGCTGGCCGCGGGGGCCGCCCTGGCGGCCGTGGCAGCGGCCCCCCGGCTGCTCCGCCGGCAGGAAGCCCGCCGGGCCAGCCGGGAGACCCGGATCGTGAACGAGGCGGCCGCCGCACGGCATCGGAGCGCCCTCGCCCGGTGGCAGCGGTACGAACTGGATCCGGGGTTCTCGATTGACTATCCCGCGATGAGCGATACCCGGCAACCGGAAACCGCGGCACTGATCCGGGCGATCAAGGCCGCCGAGGGTCTCGGCGGCCGCACGGACCGCGCCTGCACCGATGCCGCCTACGCCCCGGCCGTGGAACGGCTGGAACATGCCCTGGCTGCCGCCGAACGCGCGGCCGGCGTCAGCGCCGCCGGGCTGCCCGGCCCGGACCACGCGCACGGCTGATTCCCCGGAATTGCCGATCCGGCAGTTCGCGGCCACCTTGGAAAGGTTCCATCATGACTGACATCACGATCATCGGCAGCGGCAACATGGCACGGGCGATCGGGACCCGGGCTGTCGCCGCCGGGCGCTCCGTCCAGGTCCTGGACCGGACGCCGGAGAATGCCGCCAAGCTCGCTGCTGAACTTGGCGGCACCACCGGCTCCGGCGGCCTGAGCGAGGTTCCCGAGGGTGACATCGTCGTCCTCGCGCTGTACTTCGGCCCGGCCAAGGAGGTTGCCACGCATTTTGGCGACACCCTCAGCGGCAAGACGGTGGTGGACATCAGCAATCCGATTGACACCGAAACCTTCGACTCGCTGGTGGTCGCCCCGGGAACGTCGGCGGCGGAAGAAATCGCCGCACTGCTCCCGGGCGCACGGGTGGTGAAAGCCTTCAACACCACCTTTGCCGGCCCGCTGGGCTCCGGGGCGGCCGGTGGCCAGCCGTTGGACGTGTTCATCGCCTCGGACTCGGAAGAGGCCCGCAACGAGGTCGCGGCCTTCGCCGAAGCCGCTGGGCTGCGTCCGCTCCAGGTCGGCGCACTGCGCCACGCCCGTGAACTCGAGGGCTTCGAGCTGCTGGTGATGGCGCTGCAGGCCAACCCCGCGTATCCAACCTTCAACTGGGGCACCGGCCTGAAAATCACCGACTAGGAGCAGCCCGGTTCAGCGCGCTACAGCTCGACCGTTCCGCTATCTCCGACGCTCATCCGGCTGTTGGTCACCTTGGACTTGATCCACTGCAGCACGGTGGCCGCCGTGCCGCCCGGGCTGGTCCAGTACTCGGCGGAGTCCGAGTCGACATGGAGCAGGACCACCTCAGGGGTGTCCGGTCCGTCCGGGAACCAGGCCTCCACCACCTGATTCCACATGTCGTGGATCAGCTGCCGGTCAGTGACCACTTCAGCGGTCCCGGCCACCGAAACCCACTCGGTGCGCTTGCCGAAGGAGACGTTCACCGCCGGGTTGGCACGGATGTGGGCCACCTGGGAGGTGGTCGACGACGTGAAGAACCACATGTCGCCGTCGTCCTTGACCTCCTGGACGGCCAGCGGCCGGCTGACGAGCGCGCCTGCCTCGTTGATGGTGGTGAACATTCCGATGTGCGAATCGTTGATGATGTCCGTGACCTTGCTGATGCTTTCGGCATCCGACATGCTCTCACCTCGTTCTGGTTCCAACGGAGGAAGGTCCCCCTCCGGACAGCCTATTGGTAAGTGTGCTTACTTTCCAATGGCTGCCGGCCGGGGACCTTCCCTGGACCTTCCCTGAACCGGCAGTGGACTCAGTGCCCGCGGGTCAGGACCTGCCCCCTGAAGAACTCGGGGCGGAGCTTGGCCATGACCAGCATGAGCACCACGCCCAGCAGGATGACGCCCATGCCCAGGATGAAGACCAGCCCCACACCGCCGATCGAGGACCCTGATCCGTACGCGGGATCCATGGAGTCGTAGGCCGTCTTGACGAACATGACCAGCAGGATGACGCCGCCCAGCAGTGGCGCGAGGAACTTGAAGAAGAACGCCCTCGCTCCGCTGAACGCCTCGGCGCGGAAGAACCAGACACAGGCCAACGCGGTGATCCCGTAGTAGAAGCAGATCATCATGCCCAGGGCCGTGATGGTGTCCCACAGTGCGTTTTCCGACGTGGTCCGGGTGATGACATAGAACGCCGCGGCCGCGATGGCAGAGGCGATCGTGGCATAGCTCGGCGACTTGTAGGTGGGGCTGATCCTGCCGAACTTCTGCGGCAGCGCCCGGTAATGGCCCATGGACAGCAGGGTGCGCGCCGGCGAGACAAATGTGGACTGCAGGGACGCGGCGGAGCTGCTCAGGATGGCCAGGGACATCAGGATGGCGAACGGGCCCATTACCGGTCCCGCCAGGACGGCGAAGATGCTGCCCTGGTTCTCCGGGTTTCCGGTGCCCAGCCCCGTGTCGCCGACGCCGGCGTAGCTCAGCGTGGCCAGGGCAACCGTCATGTAGATGATCACGATGACCAGCACGGTGATCGTGGCGGCACGTCCCGGCGTTTTCTCCGGGTTCTTGGTCTCCTCGTTCATGGTCAGCGTGACGTCCCAGCCCCAGTAGATGAAGATGGACAGCGAAACGCCGGCGGCAAAGGCGGAGAAGGATCCCACGGCGAACGGGTTAAACCAGTCCGGGGAGATGGCCGTGGCGTCAAAGGCGGTTCCATTGGCGACGTGGCTGAACGCTGAGATCGAGAACCAGGCGAGGACCAGCAACTGAAATCCCACGAGAACGTACTGGACGGTCTTGGTGGTTTCCATGCCGCGGTAGGAGATCCAGCACGCGAGGGCTATAAACACCAGCGTGGTCGCGATATTCAGCGGCAGGTTGGTGGTGAGGTCGGCGAGTTCGGGATTGCCGAAGATCTGCGCCAGCATGAGGTAGAAGAAGTCCACCGCGACGGCGGCCAGGTTCGAGAGCACGATGATGGTCGCGGCGATGAGCCCCCAGCCGCCCATCCAGCCAATCCAGGGGCCGAACGCCCGCGAGGCCCAGGTGAAGGAGGTCCCGGCGTCGGGCATGGCGTTGTTCAGCTCACGGTAGCCGAAGGCCACCAGCAGCATGGGGACAAAGCCCACCAGAAAGATCGCCGGCAGTTGCACGCCGACCTCGGCCACGGTGGGCCCCAGGGCGGCCGTGAGGGTGTATGCCGGGGCGATACAGGAAATGCCGATGACGACGGCGCCAATGAGCCCCACCGATCCGGCTTTCAGGCCTTTTTCGCTCAGTCCGTGCTGCTGTTCGGTCTGCGATCCGGTGTGCTGTCCAGTGTGCTGTCCTGTCTGCGACGGCTTGGACATCGCATGGTCTGCGCTCATTGTTGTGCCTCTCGGGGTGTGTCACTCGACGCTGAATGATTGAGGTGCTTGAGTTCATAGACGCTGGGGACCACGATCATCGGCACCGGCAGGGCGCGCAGAATGCGGCCCGCTGTGCTGCCGAGAAAGATGGACCGGCCCTTGGCAAGCCGGCTGGACCCGATCAACAGGACCTCGCCGTCTTCCCAGTCCAGGCGGTCCACGGCTTCCTCGATGCTGCGCCCGTGGGCGACGACGATTTCCGTCTTAGCCTCTACCTGGGCTTCGGTCTTGGCCTCCCCCGGGACCTCCGCCTTCGCCTCCCCCGGGACTGCCGGCCCGCCGGCAGCCAGTGCGTCAGCAAGGCACTTGGCCGCGTACTCCCTAGCCGCGTCGGCTGAATCGGCCGCATCGCCGTCGAGCGCCAGCAGCGACACCACCCGCAGCGGCACGTCCCGGTTCGCCGCCATGCCCAGGGCGAATTCGAGCAACTTCTCCGCGCCGGCCCGGGTTCCGAGCCCGCAGCTGATCCGGGTCAAGGGCTCCTGGCGGTGGTAGCCGTGCGGTGCCAGGGCCACCGGAACGGTCGAGGCGTGGAGCAGTGCGCTGGCCACCGACCCGATCGTGAACCGTTTGAAGATCCCGGTGCTGGTGGCTCCGATGATGAGCATGTCCGCGCCCAGTTCCTCGGCCGCCTGGATCAGCGCGTGCGAGTCGGAATCATGGCTGCGGATGTGGGCCTGCGCCGGGACACTGGATGGAACCAGCGCCAGGGCCTGGTCGAGCCACTCCTGGGCCTGCTCATTGAGCAGATTTTCGAAGCCGGCCTTCGGTGCGAGGGCGTGCCCGGACTGCTGCACTTCGGGGACCACCAGCACAAGATCCAGGCTCGCCCCCCGCCCGAGCGCCAGGGAGACGGCCAGATTGACCGCATCATGGCCCCTGGCATTGGCTGAATACCCCACTACGTAACGCATCTGGCCGCTCTCCTAACTGAACTGGACTGCATTCAACTGACTTGTTGGGATTTTTTACGAGGCGACGGACGCACGGTCCGCAGCAGCGACGATCCGGGCCGCCGTGAGCTGCCCCATTCGGACGGCGCCGTCAACATGCTGGTAGCCCTCGGCCGCAATATCCGAGCAGGACCAGTAGATCGGCCCGACCGGCGTCAGCTGGTCCTTGCCGTAGCGGTGCAGTCCGCCAAGGTCGTAGCTGGCGGCGTAAGCCCCCCGGGTCCATTCCTCCGAACCCCAGTCGGACTCGTAGTAGACCTCGGGGTCCAGGGCCTTTTCGCCGAGGAAGGATGCAATCGACTCGAGGATGGCGCGGCGGCGATCCTCCGCGCTGAGCTCGAACATGGCGTCGGCCTTCTCATCCGAGACAAAGCCCACCAGCGTGCCGCGCGGGTCCTCGTGGTTCGTGTTGTCGTAGACCTCCTGCACAATGGCGCCGGCGCCGAAGGCGGTTCCGGACAGGCCGTCTTCGCGCCAGAACGGACTGCTGTAGACGGCGTGGACCTTGATGACCAGGCCAAGTGACTGGTGCTGGTGCATCTGGTGCTGGCGGCGGGGCAACGGCGGGTTAAAGGACACCCGGGTGTAGAGGTTCGGCGGCACGGCCATGATGACGAAACGTGCGTTCACCGTGGCCTGGTCGGAGACGGCAGTGACACGGTAGCCTCCCCTCGCGTCTTCGGCCCAATTGATGGTGCGGACCGGGCTGCCGAGGACGACGTCGTCGCCCAGTTCCGCGGCCTGCAGCAGCGAAACCTGCTGCATCCCGCCGACTACCCGCTTGTCCAGGATGAAGTCCTCATCCGTGAGGTTGGTGAAGGACCCCGCCGAGGCGGCCATGAGGACGGCCTGGAGGGCGGAGAAGGCGTGGGCCGGTTTGGTCAGCATGCCGCCGGCGATGAACAGGCCGATGTTGTTGCAGGCTTCCTCATCCGTTGAGTTCTGCCGCAGCCAATGGTGGAAGGAGATGGTGTCCAGCTCGCGGGCCTTGGGGTGGGCCCACGGTTCCTCGGGGTCCATCTCTGCGGCCAGGGAGTCCAGCAGGGCCGTGAGCTTGTCCATTTCGACGGCGGTGGTTTCGCTGACCGGGAAGGTGTCACCGGTGTACAGGGTGCGCTTGCCGTCCGCGCCAATGTAGACGGATTCGCCGTCGCGGTAGCGGGAATAGGTCTGCAGTCCGAGTTCATCCAGTAGCCCCAGGAGCCCCGTCTGGTCCGGCGAAACCCACTGGCCGCCGATCTCGAGCATGGCCCCGTCAACGGTGTCGGTCCAGGTCCGGCCGCCCACACGGTCCCGCGCCTCGAGCACCGCCACACTGAGCCCGGCCTTTTTAAGCTGGCGGGCGGCGGTCAAGCCTGACGGGCCGGCTCCTACGATGACGACGTCGCGGTCAAGTTCCAGCATGATGTTCCTCCCCGTGGCCGCTAGAGTGATGCGAACCACTAAATGAATGACGTTCATTTAGAATGATAGACCTTCCCCACGCTTCGGGGAAGACCCTCCGCCTCATGAATTTCGCCCGTAAAGTAGGGGCAGAACGGGCTCACCCCGAACCCGTTAGCCAAACTGAGAAGCCAAGCAGAGAAGAAAGGCCCGGAATGACGGCAGCAACCAGCGCCCCCGCCGATCCGCACGGCCCCGCCGCCGGGCCCCGCCGCCGCGCGGGACGGCCCGCCGCGGCCGTGCTGGACCAGAACGGCATCACCGTGGCGGCCCTGCAGCTGATTGGCAAGAGCGGCTACGACGGGTTCACCATGGCTGCCCTGGCGAGGACCCTGAACGTGGCTCCCTCGGCGCTGTACAACCATGTCTCGTCCAAACGGGACGTGCTGGTCCTCGTCCAGGACCACTTGACCTCGTTCGTTGACGTCACTGCCTTCGCGGCCGGGGACTGGGAACAGGCCGTGAGGGATTGGGCCTGGAGCTACCGCGATGTATTTTCCAAGCACACCCCGCTGATTCCCGTCATTGCCGTACTGCCCGTGGCCGACGCGCCCAAGACGCTGGCCATGTATGAGGCCGTCAGTGCCGGTTTCAGCCGCGCCGGCTTTCCGCAGGAGCGAATTGTCCCGGCCATTGTCGCCATCGAATCGTTCATCTTTGGCTCCGCCTACGACGTCACGGCACCCGCGGACATCTTCGATTCCGGCACCATGGCCGCGTCGACACCGCATTTCACCGCCGCCGTCCAGCGCCTGGCCGAGGAAGGCCATGACAAGCCAGCCGACGTCGCCTTCAGGCTGGGACTCGAGGCACTCCTCGCCGGGCTCGGGGCGCTCCGGGCAGCCTAGCGGGGTGTCTTTGGGGTTGGTCCGCTGCGGAGTTTCCCCACTGTTTACCGGCGCCGGTAAACACGGGCGGGTCGGCGCAACACGCCGGACCGCGCCTTCGAATGTGGGGAAACCCGGAAGCCCCGACGCCGGCCGCCCCCGTGTGGGTTAAACAAAAGAACCCCGGTCCAAGACCGGGGTTCTTTCGATTGCGTGCGCGAGGGGGGATTTGAACCCCCACGCCCTTTCGGACACTGGCACCTGAAGCCAGCGCGTCTGCCGTTCCGCCACTCGCGCGCAACTTCTTCCACTCGGATAGGGCCGGTTTCCCGGACCGCCAACCTCGTAAAAGCAGCGAGATCAAGCATAACGGACAATTGCCGGAAAACACCAATCGGGCCCCGGAGCCCCCTGATTGGGGTCGTTTGCCGTCCACGTTTTCCCCGCCGCCGGGCGTCATGCGGGGAACCGCCGGGGCGGCCTCGGTGGCGGTGTCCGCGCACGTCAGGGCGCGGCGGGCGCTCATTTTGACGTCGCCCCGGCGGCGTCCGTTGAGGCCATTCCCAGACACGCCCAGTAGTATCTGATGTAGGAGTGTCCGCCGAGCGCGGGCCCGAAAAAGTTGGAAACCGAGTTCCGGAACGAACGCTGCCTTGCAGCCAACAGGAAAGGAGAAGGACCATGGGATTGCTGGACAAAGTCGAGCGCGGCATCGAAAAGGCCGTCCGCGGAGTCTTCTCCACCGGTTCCCGCGCCCAGGTTGAGCCTGTCGAGATCGCGAGCCGCCTCCGCACCGAGGTGGACAACAAGGCCATCACGATCGCCGCGGGACGCACCCTGGCCCCTAACGTTTTTGACGTACTCCTCAGCAGCGATGACTTCCAGCGCGCCCAGGAATGGGGCACACCGCTCGCGGAGGAACTGTGCGACGTCGTCATCAACCATGTCCGCAGCCAGGGCTACACCCTTCAGGGCCCGGTCCGGATCAGTTTCCGCCGCGATGAGGAGCAGCGCGCCGGGAATTTCGATATCACGTCGCGGACCGAGAAAGCCTCCGCCCCTTCCGTCCCGGCGCAGCCGGGTATTCACGGCAACGTACCCGCGGCTCCGACACGCCAGCCGGCACAGCTTCAGCCTGTACTGGACATCGACGGCCAGCGCTATTCGCTGAACGCGCCCTCAATCGTCCTCGGACGGTCCTCCGAAGCAGACATCCTTATTGACGACACCGGCGTTTCGCGCCGCCACCTGGAAATCCGGACTGGGCCTGGTACGGCCCAGGCGATCGATCTCGGCTCCACGAACGGCAGCTACGTCAACGGCCAAAAGATCGTGGGCAGTTCGGATCTTGCTGACGGCGCCACGATCATGATGGGACGAACCAAAATCATCTTCCGCCTACTGCCCGCCCACCCAGGCGGCCGCGCATGAGCGAATTGACCATCACAGCCCTGCGTTTCGGGTTCCTCATCCTCCTGTGGGTGCTGATCTTCAGCATCGTCTCGGCCATGCGCCGCGATCTGATGATCGGCCGCAAGGCGGCCGCCGGTGCCCCAACGGCACGCCAGGTGCGCAAGAATCCTTCCCTTGCCGAACCGCCGCCGGCCCCCGTCAAACAACAGGCCCGCCAGCTGATCGTGACCGAGGGACCGTTGAAGGGCACCACCATCGCCCTCGCGGCGAGCCCCATCCTCCTTGGCCGGGCACAGGAAGCCACCCTCGTCCTGGAGGACGACTACGCCTCGGGCCGCCATGCCCGTCTGTTCCCGCAGGGCAGCCGCTGGTTCATCGAGGACCTCGGCTCCACTAATGGCACGTATCTGGCAGACCAGCAGCTGACCCGGGCCCTCCCGGTGGAGCTGGGCGTCCCCGTGAGAATCGGCAAGACGGTCATCGAATTGAGGCCGTAGCCGTGGCTGCCCCGGAATTTCCCGCAGACAGGGCCGAAGGCAAGCCAACTGCCCCGAAGCGGCCGCTGATCATGCGCTACGCCGCGCGGTCAGACGTCGGCCGCATACGCGCCAAGAATGACGACTCCGCCTACGTCGGCCGGCACCTCGCCGTCGTTGCCGACGGCATGGGTGGCCATGCCGGCGGCGACGTCGCCTCCGCCGCGACCGTCCTGGACATGATCCACCTGGACCATGACGACTACGACGGCGACGCCGGTACAGTCCTCGCCGACGAAATCCAGACGGCCAACTCCCTGCTGTCCGAACTGGTCCACATGAATCCCAAGCTCGCCGGGATGGGTACCACGGTCACGGCCCTGCTCCTCGCCGAAGGAAAGCTCCACTTCGCCCACATCGGCGACTCCCGGGCCTACCGGCTGCGCGACGGCGAGTTCGAACAGGTCAGCGTCGACCACACCTTTGTCCAGCGGCTCATCGATGAGGGCAGGCTCCGCCCCGAAGAGGCCGAAACGCATCCGCACAAGAACGTCCTCATGCGCGTGCTGGGGGATGTCGATGCCAGCCCGGAGCTGGATCTCGACACACTGGCTGTCCAGGCCGGGGAACGATGGCTGCTCTGCTCGGACGGCCTGAACTATGTGGCCGGCCACGTCGTGGAGCGCACCGTCCGGGAGACGAAGGACCTGGGCGAATGCGCTGAACTGCTGATTGAACTGACGCTGGAGGCCGGCGCCCCGGACAACGTGACCGTGGTGGTCCTCGACATCGCCGAGCCGACCCGCGATGACGTCCGGACCGCCGCCGTCGACGTCGTGCCCGCGCCCGCAGCGGCCACGGGGACGTCAGCGCCAAACGCAGCGGCCGGCCCCCCGGCCGGCAGCACCGTTGGGGCCGCGAAAACCCCCGGCGAGTCCGGAAAGAAGGACAACTCCGCCCAGGACACCGGGTCCGCCGCGCTGGCCCCCTCGACAGGAGCCTCGGGTCCGCCGCCGGCCGACCCGGTCCCAGGGTCCCCGGCCGACGGCACGCCGCCGGCCGGCGCCGCACCGAAGGTTGCCGAGGGCAAGGAGCCCGAGACCACCACCGACCCGCATCTGGGCGAACACCTCTCGGCCGAAGTCCTGCGGGAAGAACTCTCAATGCGCCCGCACGAACTCGTCGGGGCCGCCGCCGCAGCAGCGGAATCAGGGTCCATTCCTTCCATCGCCGGACGCACCGTGGCCCGGCGCGCGGCCACGGTCCTCACGCACAAGTCCGAACAGGACCGCGAGGAGACCGACGACTTCAGGCCCGCCGGGCGGCCGCGCCGGTGGCTCACCGTATCAATTGCCGCCGCGATCGTCGCGCTGCTGGCCATCGGACTCTGGCTTGGCTACGCCTGGACCCAGACGCGCTACTACATCGGCGAACACGATCAGCATGTGGCCATCTTCAACGGCGTCTCCCAGCGTCTCGGGCCCATCCAGCTTTCCACTCTCGAAGCGGTAACCGATATCAAGATGTCCGACCTTCCCGAATTTTCGCAGCAGCGGGTGCGCCAGACCGTGCCCGCCCGCGACCTCTACGACGCGCAGCGGATCGTCAAAAACCTGGAACGCACCGGCACGACCGCCCCTGCCGATGAATGCCTCACCCCGTCCCCCGCAGCGACGACCGCCGGCGCCACCCCGTCTCCCGGCAGCACGGCCAAGCCGGGTCCCACGGCGACGCCAGGTGCCACAGCCTCCCCTGGCAGCACGGCCAAGCCGGGTCCCACGGCGACGCCAAGTGTCACAGCCTCCCCTGGAGCGGCCAAGCCGTCGCCATCCGCCACCCCGACTACGAATTGCGAGGGGGCCAAATGACACCCATCGACCCCGTGCCCAGGCCACGACGAAACGTGGAGCTTGTCCTCCTGGTCCTCGCCCTCGCCGTAGGAATTGGTGCCCAGGCACTCGTGGGCGTGGACCGGCAAAAAGCGTTCGACACCGACTTCTGGTTCCAGTCCGGACTCCTGGCGTTGGCCGCCCTCGCCTTCCATGTGGTGCTGCGGCTTCGCGCAAAATATGCCGACCCGGTAATACTTCCGCTCGTGGTCGCCCTCAACGGCCTGGGCCTGGCCATGATCCACCGGCTGGACCGGGTGGGCGAAGACACCGGCAACAACCAGCTGCGCTGGACCCTGGTGGCCATGGCAGTCGCGATCGCGGTCATTTGGTTCCTCAAGGACCACCGGATCCTGCGCCGCTTCACCTATATCTCCCTGGCCATCAGCGCCGTGCTCCTCATCCTGCCGCTGGTTCCTGGCATCTCCGCCGGAGAAGTCCTGGGTGCCAGCGTCTGGATCAAGATCGGTTCCATGACCTTCCAGCCGGGTGAAATCGCCAAGATCACGCTGGCCATCTTCTTTGCCGGGTATCTCTCGTCGAACCGGGACCTGATCCTGCTGGCGGGCCGCAAGATCGGCCCGGTGCAGTTCCCGCGGTTCAAGGACATGGGCCCCATGATCACCGCCTGGCTCGTGAGCATCGGCGTGCTGGTCTTCCAGCGCGACCTCGGATCCTCGATCCTGTTCTTCGGCCTGTTCCTCGTCATGATCTACGTCGCCACGAGCCGCATCAGCTGGGTGATCATCGGCCTCGTGCTGATCGCCGTCGGCGGCGTCGTCGCTGCCCGCGTGTTCTCGCACGTGGCGCTGCGGATCGACGGCTGGCTCAACGCCTTCACCGATGAGGTCTACGGCCGGCAGTTCGGCGGCAGCCTCCAAATTGTCGAGGGCCTGTTCGGCATGGCCAACGGCGGCCTGGTCGGCACCGGACTCGGCCAGGGCCGGCCCAACCTCGTCCCCTTCGCCAACAGCGACATGATCATCGCCTCCTTTGGTGAGGAACTGGGCCTGATCGGCGTCTTCGCGATCGTCCTGATGTACCTGCTGCTGTTTACCCGGGGCTTCCGCGCCGCGCTGGGCACCCGCGACGCGTTCGGCAAACTGCTCGCCACCGGGCTCTCCTTCGCCATCGCGCTGCAGTGCTTTGTGGTGATCGGCGGCGTGACGCGCCTGATCCCGCTGACCGGACTCACGACGCCGTTCCTCGCCGCCGGCGGGTCCTCGCTCCTGGCGAACTGGATCATTGTGGGCCTGCTGCTCATGATTTCGCACTCCGCGCGCGGCCCGGTGGATACAACGCCTCTGCCGCCCGGCCAGGAACCCGGCGCCCGCAAGAACTTCCCCGTGCTGCCTGCCAAACCGGCGCCGGATCCCCGAAACAGTCCCGACGCACCCACCGAGGCGGTGAAACAGCTGTGAACCAGGCCATCCGCAATTCATGGATTGCCGCCATCGCGATGTTCGTGCTGATCTTCGGCGCGCTGAGCTATGTGCAGGTAGTTGGCGCCGACGAGCTTAAAGCCAACGCCTGGAACAGGCGAGCCATCCTGCAGAACTACTGCAACGACCGCGGTGCGATCATTGTCGGCGGCACTCCGGTGGCGGAGTCCGTGCCCGGCACGGAGAGCTGCAAATTCCAGCGGACCTACTCCCAGCCAGAGCTCTACGCTGGCGTCACCGGCTACTTCTCCAAGAACTACGGCCTCACCGGACTCGAGAAGTCGATGAACGATGTCCTGGCCGGCAGTTCAGATCAGCAGTTCCTGGACCGGGTGGGCCAGTTGTTCCTCGGCAACCAGCCCAAGGGCGCGTCCGTGGAGCTGACCCTGGACCCCAAACTCCAGAAGCTGGCCTACGACCTCATCCCGGACGGCATTCGCGGGCACATCGTGGTCACCAACCCGAAGACCGGTGCGGTCCTGGCCATGGTGTCCAAACCGTCCTATGACCCCAACCTGATTGCCACCCAGGACCCGGCCGCCGAACAGGCCAACTACACCGAGCTGAACCAGGTCCCCGGGATCAACCTGAACCAGAACGTCTCTGGGCCCACGGGCGAGCTCCTGGCACCGGGATCGGTCTTCAAGCTGATTGACACCTCAGCGGCGCTGAAATCGGGCAAGTACAACAAGGACAGCGACCTGCCCAACCCGGCCGAGATGTCCTTCCCGGGCATCGACTACAAGCTGCCCAACTATGCGGGCGGCAACTGCTACACGCGCACGACGGCGTCGTTCGCGTTTGCCCTGCAGCAGTCCTGCAACACACCGTTCGCCAGCATCGCCCTGGACTTGGGGCAGAAGGCGGTCGGGGACGAGGCGGAGAAATTCGGCTTCGGCCAGGACTTCGGCGACCAGCTCAAGCTGGACAGCGCCCCAAGCTTCTTCCCGAGCGAACCGCTGGACGACGCCGGGCTGGCGCAGTCCTCGATCGGCCAGCGCGACGTCCGCGCCACACCGCTGCAGATCAACACCATGACGGCGGCGATCGCCAACGACGGGGTGCAGATGCAGCCGAACCTGATCAAGGCCGTACGCGCCCCCGACCTGCGCACGATCAGCGAACCCAAGCCCCAGGCCCTGCGCACCGCCACGACTCCGGAGATCGCACGGCAGATCAACGAGTGGATGGTCAGCGTCGTCGACGACGGCATCGCCAGCCGTGCGGCCGTGCCCGGTGTCCAGGTGGCCGGCAAGACCGGTACCGCGGAACTCGGCAACGGCCTGAACAATTCTTGGTTTACCGGGTTTGCCCCGGCAAATGACCCGCAAGTGGCTGTCACCATCGTCATGGAAGGCGTAGACATCACCACTGGCGCAAATCTAACCAGTCCGAACGCGAAGAAGATTTTTGAGGCGGTGTTGAATAAGTGAGGCCTACTTCGGGAATCACCCTCGGCGGCAGATTCCAGCTGACCACGCGCATTGCGATCGGCGGCATGGGAGAAGTCTGGAAAGCCAAAGACCTGATCCTTGGCCGCATCGTCGCCATCAAGGTGCTCAAGGAGGAATACACGGGCGACCCCGGTTTCCTGCAGCGCTTCCGCGCCGAGGCACGCCATACAGCCCTCCTGAACCACGTGGGCATCGCCAACGTTTTCGATTACGGCGAGGAAGAGGGTTCCGCCTACCTGGTCATGGAACTGGTTCCGGGCCAGCCGCTGAGCAGCATCATCGAGCACGAACAGGTGCTTTCCCCGGACCGCACCCTTTCGATGATCGCGCAGACGGCGCGGGCCCTGGCCGTCGCCCACGCACAGGGCCTTGTGCACCGGGACATCAAGCCCGGAAACCTGCTCATCACCCCCGACGGCCGGGTCAAGGTCACCGACTTCGGCATCGCGCGCCTGGCCGACCAGGTTCCGCTGACCCAGACCGGCCAGGTGATGGGCACCGCCCAGTACCTGGCACCTGAACAGGCCACGGGGCAGACTGCCACCGGAGCCTCGGACATCTACTCCCTCGGCGTGATCGGCTACGAGTGCCTCACAGGCCACCGGCCGTTCTCCGGGGAATCCCAGATCGCCATCGCGCTGGCCCAGGTCAACGACGCGCCGCCACCGCTGCCGGACACGCTGCCCAGGCCCGTCCGCGCCCTGCTGATGTCCATGCTGGCCAAGGACCCGAAGAACCGCCCCGCCGACGCCATCAAGCTCTCCGAGGCAGCCGAAGCCATCCGCAACGGTGATATCGCCGCCGCACACGCTGCTGTGCCGGGCATGCTGCTTTTCGAGGCAGCCACCGGACCCATCACGGCCCCCGTCGACGTCCCCACAGCGGCCACCAGCGTCATTGGCTCCAGCGCCGCGGAGGACAAGTCGACGTCGGCGACGTCCGCGCTGCCCGTCGTGGGCGCCGCCGGTGCAGGTGCAGCCGCCGGCCTGGCAGCCGGTGCTGCCGCCGCCAGCGGCTACGGCGCCCGCAACGCACTCAACCGCGCCGATGCCCTGGCGGCCGAGCGGAGCTGGGTGCAGGAAGACGAAGAGGAAGACTACGACGAACCGGAGGAGCCGAAGCGCCGCGGCCGCAGCCCGTGGACGTGGCCGCTGATCGCGCTGATCCTGCTGGTGGTGTTCGCCCTGGTCGGTGTGGTCCTGAGCCAGGCCGGCAGTCTCTTCCCCTCGCAGGGTCCGGCCACGAGCAGTGCCACGTCCAGCATCGCGAAGCCGAGCAGTGCCACGCCGTCGGCGTCGTCGGCTTCCCCGTCCGAGACCCCCACCCCCACGCCCAGCTCCGCGACACCTACCGAGTCCACCCCGGCCGCGGTCAACCTGATCCCTGATGCCTACCTGGGGCGGCCATACAACGATGTCCGCAACGAGCTGATCGGCAAGGGCCTGCAGGTCACCGGCGCCGAGGTCGTCAATGACGCAACGCCGGGCACAGTCACCAACATCGAACCCTCCGGCCCGGTCCAGCCCGGGACCACCATCACGGTCAGCTACTCCAAGGGCCCGGAAATGGTCGAAGTCCCGTCCATCAAAGCAGGCTCCAGCGAGGCTGAAGCCCAGCAGGCCATCCAGGACGCCGGGTTGCGCTGGGCCAAGGGAGCCGACGTCAGTCCCACGAACAAGAAGGAAGATCCGGGAACTTTTGTCAGCTCCGAGCCGCCTTCCGGGTCCAAAGTGGTCGCCGGAAGCGTCGTGACCTACCACCTCGCCAAGGCCACGGCCACATCCCCTTCACCTTCAGCTACCAAGTCCGGACCCTAAACGATCATGAGCAATGCACCCCGCACTCCGTCGCACAGGGAGGAACGCCCGGCGAACACGCAGCGCGTCCTCAGCGGGCGCTATGAGCTGGGTGAGCTGATCGGCCGTGGTGGCATGGCGGATGTTTTCCGCGGCCTCGATACCCGGCTGGGACGTACCGTGGCCGTCAAGCTGCTGCGCCCGGACCTGGCCCGGGATCCGCAGTTCCAGGCCCGCTTCAAGCGCGAGGCCCAGGCTGTCGCGGCACTCAACCATCCCTCGATCGTGGCTGTCTTCGACACCGGGGACCATGCGATCCCCGGTGACCACGACGACAGCGTCCGGGTGCCCTACATCGTGATGGAGTTCGTTTCCGGCAAGACCATCCGCGACATGGTGCGGGCCAAGGACGTCACCATCGACCAGGCGATCGACTTCACCCTGGGTGTGCTGTCCGCGCTCGATTACAGCCACAAGGCCGGGATCGTGCACCGTGACATCAAGCCCGCCAACGTGATGTTTTGCCCCGATTCAAACAGCGTCAAGGTCATGGACTTCGGAATCGCCCGCGCAATGGCGGATTCGTCGGCCACCATGACGCAGACGCAGGCCGTCGTCGGCACGGCCCAGTACCTGTCCCCGGAACAGGCCCGGGGCGAAGCCGTCGACGCGCGCAGCGACCTGTACTCGGCCGGATGCCTTCTCTACGAGATGCTGACCGGCCGGCCGCCCTTCATCGGCGACAGCCCCGTCTCCGTGGCCTACCAGCACGTTCGTGAGATCCCCGAGCCCGCCAGCAGCCTCAATCCCGAAGTCTCCGCCGCGCTGGACAGCGTGTTGATGAAGGCCCTGCAGAAGAACCGCGCCGACCGTTTCCAGGACGCCGCGGCCTTCCGCCGCGCCCTGCGGGCCGCGCGCAGCGGCGTTCCGGTGACGGCGCCATCCGCCAGCGAGGCCCCCACCGACCCCACCAACGAGGTTCCCCGGCACGACCCCCTGGCGCCCACGGCGGCCTTCTCCCTGACCGGGGCCAAGTTCCTCGACGATTCTCCTGGTGGCCGGCTGCGGCCCGCCGAAGAAATACCCGACGACGAGGAAGTGCTGCAGCCGGCGGGCACCGAGCTCTATGGCATCGCGGACACCGGCAGCCTGCCGCTGGCGCTGCCGGTCGAACGCGAGCACACCCCACGCCAGAAGACGCGCCGCCGCACCTGGATCGCGACGCTCGTAGTCCTCACACTGCTGGTACTGGCCGGCGGCGGCCTGTGGCTGTACAACCTTATGAATCAGGCCC
Organism: Arthrobacter sp. 49Tsu3.1M3; assembly: GCF_900168135.1. Lineage (NCBI taxonomy): Bacteria > Bacillati > Actinomycetota > Actinomycetes > Micrococcales > Micrococcaceae > Arthrobacter > Arthrobacter sp. 49Tsu3.1M3. Next base: position 99,102 of record NZ_FUZD01000007.1, read on the forward strand.
CGCCGCAGGCGACCAAGGTACTGGTTCCCACGGTGACGTCCCTGACGGAATCAGAGGCCCTACAACGGCTGTACAACGCAGGTTTCAAGCCACAGCTCCAACGGCTGCAGCACGACAGCATTCCCAAAGGCACCGCGATAGGCACCGTGCCGACGTCGGGGAGTTCCATGGACGCCAACTCGGACATCATCCTGAACATCTCCGAGGGCCCCAGCGCGATCACCATCCCGACGGACCTGCCCGGCCGGACCGAGGCGGCAGCCCGCGATCTTCTCCACCAAACGGGGCTGACTGGCGCCCTCACCACCAAGATGTCCAACAACCCCACGGTTCCGGTCGGCATTGTCATCACCACCAACCCGGCCCCGGGCCAGGTTGTGGCAGTGGCGGATCCGGTCGAAATCGTCGTCTCCACCGGCAAGGTGGCTGTGCCGCAGCTGATCGGGCTGCCGCTGGCGGAGGCGGAGGCGAAACTGAAGGAACAGGGCCTGGTGCTCAACGCCACCGAAGTGGAGAACTCCCAGGTGGCTCCGGGCAAGGTGACAGGACAGGCCGATGCCGCGGATTCGCTCGTCGAACAGGGCAAGACCATCACCGTGACCGTGGCGAAGGCACCGGCTCCGCCGCCCCCGCCGTCGCCCACCCCGACGCCCACCAAGAGCGCGTCCAAAGAGGACGCGGCCCTGGGCGGACTGTTCCCCTAACCTGGTCGGGAGAACCGAAAGGGCCGGCTACCGGCCCGCCGGCGCTTTCAGTGCCTGCCGGGTCAGTGCTTGATGAGCGGGCTCAGGTCCGTTGCCCGTTCGGCAGCGCCCGCCATGCCCAGTGACTCCAGCCAGTTGCCGAGCATCTGGTAGCCGCCTTCGGTCAGGACGGATTCCGGGTGGAACTGGACGCCGCACAGCGGTGCGGTGCGGTGCTGCAGGCCCATCACCACACCGGTGCCCGTTTCCGCGGTGATCTCCAGGACCTCCGGGATGCTCTCGCGGACAGCGGCCAGCGAATGGTAGCGGGTGGCTGTGAGGGGCGAGGGGAGCCCGGCAAAGACGCTGGTTCCATGGTGTTCGACGAGGGAAGTCTTGCCGTGCATCAGTTCGGGAGCGTGCGTCACGGTTCCGCCGTAGGCCTCCGCCAGCGCCTGGTGCCCCAGGCAGACACCCAGCATGGGCTTGTCGTGGCCGCCGCACCACTTGATCAGCTCAATGCAGACGCCGGCCCCCGCTGGATTCCCCGGACCGGGAGAGATGAGGACCCCGTCCCGCGCCTCGGCCATTTCGATCGCCTCGGCGAGCGTGACGTCGTCGTTCCGGACTACGGTGGTCTCCGCACCGAGCTCCTGGAGATAGCCGACCAGGGTGTAGACAAAGCTGTCGTAGTTGTCTACGACCAGGATCTTGGTTGTGCTCATGGGTGCCTTGCTGAACCAATCGTTGAATCTGTTAACTGGGTGAATTGCGCCAGCCAGGGAAAAAGGAACTGAACCATCAATACCAGTGCTCCGGCCGCCAGCACCAGCGCGGTCGCAATCCTGAGCCACAAGGGCCCCGGAAGGCGGCGGAAAAGCCAGCCATACATTCGTCAGCCTTCCCCGGCCGCGCGGGCCGCCCGGGAAATTTCGGCCGGCGGTCCAGCCGAAAGGGACTGCCACCGCTCCAGCAGGGCGTAGGCCACAAAGCGTTCCTCCGAACCAAACCGCGGGTTGCAGGTCGTCATGGTCAGGTAGCTCTCCGTCGGCGCGGCGCCCGGCCGCATCGGCACCGGCAACAGTACATCGGTCCGCGAGGGGAGGACTGTCTGGCTGTTCCGGAACACGTAGACATAGTAGCCCTCGCGGGTCTGGACGTAGATCCGGTCCCCGGGCACCAGGGCGTCGATATGGTCCAGAACGGCGCCGTGGGTCTGCCGGTGCCCTGCCACGGCGAAGTTTCCCACAGCCCCTGGCATGGCCGTGCCCTGATAGTGCCCGATGCCCAGGGTGTCCAACACCGCCGGAGTGGTGCCCTGGACGATTGGACGCGTGTAATCGGCGCCGAAACGGGGAACATACAGGATGCCGATGGTCGCGCCCTCGGCCGGTTCGGGCGCGACGGCGGGTTCCGGGGCAACAGCCGACGGCAGAGGCGGCGCTGCGGGAGCGGCTGTTCCAATCCCGCGGGCATAGTCGTGCACCGCCTCGCGCTGCCGGGCGTCGGAGGCCACATTCGTCCACCACAACTGCCAGGCCACAAAGAGCAGGACAATGACGCCCACGGTCAGGAGCAGCTCGCCTGCGATGTGGATGGTACGCAGGAGCAGCCCGCGGCGGCTGTGCGCCGTCCGGCCGGATTCCTGCTCCAACTCCAGCACTGCGGGTTCTCCTCCAAGGCGGTTGCGGGGGTCCACGGCGTGGCCGGAACTACAGCTAGAATTGTGCGACACAAGAATTCAAGCTCGACCAAGAGCACGTTGGCCGGCGGGGGCTCGCTTCCTGCAGGATACCAAGCCACGTTGGCCGCTCTTGTTCCAGCCCGCCAAGGAGGATCAGTGCCCCAGTCGAAGCCGCGTAAAAGGACTGCCCGTGTGGCCCCGCAGACTTCTGCCGCGGAGGCCTACAAGCCCAATCCGGTCTGGTTCAAGCCCGTCATGTTTGGCCTGATGATCATTGGCCTGCTGTGGATCATTACGTTCTACATCACCGAGGGCGCCTTCCCGGTTCAGGCTTGGGGCTCATTGAACATCGTCGCCGGATTCGGAATCGCGATCATCGGCTTCCTGATGACCACGCGCTGGCGTTCCTGACACCAGGCCCGCGCGGCGCACATCCCTGACGGGCCGGTACACACAGTGTGCCGGCCCGCCGCCGTTAATCCACAGCATTAATCCCGGCCCAGCGAAGGAAACCAGATGACCCCGGCAGTAAACGGCTCGACTATTGGCGATGACGGACTGGCGCGGCCGGCGTGGGCCTCCGTGGATCCCATGCTTCGCGAGTATTACGACTCCGAGTGGGGCATGCCCGTCCGGGACGAACAGGGCCTCTACGAACGCATCAGCCTCGAGGGATTCCAGGCGGGGCTTTCGTGGGCGACGATCCTGCGCAAGCGGCCCGCTTTCCGCGCGGCGTTCAAGGACTTCGACCCGGAACTGGTGGCGCTCTTCACGGACGCCGATGTGGAGCGGCTCATGCTCGATGCCGGAATCGTCCGGAACCGGCTGAAGATCCAGTCAACCATCACCAATGCCCGCGCTACTCTGGCGTTGAGGGACGACGGCGGCCTGGTTGACTTTGTATGGGCGTTCCAGCCGGCCGCCACACCCCGGCCGAACTCCCTCGATGAGGTCCCCACCACCTCGGCCGAGTCAATCGCGCTCTCCAAGGCGCTGCGCAAGAAGGGCTTCGCCTTCGTAGGTCCCACCACGATGTTCGCGCTCATGGAGGCCATCGGAATGGTGGACACCCATCTGCTGGACAGCCACCGGCGCGGGTCATCGGGCGTCTGGCCGCAGTGACCCGGCGAGGTCCCGCCCCCTTATCCACAGCTGTGCACAAGTCTGGGGAAACTTATCCACACTGTTCATAAGGTTCCGGGTCTTCATGCGGGTCAGCCGGGTTCCGAGGCCACAGCGGGGTTCAAAGCCACTGATAAGTCCCCCGGCCGGTCATGAATTACACAGCTGTAAGTTATTAACAGTGTGGATTTCCTGTGGACAAGTTTCCTGATCGCGGCACCAGCCCGCGGATGGCACCGCGGTCCCGCCGAACGGCAGGCTCACGCCAACCTCAGGGGAGGCCGGCGGCCCGACATGGTGGCCGGCCGCCTGACATCCTGGCCCGTCCCGACAACTGCTGCACCGGACGAGTTATCCACTTAATAACAGCCCACTACCCACAAGTTATCCACAACTGGGGATAACCGCCGGCGCAGCCGAGCCGCACCGCCCGCTGACGGGCCATGAGCCGGGATAGATCCCGTGGATGCTCAGACCATCAAGTTATTAACACTGTGAATAACCCTGTTGAAACACGCACCGCGGCCGTCCCGCGGCCCGTCGGGGCCTGCCGCCGACGCGGCGGGCCCTGTGGGGGGCGGCGCCGGGAGCGCGCCGGGGACGCGCGGCACCGCCGGGAGGTCCTGAGGCGCCGGTCCCCGGCGTGCCCGTGGCACCGTTCTGTGGACCCGTTCTGTGAACTATCCCCGGAGTACCCGCGGCGCAGGGCCGGAGCAGGGCTCGTGCCGCCCGGCACCAGACAACAGGCCTTGGGCGGGCAAAGTTGTCCACTTACACACAGGGCAACCCACAGAAGTTATCCACAGGTGTGGAGATCGGGTCGGCAGCATCGCCTGCAGGCTGGAAAATCGCCAGCCCGGGCGGTCAGAACCGGGGCCTCACAGTGAACTACACCCTTGTAAGTTATTAACAATGTGGATAACCGCTGTGGAAAACTCTCCGATCCGCACCCGTGGATGCAGGTGTGGGGGCTCGGCCCGGATGTACAGCGAGAAAGGTCCACAAAGCGGAGGGAACAGCCCAGGAACACCAGCGGGAGAAACACTGGAAAACAGTGAAAGGGGACCGGGCGGCCGATTGCGTTAAATGCGGCACTTCGGCAGGAGCGGGCTAGGCGCCGGCGCCGGCCATCCGCACGACGGACACGGCGATCACCAAGACCAGGACCGCGGCGAGGCCGATGGCCTGCAACAGGGTCTGCCGCGGCCCGCGGGGGGTGTAGGCAATGACGGCGGCGCTCAGGGCGCCGGTGACGAGGCCGCCAAGATGGGCCTGCCAGGCGATCTGCGGGACCATGAAGCCGATGACGCCGTTGATGGCAATCAGGACCAGGAGCTGGCGGACTTCGCCGCCGCGCTGGCGCTGGACCACAAGCAGGGCGCCGAACAGGCCGAAGATGGCGCCGGAGGCGCCGACGAGGCCCACCGGACCGTTCACCGGATACACCGGGGTCAGCAGGAGGAAGCCGACGGAGCCGCCGACGGCCGAGAGCAGGTAGATGGCCAGGAAGCGGGCGTGGCCCAGCAGCGGTTCAAGGATCTGGCCGAATATCCACAGTGTGTACATGTTCAGGACGATGTGGAGCAGGAATCCCTGCGAGTGCAGGAACGCGGAGGTGAGCATCCGCCACGGTTCAACGCCGGTCAGGGCAGGAGCGTAGGCCAGCTGCTGGTAAACCCCGTCGTTGGGGACTATCCACTGCAGCGCATAGACAAGGGCACACAGCGCGATGATCACGTAAGTGACCACGGGTTTGCCGGCGGTCACGGCGCCGCCGTAGACGGTTCTGACGGCCGGCGTCGTGCGCTTGGTTTCGTTGACACAGTCAACGCATTGGAATCCGACGGCGGCCGCCCGCTGGCAGTCGGGGCACGCAGGGCGCCCGCACCGCTGGCAACGCACGTAGGCGGGCCGGTCCGGGTGCCTGGGGCAGACCGGGACCTCTGCGGACGGCTCTGCCGCCGGAATTCCGTAGCTCATGGTGTTGGGTTAGAGCTTTTCGATGTCAATGCTGTTTATGGTGACATCCTCGACGGGGCGGTCGCCCATGCCGGTGCGGACGCCTTCGATCGCGTCGACGACCTTCTTGGATTCGTCATCGGCGACCTCACCGAAGATGCTGTGCTTGCCCTGCAGCCAGCCGGTGGGGATGGTGGTGATGAAGAACTGCGAACCGTTGGTGCCGCGGCCCATCTGGACGCCGGCGTTGGCCATGGCCAGCTTGTACGGCTCGTTGAAAGTCAGTTCCGGGTGGATCTCATCGTCGAACTTGTAGCCCGGTCCACCGGTGCCGCGGCCCAGGGGATCGCCGGCCTGGATCATGAAGTCCTTGATGATGCGGTGAAAGATGGTGCCGTTGTAGAGCGGCGTGCCGGTCTTGTCCTCGCCGGTTTCCGGGTGGGTCCAGGCCTTCTCACCGGTGGCCAGCCCGACGAAGTTGTCGACGGTCTTCGGCGCGTGGTTGCCGAAGAGGTTGACGACGATGTCGCCGAGGCTCGTGTGGATAGTGGCTTTTGCGGTTGCGTTGGCAGTCATAGCGCCCATTCTTCCATGACGGCTCCGCTGGCATAGGGCCGCACAGTCAGTTCCGCGCTGGGTGAAATCCACTGGAAATCGGCCTGAAGAATAGCCGGTGCGTTCCTAGACACGTAGGCTAACAGCAGAACCGTCACATTAATCGGGAGGTAGTTGTGAAGAAAACGGATCGTATTGCCCGTGACCTGGAGCAGTCAGTCAGCACCGGAGTAGACAGCGCCAAGGATTGGGCGGCCCCGCGGGTTGAAGCTGCCGTGAACTGGGCTGTTCCGCGGCTGCAGCACGGACTGGACACCGCCTCTCCCAAGATCCAGGAGGGCCTCAAGTCGGCGGCCCACAATCTGGCCGGCAGCGTTGCCACCGTCACGCCCCGCCTTCAGGATGGCCTGGCCCAGCTGGCGCCGAGGATCCACGATGCCGCGGACAGCGCGACCCCGCGCCTGCACGAAGCTGTGGACAAGGCAGCCCCGGTCATCGCCAGTGCACGCGACCGAGTTGTTGTCGAGTACCTGCCCAGGCTTTCCGACCAGATCGGGCAGGCTTCCGTGGCCGTCCACCGCACGTTGGAAAACGCCCCGGCCCACGTGGACGCCGTCGCACAGAAGCTTGTTGATTCCGGTGTTGTCACGGGCGTCCAGGCGCAGGCCGAGGCCGTCAAGGGACACGCCAAGAAGGCAGGCAAGAAGGCAAGCAAGAACATTAAGGCGGCCGCCACCGAGGTCACCAAGACGGCTAATGCCAAGCTCGCCAAGCAGCAGAAGCCCAAGCACCGCGGCCTGCTGATCTTCGGCATCATCGCTGCCGCCGTTGCAGCCGGCGTCGCCGCCTGGCGGGCGTCCAAGCCGGTGGAGGACCCCTGGAAGGTACCGACGCCGGTAAAGCCCGCCCCCACGCCCGCCCCGGCCGGCGAATCGCTGAAGGACGCCGCCGACAAGGCCGGTTCAGCGACTGTGGCGGCAGCGGACTCCGCGGCTGAGGCATCCAAGGAGGCTTCCGATTCCGCAGCCACCGCGGCGGACAAAGCCACGGAAACGGCCAAGGACGCCGCCGGCGACGCCGCTGAGGCCGCCGACAAGGTTGCCACCGACGCCAAAACGGCCGTACGCAACATCGCGGCCAGCCTGAACAACGGCACAGACAAGCCTGGCAAGTAGAATCTGGCCGGCACAGGCCGGCGGAGTCTAGACCCTGCCCCGGCCAGTCCGGCTGCCGGCAAGTGTCCTGCACTCTCCCAAGGAGGGATTCCGCCACAGTGCGGGATCCCTCCTTTGTTTGACGCGGCCTCCGCAGGCACGTCACGGTCCGGCTGGAAACGCCAGGCTAGATGCTAAATTTGTGGTGATGTCACCCCATAGATCACCCCAGGATGCCTTGCTCCTTGCTCCGCCACCGGCTGTGTCTATCGTCATCCCGGCGTATAACGAGGAAAGCGTCATCCGGCAGTGTCTGATCGCCGCGGTCTACCAGTCGGTGCCCGCCCACGAAATCATTGTGGTGGACAACCTGTCCAAGGACCGCACGGCGGAAATCGTGCGGCAGATGCAGCTGGAGTATCCGGAGAGCCCGATCATCCTGCTCAGCCAGGACCGCGACCAGGGGCTCATTCCCACACGCAACTTCGGTCTGGACCATGCCACGGGCGATATCCTCGGCCGGATCGACGCCGACTCCGTGCTGGAACCGGATTGGGTGGAGCAGGTGCAGAAAGCATTCGCCGACGAATCTGTGCACGCTGCGACGGGTCCGGTGGTCTATTACGACATGCCCATGCGCCGGTTCGGGCTCAAGGCTGACGACAAAATGCGCCAACTGATGCTCAGGCTTGCCAAGCACCAGTATCACTTCCTCTTCGGGTCCAACATGGCAATTCGACGCTCGGCCTGGGAGACCATCCGCACAGAAGCCTGCCGCGACGAGCGGGACGAGATGCACGAGGACATCGATCTGTCGCTCCACCTGGCCGACCACGAGCTCCGGATCCAGTACTGGCCGCAGATGATCTCGGGCATGTCGGCCCGGCGGCTGGAGGACTCGCCGCGGGATTACCGCTACTACGTGACGCGCTTTGACCGCACCTACAAGGCCCACAACGTCAAGAAGATGGCACTGAAGGCACCCATGGTGGTCTTCTTCTCGGTCTACTTCCCGGCGAAACTGCTCCGTGCCATCCACACGGTCAACGTTCCCCAGCCGGCCCGCCGCGGCGGCCAATAGCGACCAATGGCGGCGGCCACGAGGCCGCCGCCGAGATGCCAGGAGCGGCCTAGTCGGTGCCGAGCTCGGCCAGCCGCTCTTCACCGGCTCCCTCGCCCGTCTTCCCGGCGGAGCGTGAGCCTCGCTGCCCCAGGACCACGACGGCGAGCCCCACCAGGATCATCGCCAGCCCCGCGTAGGTCCCGGCCGGCAGTGTCTCTTCCAGGAAGGCTGCGGCCAGGAGCGCCGCTCCGGGGATTTCCAGCAGGATGATCATGGACACCAGCAGCGGGCTCATGGTCGCCAGCAGATAGTTGAACGCGGTGTGCCCCACCAGCTGTGCGCACACGGTAATGGCTACGATCCCCAGCCAGCCGGCAGCCTCGAACCCTCCCAGCGGCTGTCCGGCCACCAGCGCCATCCCCGCCACGATCACGGCACACATGCCGTAGCACAAGGTGGTGTAGACGCCGGTGCCCATGCTCTGCCGGGCCTTGCCTCCGGCGAGTGTGTAGATGCCCGCCAGGGCGCCGCCGGCCACGGCCAGGAGATCGCCCACAAGTGCCTCGGGCGAGGTGCCCATATCAAAGCCGGTAATCGTCACGACACCGCCGAAAGCGAGCCCCAGCCCTACCAGGACCGGCCAGCGGAGCCGGACTCCCCGGAAGAGCTGGAAGATCGCGATCCAGCCTGACTGAAGGCAGACCAGCGCCGTCGCCGCCGCCACCGACGTCAGTTGCAGGGAGGTAATGAAGCATGCGAAGTGCAGCGCCAGGGCCACGGCAGCGGCGAGCGACCAGCGGAACTCGGCCCCAGTCACCTTGCCGAACTGACGGGGGTTGCGGACCACAACAGGACCGGCCATCACCACCGCTCCAATGGCGTTGCGCCAGAAAGCGATGGCGAGGGCGCTGACCGACGTGGCGCCGAGCGTAGCGGCAATGAGCGGTCCGGACGAGGCCACACCCAGCACCCCTACGGTCGCAAGTAAGAAGTTCACGCTCCAACACTAATGGGGCGCACCTCTGTGGCCCCTACAGCCGCTGTGCCTTGACCGGTGCATACCGCAGTGCCACCCTTAAGTCGCGGTCTCACATCACGGTTTCGCCATCATCAAAGAAGGAGACCATCATGGCGTCAATGATCCGCAAGAGCCTGGACGATCCCGAAGAGTCACGTCCTGTTGCCCAAGGCATGGGTCAGGTGGATCTCGTCAACCTCGAGGCCGGCCCGGTTGGACGGGCCACCTTCCTTCCAGGCTGGAAATGGTCAGACCACGTCAAGCCGATCGCCAAGACTGACAGCTGCATGGCCAGCCATACCGGCTACACGATTTCCGGCCGCATCAAAGTCGTCATGGACGACGGCGAAGAACTCGAATTCGGGCCCGGCGACTTCGGCGTGATTCCGCCGGGCCACGACGCCTGGGTGCTCGGCGACGAGCCCTACGTGTATATCGACTGGCAAGGGATGGCGGACTACGCCAAGCCGAAGGAGTGAGTGGGGAAGGCATGAAAAAAACCCCGGACCGCGTTTCCGCGGTCCGGGGCTTTTCCTATGGTGGAGGCACGGGGACTCGAACCCCGAACCCCCTGCTTGCAAAGCATGGATGCAGGGGGCGTTTAAACTCGTTATTCAGCAAATTTTTCCGGCCCGGGGCGCACCTGGGGCGCACCTGTGCGAGGGGCACCTCCGGTACGCTCAGATCTTAGCCCCGACGGATCGAAAGCCTCGTGATCGGGTCGACCAATAAAACCTGCTTGACTTAGCTTTCTAGAATTGGCCCCCTCCTGACACTATTGTCAGCTCCCAGGTATCCATCGCCAACGGGTCTTCGCGGCTCTGAGGCTTGCTCGGACTGACTCAGCGTCCGCAATGCCAGCGGATACATCCCTCCATGCTTCATAGAGGTCCCGTGTATCTATAAGTGCTCCCTCGGCCTCGGTGAGCGGCCGCAGGTCGTCATCGTTGGGAATCGCTTGGACTCGCGTCGATGGGTTAGTGCCCCGCCAAGCATTGACGATATGCCAGACGGCAGGAGGCTCCTGTCCGGTCTCCTTGGTATAGGCCACTGCCGGCCGACCTGTAATTTGAGGGACGTCATTCACCTTCGCACCCTTCGCGTACCCCTTCACTTCCACAAGAGTCAGCCAGTCAGCATCCGACGGGTCTTCGGCGCGAAGGTCTTCGAGCTTCGCACCGGTTCGTTCGTCATGGTGATCGTCCATGTCTCTGACAGTGAACCCTAGGTCTTCCAGAACTGTGGTTACCGCCTCCACTAGTTCATCGCCGTCACTAGTGAGAATCCTGCGGGTTCCTTCGTCCGCCAAGCGCGTCGACTCCTCCAGCTGAGCTTGGATTTCCTGTTCACGCCGCTGAAATTCCGTGAGAGCTTCCTCATGAGCCTGCCTCAGTGCCTGCAGGTCACCTACATGCTTGCTAACTTCAGGCGGCGACCATCGAGCACTTGATTTCCAGTCAACGTCTGGAGGCACGCTATCTGGATCAACATTGCCAACCATGTCCAGAAAGAGCCGCAGCCAAGCCAAGTGCTGTTGAGTTTCTGCGGGCAAAACCAAGTTCAGCTTGCCGCCGCGTTCCGCAAGCAGTGCATAGACGGATTGTTTCGCCCCGATGTGAACAAGGGGAATGCACCGCGATGCGAGGGTGCCGTCCTCTGCGACTGTTGCCAGATAACCCTGTGCCGCCCTCACAAGGCGCCAGACCTCTTTGTGCCCCTCCGGCATGTTGGGAATCACTGATGTTTTCAAAAGTGCGGCAAGGGCCGGTGGGACGTCGGTTGGGATTGCCAGCTCATTTGCCAACGTGGACACATCCCGAGCGAAGAAGTACTTCGTTCGGTCCTCAAGGTAGCCTCCCGCCACCCCCGCTCCAAACGAGAGTACGTGCAGATGTGCGGAACGACGACGGGCGTCCTTCGCGAACGTTACCAGGATGTCGTACTCGTCTTCATGCACCCTTTCAGTGCTGGTTACGAGCTTGATCGTTGGTACGAGCTCCAAGAATTCTTTTGTCAGCACCTCCTGGGGAAGGTCTTCAAAGAGCACACGAGGGCGCGGCTGTACGTTGAAAATGTTCACTCGCAAACAATATCGGGAAGCAGACAAGCGCTGGGGCCGCTGAAGGTGTCCCAATTGGGCCTTTTCTTCAACGTGATGGCATCCATGGCCCAATGGAACGGGAGCTCTTCGTCGAACGCACCCAAGCAGGACTCCGAGCCCCGCGCGAACAAGGACGAGTAGGCACCCGCAAACGCATCATGGCGGAAGCCAAGATCCGCTGAGCCTGCGAACTACTCAACGAAGGAACACCTTCCCGGGAAGTGGCCACTAGCCTCGCCGTCTCCGTTGCGACCCTCTACCGATGGGTCCCGGCAACATGTACCGCCGAAGCTTCAAGCAGTAGGTCCTGCTGATTAGTGCAGGCGACTTCTGAAAAGTGACGGTCGGTGCAGCGCACGATCGAGCGGAATGCTGCAATTCTGTGCAGGGGACTTGTGACGTCTCCATGTCCGTACTCGTCTGCACTCCCCCGGAAATCTGCGGGAGCGAGTGAAGATGACTTCTAAAACGACAGCGTCCCAGATCTGGACGGAGTAGGCCAGCATAAAGGCGTCACGCCGCCGTCCCATTTCCACCAACGAGACCATCAATCCTAGCCATGAGGGGCTCAAGCCCTGCGGGGGCCAGATGGCCGTACTCGTTCAGAGTGGTCGAAGGTTTGGAGTGCCCCAGGGCCCGGCTGACCGACAGGATATCTCCACCGGCCTCAGAGAGCGCGATCGCGGCGAACGTGTGCCGAAGTCCGTGGACGTTGATACGGGCGATCCGTTCGGATCGGCCCGCATTCGCTCGCGTGACGCCGCGGGTAACGACGTCGGACACATACCGCTTTCCGACCGGATGTCCGGGCTTGCGGGGACTCTCGAACAGATGGGCCGACTCGGGACGTCCGTACGAATGCTCAAGCAGCCAGGGCAGCATGGCCTCAGGCACCGGGAGTCGGCGTCGGCTGGCCCGGGTCTTGGTCGTGTCCGTGCCGGATCCCGAATTCCTTACCCATAGCCTGCCGTCGACCAAGTGCCCGACAAGCAGCGACCGGGCCTCGCCGGAACGCACGCCCATGAGGCCCAGCACCCCCAAAAGCGCTTTGTCAGCAACCTTCGGTGTGGCGGCGATGACGGCCATGAGTTCTCCGGAGTGCCAATAGGGGCGCTCTACGTGGCCGAGGGACACGACTATGCCGTCGGTGAGGTCGGCGTCGACGAGCCTGTCGTGGACGCCTCGCTTGAAGGCTGCCCGGAGGATCTCGACCTGCTTCTTCCGGGACGAGGCAGCCAGGCCAGGACGACGCGACCAGATCTCGATCTCCGTGGTGTCAAGGGTCGTCACAACGCGGTCGCCGAACGCCTCACGGACGACGCCTGCGTGATGAAGGTCAGTGCTGATTGTGTTCGGAGAGCTGCCGGGGTCTGCCTTGGCAGCGAGATGGCGGTCCAGGAGGGTGCCGACGGTCACTGACGCTGCGCGTATGGCCTGAGCTCTGGGAAGGCCCATTTGATTGGCGTCGTCTTGGTACGCCTGGGCCTTCTGGTGTTCCTTGTACGCCTGCTTGCGCTGGGGTGCTTCCCGTCCGACACCCTCCCGCCATCTCCTCTGCCAGCGCGGCGCATTGCGTGCACGCTTCTGCGCCACTTCTGCCTTTGGCAGACCCGCCCAGAGATCATGCACTGTCATAGTGGCCACCTGTCGGTCGTCAGCGTCTCAGCGAGGTCCGCCTCGTCCTGGCGGTGCATGAGAATTTGCTCGCTACGGTCACGGCGCTCGAGTTCTGCACGGAGTTCTTCATCGGAAAACGCTGCCAGGACCTGCCGCGCGAGGACATAGCGGCCGGCCACAGCTGCCTGGGCTTCCCGCTCCGAAGCAAAGGAAACCTCTTCCCCGGCTTCGACTCGGCTGGCTTCGACGAGCAGGTCTGCGGCTCGGGCTCGATCGTGGACGCGGAGGACGTCCGGGTGGATGCGAAGCGCGGACGCCAGCTTGACCAGCGTCCTGTCCGGCGGGATCGCAACCTTGGCCTTGCCGTCCCGGTACCGGATGCCGTTCAGGGCAATGTGCACAGTGCCGACACTAAGTCCGGTGGCGGACGCGAGGTCTGCAACGGTGAGACCGGAATTTCGGTAGGCGGCCTTCAGCATTGCACTCTCGGGCGGCGAGTCAAGCTCTGGATGATTGAGGGATTCGTTCATACAACACACGTTACTACAAACTGCTACCAATTTGATACACTTCTATTGCCAGGCTCCACCGAGCCGAACCGTCAAGACGCAGCCACCTGAGCTGCGCGCGTCTCGAACGAGGCGAGCGAAACCGGCCACGAGGCCGTACGGGGCCGAGGTACGCCAGATGCGTGCCGGCATCGGATTTTCAACTCGAAGTCCGAGGGGCCCCTTTATGCAATGCACCATCCACACCACCCTGACCAGCATCCTCGCCAGCATCGGCCGCGATCACGCACTCCTCGAGGTCAAGGACGCAGCACTGGTGATAGGCGTGACTCCCTGGTGGATCCGTCAGCTCATCGCCAAGGGGGACTTGCGCGCCGTTAACGTCGGCGGCCCTGAGAAGGCCGCACGCTGGCGGATTGACCCCGAAGACTTGAACGCTTGGATGCGCGATCGGGAGAACAGACCACGCGACTTTGGCAGCTCCCAACTCAGAGGTCTTCCCCTGGCGGCCATCGCCAGCGGCCGGACACGGGTACGTAACATCGCCGCTGCTTCCACCACTCATGTTCACCGCGTATCCGGTGCCGCACCGCGCGGGGGTGACCTTCGATGAGCGCCCCAGGTCAAACGAGCCGAGGCACCGACCGCCTGACTTCAGTTGGTGCCAAAGCACCAGGCTCTCGGCGTATGACTGGCAGCCGTCTGGAAGCCATGCTCCTCATCGAGAAGCATGCCGCACTCCTCAGGAGGCAGTTTTCGGAGCCGTCCTCTGCTGCTCCAGCCGACCCCGAAGCGGATGCCCCCTCCCCCTCGCCCGCAGGGAGCGCAGCGACCGAGGACGAGGGGGAGGGGTTTTTGTCGGACATGAGCGCCAGCGAAATGTCCGACAAAAACCCTGCTGGCCTGCATCCGTTGTCCCTTCCGCGTAGGCACAGCCGTACGTCCAACGAGACCACCCGTGAGCGTCGCCAGGTCTCGTTGGACGTGCGGCTCACGGAGACGGAGCGCGAAGCGATCCGTCTCCGTGCACACGTGCTCGGCGTCAAGCCGAGTGCGTGGGTGCGCGGGGTCGTCCTTGACGCTTTGGACGCCCGCAGGGATGAGGTTTCACGGATGCATCTGGCGGCCCAGGGGTCGCCTCAGCCGGAGCTGGTGACGGCTGTGGAACAGCTCCGGAGGGTCGGTCAGAATCTCAACCAGGCGCTCCGGGCCGTCCACTCTGGAGACGCCCCGGCGGTCGATGAAGGTTTGCTTCGCGAGGTGCAGGTCTCGGTCGATGAGGTGCGTGCCTCCCTCGGAGACCGGACGGCGTCATGAGCACAGTAAACGTCCGTTCTTCCCGTGATGCCGCCGGCGCTGTGAATTACGTCCTCTTCGGGAACTCGAGAGAGCGCCGCGCAGATCTCATCGAGTCCGGCCGGACCCGTGCCGCGGCGTTAGCGATATCTGTCACCGGCGATCACACAGCTTCGCCAGCCAGGTTTATCGAACGGACCGAGATGATGGCCGCTGCCCGTGGCCGCAAGGTTGAGCTCCAGTCCTACGTCCTGGCTTTTGCTCCGGACGAGCTCGACGTCACCGACCCGGACGATCTGAAACGTGTTCTGGACGTCTCGATCAAGTTGGTCGAGCGGATGCATACCGCCGACTACCTCATTGCCGTGCACGCGGATTCAGCAGGTGGCCACGCGCATGCGCACATCCTTGTGGCCAACCACGACAACATCACCGGGAAGTCTCTCCAGCGCTACACAAGCTGGAAGCACGGGCTGCGCCAACTGAACGATCATCTCATGCGCGACGAGGGCTTGCGAGTGCTCCCCGACCCCGAAGAGCCAAAGCCCGACTGGGAGCTCCGGCGCGAAGCCTTCACATCTGGAGGGTTCGAACAGACCCTCGGCGACAAGGTCTACATTGCGCTTTCTGATCCCCGCTCGGTCGATCAGCAGGCCTTTGAGCAAGTGCTCGAGGAACAGGGGGTAACGCTCGCCGTCACCCACCGTGACGGGTGGAGCTACAAGATGAGGCGCTCTGACGGAAAGCTCGGACGCAAAAAGGCCTCAGCACTCACCCCGGAATTCACAGCCGAAGGGGCCGCGGCCGTCTTCGACATCCACCAACAGAACCAACAGAAGGGAACCACCCATGCGACTCGCGGACCGGCTGCGTCAGGAGCAGCAGAACTCGACATCATCGACTCCCTCGGAGCCGTCAAACGCGGAAGTCATCGCCGCGGTGAACGCGCAGACGAAGGCCGTGAACGATCTGAAGGCGTACCTACAGATCGTCATAGAGGAGACGGTGAAGGAGGAACTGCAGAAGGCCCTTCCACCGATCTCACAGCCCTTCGCCGGCATGTCGCCGCAGATCGCGAGCATCGGATACAGGTTGAGCGAGATCGAGAAGACGCTCATCGACTTCTCGCGCAGTCTCGACGGAAAGAACTTCAGCGCCGCCTCGAAGAGCTTGATCCTCGAGACGCAGAGGCACCGGCAGGGCATGGCTTCGGCGATTGAAAAGTTCCAGCTGCAGGGTGACGAGAACAGGGCTTTCATCAGCAATGCCGCAGTGGCTCTGCATCGCTTCGAGCAGCGAGCTGGCCAGCAGATCGAAGAGGCGGTCGGCCAGGTCGCCGGCGAAGCATCCCAGGTAGTCACTGTCAGGCTGGCCGCAGCTAACGAACGAGCGGAGCTGGTCATGGCAGGCACCGCCAGACTGGCCGACCGCCAGCTCTGGTCGGCCGCTGCAGCGATGTTCCTGACACTCCTGCCGGTGGCAATAGTCGTCGCCGGGATCTGGATGGTCATCGCCGGACTCTTTACGGGACTGCAGTGGGCCTCCAATGTCGACGGCAGTGTCTGGCTCGGGATCGGGCGCTGGCTGGCCGTCGTGTGCGGCTTCTCCGCGACCGGGTACGGGCTCTTCGCCGGAGCCAGGTGGACCACTTCACTGGTCGCTGCATGGCAGGGCGCCGGGATGCCGCAGTGGTCCCGGTGGCGGAAGGGGAAGCGATGACATGTAGCACGGAATCCATCGCACAGAAATGTGCGGCAGCCAGCTCTGACAGCAACACACGAAAACTGAGTACGTTTCACCTTCGGGACTCCATCAACCCGTGGAATCATGCGGATCAATGCGTGTGCGCTCGTACCCGGCTTGATTTGGTTGCCGAAAAAGTGAGTACTCGTGGACCTCCTACTTCCCGATTTTTCCGCACTTCTCCTCTTCGGATCTGCACTCACTTTTTCTATGCAAACTGAGTACGCGCTACAGAAAAGTGAGTACGCCTAGGAACAAGTGAGCATGCCAGACCAATTCCCAACACCGGCACTACCCAGATAACGAAGAAACCCCCGGCGGCAACCGGGGGTTTCAGAGAGGACATCAGCACATGTCCAAGAACACCACTAACCCTACCGCGCCAAGGCCTCCCCGCCGTCGTGGCTGGTCCATCGTCTCCAATGCCTTGACCCGGGAGATGATCGAAGACTTCGTCGCCGCCCACCCCAGAGACCTCGGCCACGGCGCGGTCCACGACCGCGACCCCGGCACCGAAGTACACGGCCATGTCTTCTTCTACTCAAAGACCCAGCGCACCGCCGCGGCGATGCAGCGCAAGTTCCCGGTGCCGGTCATCGTGAAGCCCTTCATCGCCCACCCGGGTGAACCCGGCACCGATCGCGGAAAGTTCGCCATGTCACGGGGCGCCCGCTACAACACCCATGAACACCCTGACCAGCAGACACTCGGCAAGGCCCGGTACGGCGACGATGAGATGATCGCGACACCGGGCTGGGACTGGCGCGCCGAGGTCGACGCACTAAATGCCCGCGAGAAGGTCGATCCTGAGCGTCCGGCACGTCTCGCGGCGGTCGACCGCTTCGCTCAGCGGATACTCGCTGGCGAACTGACTGCACGCGATGTTTATGACCAGAACAAGCGGATCTTCTTGGCCAAGAGCACGGGCCACTGGACCCAGCTGGAGCGCCAGGCTGCCGAGTGGAAGCGCCAGAAAGCCGAAGAAACCGCGCTCAAGGTTTACGAAGAGCGCCGGCAGGCGGCCGAGGCAGAACAGGCCGAGCGGGCGTGCCTCGCCGCGGAACAGGCTGAACGGGAACGCCAGGCCGCTGTTGGGCGGGAGGCGGAACGCGATGCACAGGCCCGCAAGCTGGCCGAGGAAAGTGCCTTTCGCGAAGCCGCACTCGAGGCAGAGCGGGCCAGACCCGAGTACCAGGAACGTCTCGCCGTCCAACAGGCCGAACGCGATCGTGTTGATTTGATCGACATGATCGCAATGTGGAACGACGCCAAGGGCAGTCGTTCCGCTCGGAATTCGCACGCGAGAAGATACGCCGCCGGTCTTGGTCTGACTTCCTCCGCGCACGTCCGCCCGGACAGAACGCTGACTCATCTGGGTGCTGTTTTGACCTATGCCGAATTGGCTCTTGGCATTGAGCCTGCCGACGCTGTTACCGATGAGATCATGCCCGAAATTCGGCAGGATCTCATCGACCACCGCCGGACGATCTCATCAGCCACGCTTGTCCTCGGCGGCCCCGAACTGCGCGCAGCAGATGGGAGCCATCACGATTTCGAAACGGCCCTGTCCCTTCGGCAGAGGCTCGGCGGCTACCCGGACATCATCACCCTTAAGCCGCCGCGGTCCGACATCAAGAAAGCCTGGCGCGAGCAGCTCCTGGCAGCGTCCTGATCAACATTCCCGGGAAGGAATCCACCATGAAGTTTGGTTACACGCGGACGTCGACGAAGGACAAGCAGGACGACGACCTCCAGCGCCGGGCACTCATCGATACAGGCGTCGACGCGAAGCAGATCTTCTCCGACCAGGTCTCCGGTTCCAAGGAAGCCAGGTCCCGCTCGGGATGGGCAAACCTCGACGATCGGCTCTGTCGAGGTGACGAGCTCGTTGTCTGGCGCATCGACCGCATCGGGCGTTCCATGATCGACGTCATCACCACGGTGGAGGACCTCCTCGACCGGGGAATCGAGGTGAGATCCCTGTCGGACGGCATCGACCCGGCGACCCGCGAAGGACGCCTGATGCTGCACCTCATGGCTACCTTCGCCGAGTACGAACGCGAGCTCATCCAAGAGCGAGTTCAGGCCAGCGTCGATGCCGCCAGGGCCCGGGGTGTGAAGTTCGGCCGTCCGACCCCGGACGCCGATAAGGTCGCGCTGAATCTCCGGACGGTGAAGCACCTCATCGACTCCGAGGGACTCGGAGTCGTCGATGCATCCCGGACCGTCGGGTGGTCTAAGGCAACGTACTACCGCCACCGTTCGGCAGCTGGAGTCTCGTAAACCCCAAACCCGAGGTGGGAACTTCTGAGACAACGTTCCGAGACCCGTTCTCCGGTGGTTTACCGGCGAACGGGTCTCGTCCTATTTAGGAGATGTTTGCGGGACGGTACGTCGTTCAGCCAATGGCCCCTAGCCTGGCCGTCATATCTTGGCGAATCCAAGATCCTGAATTTTTTGGAGTGCCCCCAGTATGACCGCACTTTGGCGGTCCGTAGGAACTGCCGGGGTGGGCCGGGCCACAAGTCTAAGGACGCTGATTTCCTTTTCAGTGAGCGCACGATGCTGCTGACCGTAGCTGATGGCCTCTGACCAGTCCGCGGGCGAGATCTGCAGCACCCTCATGGTTGCATTGATTCCATTGTCAATTTTCTGTGTGGCCGCAGCGTCGCGTCGGCGGTCGATCTGTCTAGCGGGCGAGACCAGTGTATTGAGCAACGATTCCGGCAAGATGACGGGAATCTGCTGGACAAGGTTCCAACATTCGGCACGTTTGGCCCATTCCGTTACGTTATTGACGGGACGGTCTGGCGAGTTGAGTGCCCCGAGGACCAAGCTGCCTACGTGGACGGCAAAATCGCGGACTGGTTGGGGCAGTGACTGCTGCGCCCAGACGGCGTTAAAGTCCATCAGGTACCCTCGGCCCTGTTTCTCGATTTCGCGTGCGATTTTGGCCATCGTGTACGTGACGATGTTGGCGAGATAGCCCTTTTCGTACCAGTCTGCGTTGGCTATGTCCGCGCGAATGGTGTTGAACATGATGGCCCGGGCCACGACGTTCTTGAAGTACAGCTCGTTGAAGTCCGACTCCGATCGTTCCCATGTCTCCGCCACCGAAGCGGCAAAGGCCATGAAGCTCTTCTGAGCACCTTGGCTGACAACGTGGGGTTTCTGCTGCCAGGAAAGTTCAAACTTCGCGACATCGGTTTTTGTCATCACCTGGCTCTTGGGGTGCTGCGACTCGAACATCTTCGCGTGTGTAGCGCCACCACGCGACTTTTCGTTCAGGTACTGTCCGCGGGTGCGCTCGTAGTACCAGTAGACGTTGTAGGACTTGCCTGCCAGCGCCGGCGCCGCGACATGCCTGGAGTGGTCCTCGATGCGGCGGTGGAATGGACTGTTGGAGAAGAAGTCGGCCGCGCTGACCTTGTTTTGGCTGTTGGCGTATCGGGCAACGTCCGGGACGATCTCTTCTGCTTTCGCGGAGTCGACGACGATGAGTTTCATCTGGACGAATATGCCGGACAGGTCCGGTTTGGGGGACGTTTCTTTCCGCAGGTTGTAGAGGGAGGCTGTAGTTTGGCCGCCGTTGACGATCTGGAGGTTTTCTATGCCCCGTAGAACCGGCATGCCGGAAGCCACATCCACGGATACTGCGGTTGCGGTAGCCGTAATGCCGTTGTTGTACGCCAGGAACATTTCGGGTTCGGTAAGGGCAGTTTTTTTGATGCCTTTGTTGACCATGCCGCGGGCACTGAGGTAGCTGCGGACATTGCTTTCGAGCAGACGGCTCCCGTACTGGCCGTAGAGGTCCGCGATCACATCACCTGGAACTGATGCCAGGTACGTTACGAAGTCATCGCTCTTCCCTGTGGTCTTGAGCACCGGGAGGCCCAACGGGAGCCACTCCTCAAGATCGATCTCAATTTCTGACCGACCACTGTTGGACTCCTGGACCTGGTGGAGCCGCTGCAGATCCCAGATGTGATATTCGATCGGCACACCGTTGAGTTCGGAGCTGACCACGTCCTTCATCCGGTCACTGGTGCGCGCATCCGTCAGAAGATACAGGCGGTAGCGGCTGACGTTGCGGCCCCGGGAGCGAAGGTCTCTGGCGAGCTGGTGGGCCGCAGAGCTTTCCTCCAGCGCATCTTCCAGGAAGTTCTGAACGGATTCCGTGAGGAAGTATTCGAGTGCCTTCAGGCGCTTTCTCGCATCCGGGGTGGAAATGACCGCGATGTCCTCGGAGTCCCGCCAGTCGACAACGGCGAGAGATATTTGGCCGTCGGTGTCGTCAAGGTCAAATCCGTCGATGGCGAGGTGCTGTCGATTGGAGCCCCGCCCCTCATAGTGGAGGACTTGAAGACTATCAACCTCTTCGACGTCGGACAGCCGCTCCGCCATCAAGCTGGCGAAGGCGCCGGCGGCGAAGTCGTTTTCCGCTTCGGCCCGCACCCTTACATCGGACTTGAGATTCAGATGGAATTCTTCGATGTTCACGGGCTGACTACTCCGGGGTCGGGAACGAATGCTGATTCTTCGGATTTGGCGCTGAAGCTCAGAAACTTGTTCAAAGCAGGAATCTTGAGACTGTAGGAAACATCGACCACGTCGGTCGGGATCCCGGAAGAACGTACTGCCGGGAAGTCCGGGGAGACCGCAAACACCCGGTAGCCGACGGGGAGATAGTGATGTTCGGCGTAATAGGGATTGCCCTTATCAACGCGGAGTTTTTGTTCGAGTTTGTAGGTCAACCGTTCCAGACTGGACAGGTCGCCGGCGTGAAGATCTTCCACGTGGGTAATGAGGTCACGCAGCGTCCAGGACGCGGCAGTTTTTACGGGGGTTTCTGTCAGAGTTACCAGTACGAGGTCCAAAGGCGCGGCGTCCAGCTGCTCGGCCGATGAGATCCTCACTTTGGTGGAATCGGCGTGAACGGATTTGATCTCATAGATCGCGTCTAGGAACTTGTAGTCTTGATCGCTTCCCAGAGGACCCTGCCAGGCCTCCTGAATCTGCTCTACGGGAGCGTGCAGGTGGCCGGAGACAAAACCGAACCACATCTCTGCGATCAGACCCCGGACCTGGGCCTCTGAAAGGGTGTCGGAGTCGTGGAACGTCATCAGTTTCTTCCACTCCCCCAAAGCAGTGGCAAACCGCGCCAGTCCCTCGGCTTCGGAGGCGGCGTCTTTGCTTCGCTCGGCAAGGT
Source organism: Arthrobacter sp. 49Tsu3.1M3 (assembly GCF_900168135.1). Lineage (NCBI taxonomy): Bacteria > Bacillati > Actinomycetota > Actinomycetes > Micrococcales > Micrococcaceae > Arthrobacter > Arthrobacter sp. 49Tsu3.1M3. The sequence continues at coordinate 120,815 of NZ_FUZD01000007.1, forward strand.
CCCAGCACAAACTCATGAACGTTTTTTTGAAGCGTATGTCAGTCAGTGCGAACGTCATGGCCCACTCCCCGTCCTTCCGCAGCCCCAAGTCCACGCGGACGGCCGCCGAGATATCAGGTTTCCGCGGCCGGACGCGGGAGCGTACGAAGAATATGGGCTCGCCGGCATCCCCGTCGCCGAAGTGGATTTTTAGGGGATGCCCAAGGCCCAGAAGACGCTGCCGGCCCTCCCCGCGTTGAAGCAGCTCGTCCCACGATGCGACGACGTCCTCGGGAATCTGGCTATTCATCGGATGCACCCTCCAAATCCTCCGGGCCCATCATCTTGCGGAGCATGGATTTGGTGATCATGTACTCGACATCCTCGGTCTCATCCGATGGATCTGATGATGCGTGCGGAAACGCCAGCTTGATAGCGACAACCGGATCCTTGGGCTTCCTATGGCCCGAACCGTTGTCTTCTATCTCATTGGGGTCCATCCCGTAAATAAACAGAACCGGCCGGTCCAGAATCCGGATGTATTCTGACTCCGGGGGGTTTGCGGACGTGTTGTTCTCCGCGTACTTCTTCTCCATCTCCGACACGGACTGGGCATCGGCTACCAGCCGAAAATCACTGCGCCCACCGAGACGGCGGCTGCTGCCGGCCACGGCGTAAGACTCGTCGCCCAGCCCAATTGTCCGCTGGTTCAGCGTAATCACCCGATCCCCGATTTCCCGGGTGGGCGCTTTCGCCGTTCCTGCCATAAACACCACGTCCCAGTTGTCATGGTGCGATCCTGAGCGCACATGCCGTTCCAGTGCGGGCGAGAACTGGAAGTCCTTGAAGTGGGCGGTGAATGCACCGAGGAAGTCTGCGACGTGCTGGCGGTCAACATCCGTCCAGCGGTGGCTGAGGGTTTTTTCTCGGGGGACGTACGTTGCCGTGCTGTCCTCCTCGATGGCCAGGATCAGCTTTTCCGCCGCCGCGTAGTTACTTTTAACGTGCGAGGGCCGCGCCGACAGCTTCGTGGTTTCCGGAGACCGCCCGGAGAATGACACCCGCACTTTCCACTCAGTGGCTGTTTTCATCTTGTTTCGCGCCGTGATCAGCATCGCGCCAGGATGTTTCCGGACCGCGACTCCAAAGTCCTCCGGCGTGTAGCCATCATTGTGCATGCTGATCAGGTCGGCCCTGAGCTCCTTCACGGACCGGTCGATATAGGCGAAGTTGTCGGCCTGTTCTGCCGTGATCCAGACCCGGCAGAGGTCCTCATAGCCTTCCCGATAGCCGAACCAGCGTGCCATTTGAAGGAGCGTGTCCGTCGCCGTCGCGTGCCGGAAGAAGTAACTGACCATAAGACCATCGAGGGTCAGCCCACGGCTGAGGACGTCCCCGCCGACCACAATCTGCCGGGGCCGGCGCTTCTGACTCATGGGTTCCGCCGTGTTTTTCTTATTCAGGGAGGAGTTGATCACCACCGGGGTGATGTCGGCTACGGCGGAAGGGAGTGCGGCGAGCACTTGCTCCCACGTCACCCCGGCATTCGCGTAGTGCTTTGCGTGGGTCTCCTTGAGCTGATCCAACACCTTGTTCGGCTGTCCTGATGCGTACGTTTTCGTGTTGAGCCCGATGGTGTTCTGAAGGTGGGTCAGTTCACTGGTGACATACGTGATCACCTGGTCCTGAACGTTGATAAAGCGGGAGACGTTGACCAGCATGGCCCTCGCTTCATCTTTGTTTCCTCGGATATCACGGATGGCGTTTGCGATCAGGTATGTCCTGATCGCCTCGCGCAGGCTCTCCGGGATTCCCGTAACGGACAGTGAGGCCTTGTGCTTGGGGGGGAAGAACTCGTCGGCATCCGTCAGGTCCACGACTTGTTCGGCGGCGCCACCGTCTGTGGAGCTGAAGACCTTGTCCGCTCCCACGTAGTTCGAGGGCGCCTCGAGCGCATATATGTAGTCTTTGGGGAACAGATCATCCTTAACGTCGCTGTCAATAAAGATGTTCGCGAATGGTGTTGCAGAGAAACCGATGTAGGAGCTGCGTTCGAACTTGGTGAGCAGTTCCCGGATAAGGGCATTGATGACCGTCGGGTCGTCCTCTTCCTTGCTGGTATCTACGGAGGCATAGTCCGATTCGTCATCCAGCAAGATCATCGGCAGTTCAAGTTTTCCGTTGGAACCGGTCTGTTCTTCGAACTCGTTGACAAGGCTTTGGAGTATGGCCTTATTTTTCTTGACGACAAATACGAATGTCTGATCCGGAGCTTTACCAACGTGGATCATCGTCGTCTGCTGGGTCTTGGAGTTGAAGTCGGACCAGACGCTCGTCCTGGCGGCGACCCGGCCAACAAGCTCTCTGTTGTTCACTCCAATACCCACGTATTTTTCCGGTGATGCATCCGTCCCGAGCTTGGAGCCAGGCATAGGTTTGGACATCCCGACGACGCCTTCGTCGACACGTTTCTGAGTCTGCTGGCGAAGATACCCGGTGTGGCCGCCAAGAACGACAATCAGCCTGTATCCGGCGTCGATCGCCTTGTTGAACAGTCCCAAGTAGGTTCCGGTCTTTCCGGACTGGACGTCTCCCAGAACCAGACCGACCCGGTTCCATGCGCCCTCACGATGTGGATCACCCACGAGATCGAGAATGTCATCAGTCAGCACCCCCATGTCTTGGACCACACGGGGTGAAATGCCTTTTTCGTTGACCAGCCAATCCTGGTATGCGGTCCAGCGCTGCCAGTCAATCGCACCGCGCTGCTGCTTCACCCATGGCTCGTACCCTTCGGCAGTCAGAACGGTTCCACGGTCCATCGAGATGCCCATCGCTGCCTGGATTCGCTGGACGATAGCGGCCAAATCGTCCGGCCCCAGACTCTTCCCGAACATACCCGCCAACAGTTTCAGGTTGGTATTCACCATCTCTTCTGTCAGCGCACCGCCAACAAGCTGCGACTTCAGCATGCGTTCTAGCTGAGCAGCCTCCTGGGCACGTGTTTCCTCAAGATGCGTCATTGCATAACTCCCAGTTCGGTAACTTCAGTCAGTAAGGCATGGATGTCCCGGCACCGGGAGAACTGTTCAGCGGCCTTGAAGCCGTTGATGAAGTCCTCGGCCGATCCTCCCCCAGCGGACCACTGCCGCCAGTATTCCGTGGCGAGGTCTTTCAGGGCAGTCTCTGTGGTCTCGGGGGGCTTCTGCGGCTGATCCCCAGTCAGTTTCACGTAGGCATCCGTGACAGGAAAGGAGGACTCTATGGCTTTCAAGGCCGTGTCGAGAGCAAGTCTCTGCTCGGAATCAAGCTGCTCGGCAAGATTTTCCAAAAGCGGGTGCTCACGGTTGATCTGGTAGTAGAACCCCTCCCGGCTGCTCAGTCCCAGCCATGTACGCATCACGCTTTGCCGGGAGTCGTCAATGACGCCCTTATGGCGGAACGCCCGCTCACTGGGCTGGATGATCCGATCGATCACCTGCCTCAAAGCCTGCCGGATCGCTGGCGGCGGGCTGGCCGCGGATTTCTTGATATCCAAGGCCCACAGGTGGTCAAGAGTGTTCGGAATGTCAACCTGAACCCGGGCGAGCTTCCCCAATTCACTTCTCGAGACCAACCGGAACCATGTTCCCCAGATCACGAGACGCTTGGCGCGGTATATGTAGAATCCCTGGTTGTCCCTCAACGGACCATTAAGCTGCGCCTGGGCCCGTTCCTTGGCCGACATCTTGTTGATGAAAGGCAAGGTGTAGGGGCGGAAGGTAATTTCTCCACCGTCGACGCGGATCAGTTCCTTGTGCCCGGACTGGGTAGCCCTGTTGTTCCTCAGGAACGGGTCTGCGGGCTCGATTCTTTCCAGGTTCAGGCTAATGCTGATCTTTTGTCCATCCTCCCCTTCCAGGAAGCGATGATAGATCAGAGCAAGATGCTCCTTGGCGTCCGCCATCTTCGCCGTGAAATCCTCGGTAAACCGGGCGTGGTCAGGATCCGAAACGTCGATTTCTTCCCACAGGACAACAGTCCCCGACGCCTTGTCATCCAGATACCGGGTGTGTGACAGCCCGAGGAGATCATCGTCGGAAAGGACGTAGAGCTGCCATTGCCCGGATTCGGCGAGGTGGTCGAGATTCCACTGAACGCCGACCAAGACGCCGTCCTGCTTACTGATGAGAGTCAGGACCCGGCATTGGGAGAGTGATGCCGTTTTCAGGCCAAGTCCGAAGCGGCCAAGATCGCCAGCGTTTCTGGCGGACGTGGAGTTTCGCCCGGCAAGTTTCATCGCGTGCCGCACGCCGGCAGCATCCATACCGGTCCCGTTGTCGCTGATCGAAACAAAAGTGTTTCCTGGTTCCGCGCTGAAGCGGATATCAATTGCTGTCGCGGTCGCCGTGATCGAGTTGTCGACGACATCGGCGATGGCGGTCTTCAGCGAATAACCCACCGCCCTCATGGATTCCATGAGCTGCGGACCCGGCGGCATAACTTCAAATTCCAATGGTTCTCCCTCGCGGACACTCCGTAAAACATATAGCAGAGCAGCGACATCACCCGTTTTCGCGGGAGGAAATGCCGGTCCGCCTCTGTGCCCTGATGTCCGCCCGATGAAACAGCCGCATCCGAGGACGGCGCACCCGCGCTGCAGGAACCCTCCGCTGTGCATGACTTCCCGCGACCTCATGTCCCTGCCGCCCGAGGATCGCTCGAATTCTTGTCGGAGGGGAACCGTACAGTGGATCCACACGGAAAACTTCGGGGCATCAAACGGCGCGGCACTCCGTGCTCTGGGTCGTTTATGCGACAGAATGTCAGGTGAACAACCCAGATAGGACATGATGGACAACGTAACCACCCTTCTCGGCCAGGCCCGTGCCCGGTACACCCAACGTCAGCTCGCTGAGCAGCTCCACGTCTCGGACCGGACGGTGGCCCGCTGGGAAAGCGGCGAAACGCCGTGTCCGACGATGCTCGCCCCGGCTTTGAAGGAGCTACTGGGGCTGCCTACCGCGGTCATCGGGCCCGAAGATTTCAGATTCGTTGACCTCTTTGCGGGCATCGGCGGGATCCGGAAGGGTTTCGAGGCTCATGGCGGGCGCTGCGTGTTCACGAGCGAGTGGAACAAGTACGCCGAGAAGACTTATCTGACGAATTTCCCGGACGACCAGGCGGACTCCCACACCTTCGTCGGGGACATCCAGCCGTTCCCTGCGTCTGAAGTTCCGGATCACGACATTCTGCTCGGCGGTTTTCCCTGCCAGCCGTTTTCCATCGCCGGAGTGAGCAAGAAAAACTCCTTGGGGCGGCTGCACGGCTTCGAGGATGCAACCCAAGGCACCCTCTTTTTTGATGTGGCCCGGATCATCAATGAAAAGCGTCCGGCGGCGTTCATGCTCGAGAACGTCAAGAACCTCCGGTCCCATGACAAGGGCCGGACCTTTGCCGTGATCATGGAGACCCTGCAGGAGGAACTCGGCTACGAGGTCCACGTCAAGGTTATTGACGCCATCAACTTCACTCCCCAGCACCGGGAACGCATCATTATTGTCGGTTTCCGCGAACCCACGGACTTCAGCTGGGAGGATCTGGAGGTCCCCCCGGTCGGCCCGAAACTGAACACCATCCTGCACAAGACTGACGGCACCGAGCCGGTGCTCGAATGGGACGGGGACAGGTTCTTTGATCACGAGAACGCCGAAGTACAAGCCAAGTTCACCCTGACGCCGAAGCTGTGGGCGTACCTGCAGGCCTATGCCGCCAAGCACAAGGCCGCCGGCAACGGCTTCGGGTTCGGGCTGGTCCACCCCACGGGAACCAGCCGCACCCTGTCGGCACGGTATTACAAGGACGGCTCGGAAATCCTTGTCGCGCAGGACGGCAACCGGCCCCGCCGGCTGACACCACGCGAATGCGCGCGTCTGATGGGCTATGAAGACAGCTTTCGGATTCCCGTGAGTGACACCCAGGCCTATAAGCAGTTCGGCAACAGCGTCGTCACCCCGGTGATGAAGGAAATAGCCCGGATCATGACCCCACATGTGATCAAGATTGTCAGCCAGCCGGCCGCGGCGCAGCCCCTTTCCGCCTGAGGCGGCCAGTGACATCGTAAGAGTGTCTCGGCGTCTGGAAGCCCCGGCGCCGCGATACCGTCAACTGCGCGGCCTGCGCATGGGAATGATGACTATTGGGGGATTTACGTATGGATTTCGGAGATCTTGCCGATCACTTCGATGGCGTCGCGGCGAAGATCCTCAGCAGCGTTGAAACGGTCGGCCGGCGTTCTAACCAGCACGAGCTCGACGGTGTTAAGGCGTTGCAGGGGCTCTTTGGCAGGCCCGCGGAAAAGCTGGTCATCCGGACACGGTTTCTGCTCGTCACCGATGACACAGACGAACCTGTTGCGGAAGACGGCACGCTGACGTTCTACGATGCCCGGATCAACACTCCGAACCGGTCCGAATACCGCCTTTATTACCCAGGCTCGGTGGACGCTATGAAAATGGCTCAACCGGGCGACATTGTCTTTATCGCGAAGCAGAAAACCGGGGATGCCCTGTTCATCGTGGCGCCGGCCGGGTCCAGCATCGCCGCGCAGCTGGACTGGCTCTTCGGCACCGATGTGCTCGAACACCATGGTTTCTCGGTCCGCTCCGGCCTGGAAAGCGGGCACGACAGCCTGGGCCTGTCCGCCATGTATCTGCTGGACATGCTCGGCATCGCCATCGAACCGCGCAACGATGACTGGCTGGAGCGGATTCTAGTCAAATTCGGGCCCCGCTTCCCCACCTCGGCTGAGTTCGGCGCCTTCGCCCGCTCCACCCTCCCCGATCTGCACCCGGCCGATGACCCAGACAAGGTCCTCATGGCGTGGATGGAACAGGAAGAAATCCTGTTCCGGACTTTGGAACGGCATCTGGCGGTGGACACTCTCGACGCCCTCTACAAGGACGGCCATGTGGACGTGGACAAGTTCATCGAAGTGTCGTTGTCGCTGCATAACCGGCGCAAGAGCCGGGCCGGGAAGGGACTGGAGAACCAGCTCATCGCCCTTTTCGCGGCCTTGGATGTGCGCCACACCTTCAACCCTGTGACGGAGAACCGGGCTCGCCCGGACTTTATCTTCCCGGGCATCGGCGAGTACCGCGATCCTGGTTTCGATGCCCTCGACCTGACCATGCTGGGCGTCAAGACCACGTGTAAGGACCGCTGGCGACAGGTCCTCAGCGAGGCCAAACGCATCGATGACAAGCATCTGCTGACCTTGGAGAGCCCGATCAGCCCGGCCCAGACGGATGAGATGCGGGACCACAGGATCCAGCTCGTCATCCCCCGGACCCTGCACGAACCGTACAAACCGGAGCAGCGGCAATGGCTGATGGGCGTGGATGACTTCATTGCCCTCGCCAAGGAACGCGACCGACGGGGTCCGGCTCAGCCGACGCTCCTCTGAGGGCCCATTACAGTAGCTGTGCCGACCCTGCATAAAGCAGGACTGCTGAAGGTTTGACACCGTCAACTAGACCTTCAGCAGTCCCCAGCTCTACTCTCTCTGGTCTGGGACTTTACTTCCCTGGGCTATGGCACGGCCCTTCGACATCGGAAACGTTGATACGTTCTGCCTCGTCGCATCGGACTGCGACTACCGCTGCATGGCCACATCAGACTCCGCCAATCCTGCAAGCGCGTGATCGGGATCGGCGAAAAGAAGACGCCATCGACGTTGAGAAACGCGTGTGACCGTTTCACCTTCCTGGAGCCCTTGGAGAAGGACGAAACGGTTGCGGCTATCGAAGAAGAGAAGTCGGTGGAAGCCCACCCGTCCGGACCACAGGATCTTGGCACTCAGGATCCCGATGCGCCAACGACCGGCGCTTCCGAGGCTGCCATGCTCCGCACGGCAGTGTGAGCAAAGTCGAAGACGACGGGTGCCGCGGCGGCAAGACTCGCGACTTGATCGGCGGTCAGTCCGGAGATATAGCGGTCAATCTTCGACTGTGGTGCGAGAAACGACTACACCTTGAGTCTGGGCTAGGACGGGCGGGTCTCGACGGAATCGATCCTTGTGGCCTCTGTCCCGCGGTGAGGACCGTTCCTCTACCGAACCGCGGTGGAGACCGGGGTGAGGAAGAACAGGCAGCCTGTTTGCACGCACCGAAGTTGCGCCGGGTGGACGGCGTCCAAGCCGGCCATCGTGTTCATCGACGACTTCGATGTTCTATGTAGGGAATGGACTCGGGACCGTCCTGGACCGTACCCTCCCGGCCCCGCTTGGCTTGTCGAAAGTCTGGTCGATCTTGGCGACCAGACCGGCTAAGCATCGTGGTCGCAGGCCGTTCCATGAGCCTCCATCGACTCCCCTGCAGTGCGACGAACAGCAGCCTGCTACTTGGGCCTGCCACACTGGCGGAAAAGGGCGCCTTTTTTATGGAGCAGGTGGCGAATTTTGAAGTCGGGCCCGGTCAAGGTCTATACCGTTCCAAGTGGAAAGACCGCACTCGCACTCTTCACATTTCCGATATTAAGTTGGGGGTGGACAATGAGTCCGCGACGGCATAGCCCCGCACTATCGGGGGCGTTTCAGACGACCGGCCTCCCACAGCTGTCATAGCCGCGCCTACGTCAAGGCCGGTAGCTCCATCTGGGCCAGCCTCGTCACGGCTTCGGGAGTCACGCGGCCCCGTTCCTTGTCCAAGGCCACCCTCAACTGTGCGGCCAGAATGTTGCGGCGAACATGTAGAGCTAGTTCTCTCCGTGACGCTGGGTCAGTCCGGAGCTTCCCGTCCGGCGTTCTCAAAGTCTTGAACGGTGAAGGCAACCGCGGCAGTGTCAGCTGCGCCAGACGTACGACCGCCTCCGGCGTCTGTCGGCCCTGTACCTCGTCCAAGGTAATCCGGAGTTGGGCCGCCAGGATTCCCCTTCGTACACGCAGAATGGTTTCTTCCCTGGACGTTCGGGCTTCCTCACCCGCAGCAGGCATCGGATAGCTCCTCTCTGCACCTTGCGTCCATGATTACAGAGAGGGCAACTACCGCCAAGGCTTCACGTCAGCAAGGCGGGAGCCGCCCCAAGCACTTCTACGTAGGCTATCTATCTGACGTTCGCCCTCCGGGTTGCGATGCCTTGCGCAGGAGGCGAGCGACCTCAGGCGTCATGGAGTAGCGCTCTCCGTCCCAATCCCAGATGTAGTGCCAAGAAGTGCCCCTAGGAGTGGTGTACACGGGAAGACCCGCACGACGAATTGCCTTCCCGACGCCACCGAGAACGCCAGCTACCCCCGGAGCGCCTTTCGGATACTGGCTTAGATCGGCGAGTTCTTTTGGAAGGAGGTGCGCGGTCTCATCGCGGGCCGCTTCAATCATGTGACGGAGAATGCCCTTTCCCGGCAACGAGATCTCATCCCATAGCGCTGCCGCCATGGAAGGGGCTTCATCAGTCTCAACCCAGGAGGGAACGGTCCCGGACGGCAACAGGGTGGGCACATCGGGATTTGGGACGTCGGCCACGAACTCTCCAAAGCGGATGTAGAACTCTTCCACCCGGTGATCGGGGACGTGGACGGTAACGGGAATAATCACTTGAACTCCAAGGTAGCTTGTAACTGAGGTTGATACTCTCAGCATGACTTCCCTGAGTGCCAAAGTCAAGCGGGGTTGTAACCTCCCTTGATGGAACCCCGCTCAAATCGTTACAACATAACGGTCATTATGTTGCTGGATTTTTCGACCCTCCGGCCCATCGCCCGGACCGACGACCACCGAGATTCCTGCCCAAGGTAGGGCACAGCACTTCATAATGTCGCGGCCGTTGGTTCCGCACATTCCAGGTGCCCAACAGAGATGTCCCGGTGCTGACTGGGCTCGACCTGGAACAGCTGACCGCCGTAGATCGGATGCCCATAGCTTTAGCCCTGCCCACCGCCCGGTCGCTTCAACGTGGCGACGACTCAGAACACCGCAGGACCTGGATCTGGACTTCGATCTACACGACTAGGCACAGGACACGCCCGGGCATCCCTGACGCGCCCACGAACGCAGCGGTCTATCCGCTCCGGGGTAATTTTCCACTAGGAAGCATTTTTCCCGCCGCTCATGAAAAACGAACGGCACTGAAAACGAATCCAATTTTCGGCGACTTGACGCGCGACATGGCGGGTGTGACACTTGTGACACCTAGAAATTATTTTCCTGGACCCGGAACGCTAGCGCGTTCTCTTATGAAGGCGAACTCCACATGACTACCACTTTGTCCGCTTCCGTCGTGCCCGAGAACGAAATTGATGCGCTGAGTAGACTGCGTGCGTCACTTCCGGATGGTTCGGAACTTGGCAAGGTATTGGGCGCGATGAGCGATGGCTTACGTAGCGGCGTTGGCGTCACTGTCGCACGTGATGACGACCAGTTGACCCCCGCCCGGGCCGCGGCGATGCTGGGAATCAGCCGTACACACCTCTACAAGATTCTGGATGCCGGGCTGCTCCCATTCCACGTTGTCGGTGAGCGTGACCGCAGGATATTTATGGTCGATCTCCGCGAATACCTGACCCGCACGATGGCGTTCCGCGCTGCGGATGCGCAGTCCATCGCCAAGCGTCAGGAGCTTGAAGACGACCTGCTCGACTCGATGGAGTAGCCCGACGCCGGCATTTCGATCTCCAGCTAAGCTGGGCGGATGTTGCTGGATAGACGAGTTACCCTGAGGTGCCTGGTTGATGACCTTACTTCCGATTGGGATGATGCGAACCATCACCGTTACGCGAAGACTCTTCGTGCACTCGTCAACAAATGTATTGCTGGCGAAGCTCCGGAGTCCTCGGTAGCGGCTCAACTCCGGAACATGCCCCGCCTCAACGCCCTCGATCACCCGCTGGTTAGGCACTTCGACGCCTCTTTTGGCCTCGACCAGCGTTCGGAGTCGCGAGAAAGCATTTCGGGCCTTTCCGCACCACACTGGTGGAAACAGAAGACCTCACGTTGGAGAGGTGCAGCCACGGACCATTCAACTGTTGGCACGAGCACCGTATGGCTGTGCGCCGCCGGTGTCCGCCGCCAAGGCGATACCGATGATTTTTACGCTGCCTTCATGCGTGATGTAACCCGCTCAGGTCCACAACCCTGGCTGCCCACAGAAGAAGATCTCCTGGCCGGCAAGGTCGAAGACAAAATTCTGGCCCTGGATGCTTGGAAGCTGCAGATACATTGCGGCGCCTTGGCGTTGCTAGCCGAATCATTGCAAAGCCCCAGCGAGACGTTCACACTGGAATTTCCAGCGCCATCCCGCACGTCCTCAAGAGCCGCTATCGGGAAACTCTCTATGAGTATCGAATCAGTCGACGTCGACGGCGTTGAGCTAGGGGAAGTTTTTCTCGTTGCCTCGGTCCTCGACCGCAAGCAAATAAAGGCAGTTGACCTTGCCGTTCAGATCGCGCGCGCGGCTCTTCAAAGTGACGCGGAAGTATGGCATTCGACGACCTACACAGACGACGCCTATGCATTCTCGGCTCTGATCGACCCGGCTGCTCGGGCATACTCAGAGGAACTCTCCCGCACAGGAAACCTTCCCGTGGAATCAGTACCGGGGGGTCTCCGCATTGGCCTCCGCGCCCACTACGCCCGGAAACATGGCCTCGTTGACGCCCAAGTTGAGGGATCATCGGTACTTAGTTTGTGCGGCTATTGGTTCGTACCCACAGCCGATCACACGGACCTCGAGACTTGCAGCGAATGCTCCCAACGGCATGACCAGATGGGTGTGGTCTAACCTCGTCGCGGCAGGCTGGAAGCCAAGCTATCTGACTGATTCCATGGGACACAGCCCGCCCGAATCGGGGTGGGCTCTCGATGCGTCAGATGACTTGATCGGCCATCCAGCCCTGCCGAGAACTGCAGCTCAAAACCGGACTGTTCACCGCAGTCCCCGGAGCTCGCTGAGACCATTGATACGCGGCCGCGGATAGCTCAATCGGATGCCCCGAGGAGTTGGAAGGAGCGGCCTCGGATTCGTCAACGCGTCCAAGTGCGGCAGCGCACGTGAGCCTTCACCAAGCGCTTCCACAGGGTCACGCCCTCAGTTATAGGAAGTTATAGGGGGTTATTGGGTTTTTCCTATAACCCCCTATAACTTCCTATATCTGGCTATAGCCCCTGTCGCACCGGGTGGATGCTGAACACTCCGATCGGTGCCCACTTCAAGCACCAGCGGCATCAGAACATCCCTCACGGGTGACCTTTGAGTCGGCCCCGTGGCAAGATGACACCCATCATGGACGGCAAGTTGCGGCGCGCTCCTGACGCGGAATGGGTATTGATGTACCGGCTCGGGCTGAGCCGGAAACGCATCGCTGACCTCGTCGGCGCTGAGCCTGCCACCGTCGGCTACCACCTTGTCATCGCGCGCCGCCAGGACCTGAGGCTCGAGGCGGCACACATGGCTGCCGCCGGCACCAAACCCAAGCCCTCTGCCTCGAGCCTTGCCCGCATGGACGAGGTCATCGCCTGGATTGAAGCCGAGGGCAAACTCCCTCGCGAACGCTCCGAGAACAAAGAGGAACGATCAATGGCGCGGTGGCTCTCGGACCGCCGCCGCGAGGCAGCCCAAGGCACGCTTCATGCGGCTTACGGCGAAGGCCTTGCCCGTGTCCCCGGGTGGGGCTGGAACCACAGGGCAGCGGCCGAGGAAGCCAGATGGCACCGGCGGCTGGCCCAGCTCGTGGTTTTCCGTGAGGAAGGCAACGATTGGCCCCGCCACAAGAACTGCGATTCTGAGCGGGAACACACTCTCGGCGTGTGGGTCCATGCCCAGCGACAAAAGCACCGTCACGGCGAGCTCGAAGCTGAAAAGGTCAAACTTCTGGACACCGCCGTTCCCGGTTGGCAGGCCGGAAGGACCAGGGGCCGCCTAACGCGTCGATAAGCATCACAGGCCGGCCCAACGACCGCTTCGAGTGCCACCACACGCACTGAGGTGCTCCCGCCCCAGCTTCGACAGCCGCGAACTCCACGTTGAGTCCGGGATTCGCGCGGCACTACTGGGATGGAGCACAGACGTGTTACTGGGTCGCGTTACTTCCAGCGGTCACCATAGGCGTTCATGGTGCTCCGGTCCGCTGTGCAAGTCATATTCCGTTTCAGAATCAACGCCCGGCCCTACTTCGAGACCCTATCTCACGTATCCGGTAGCTGAACTTCTGGAACTCCTCAGGCACATCTGTCGCGGCTTCGGCGCCCCGGCTAATGGCGCTGACGGATATGTCAGCTTTGTAGGTCCTGCTCAGCCACTGTTTGAAGTTATGAAGGCCCTTTCTCTTATCCAGTGACGGAATTGCCTGATCGTGTTCCCTCCGCAGATCGTCCCAGGACTTTTCGGCTTCTGGAACCATCACCTCGACAGGCAGGTACTCGATAATGTCGCGGGCACGGAAACCGTAGGGTTCTATGCGTGAATGTACTTGGTGCTTCAGCGCCCGCCCAAGCCAATTCGTGATCCACTCGTACTCGCTGCCCTTTCGCCCGCGGAATGCGCTGGTCAGGCGTGTCATGGCCAGATCTTGTTCGTTGGACTGCCATAGCTTCACTGCTTCATTCCACACATCGTTGACTTCGTGGATCCTGATATCGTCCAATACCGCGACAAGATGTGCGTCTGTGAGGTCAAACAGAACCTGGCTCTCAATTGATCCAGGCAGATTCCTTCCTCCATGCATAGGGATAATCTTGACCCTCGCTTCGTCTAGGGCCGGTCCGCAGAAGGCGCGCAAAACGATCTCGTCGTGGACACCTTCGACTAGGAGGAATATGCGGTAAAGGCCCAGAAGGTCGGACGGAGACAGTCCCAAAACTGCAAGGGACTCCGGCCGCAAGTCGGGAACCTGTCCGACACGCGTTTTCCCCTCGGTTTTCGACACATGGACGCACTTAGTGGCACTGGAGTTGAGAACTTCCGGAGAGTGCGTGGCGAGAATGAGTTGGGGTCCAAATGCCGTTAGTGCTTCGAGGCCCCCAGACATGTGCCGCTCAGCCGCGCGATGGAGCGCCGCTTCTGGTTCGTCAATGACGGAAGCCGCGATAAGCGAGTTGAAGTCCAGTGCCCTGCGGATGGCGATTCTGGCCCATCGACGTTCAGCCCGGGAGAGTGAGATGAGAGGCACGGCTTCGTGGCCATAGCGAACAATCCATTGCACGGGTTTTTCAGCCAGCCACCGCGACGGGTGTGACAGTTTAAGGGTGAGAGTAGGAGCATCCTGCAGGAGAGTCGAGTAGATAGTATTAACCTCAGTTTCGAGTTCCTGAACCCAGCGACGCAGTAGTTCGTCTGTGTCTTGGGCCGCCTTTTCTTCCTCCGGCCGAGAATCGAGACGTGCCATCAGCTTCACAGCTGTAACCCGGTCTAGATCAGAGTCGTCCTCGTCATCCTCCAACTCGAATGGCATTGTCTTGGTGGAGAAGAGCTTGACCACGGGAACTGGAAGGCCGTCTCCAAGCATACGGCTGATGAACCGTCTGACGCTGTCTGCATCGTCGGACCAAACAAAGTCCCAGGCGAACCCTGCTACTGGTTCAAAAACGCCCCATCCGACTTCCTTACCGATCTCTTCCCACGCAACTTCGATTTCGTCTTGTCTCTCCGAAAACTTTCCTTCTGTTATCTCCCCGGCTTCGAATTGCGCCTCAAGCTGCTCCTCTTTGGCTAGAAGCAGGGTCTCCCGCTCGTCCTCCTTGTTCCAAAGATTGACAAGCCGCGCCACGGCTCCCTCGATGGCCGGGGATCCTGATCCTTGCGGAGGCATGCAGAGCCAGACATCCCAAGATGACTCCTCACCACCTGCAGGAAGGATGGCTATCGAGGTCAGTTCGGCTAACTCATGGACAAACGCGGATTTTATCTCGTCCTCGCTGAGGGAGGGATCAAAGTGCCTTCCGCCCGATAGGAACCAGGAGCGGATCGCGTACCCGATAACATCAGCGTCCGTGCCTTCATATTTCAACTTGTAAGGAAGATCGCGGGCAGTTTCTTTGATGCTCCGCACTACCCACTCAAAAGCTACCGACCCGCTGTCGGCCTGCATGATGAGTTGAGTAATGTATTTTGTTCGTCCGGCAAACGCGTTTCGCAGGCCGTTGAGAATAGAGGTTTTGCCGGCACCATTTCTACCGTAGAAAGCTGTAAGCGCTGGACCGAACTGAACGGTCACGTCAGAAAGAGGGGGGCCGTAGAGTCGCATCCCAAGCAGGGAGGGGCGCGGCTGTAGCTGGGGAACTTGATCCATGCAGATATTGTTACCGCACTTTCACCGACATGCGAATCTGACCCGCAAATCGAGGGGCGCGCCCGACTGCGGCTGTCTCAGTTCCGTTCGTGTCCTGCAATAGCTCGGAGTGTAAGTTCGCGGCCACACCAGAGTTTCTATGGGCCTGGATTCGGAAGGTGGACGGCGGAGCTCCCATCGCATCCCGGTTCAGTCCTTCGCGGCATGCCAGTACTGCCTGCGTCGATTAGCACCTGCGTTCGACGCCTCAGTGCGAGCTGACTCTCTGACATGTCTGCGACCCGTCGCCAGCCCCCTATAGCCCGCTGCTTCCCTTCCACTCCTCGGCCGTCACGCGCTTAATGCTGGTCGATTGCGCCCAGCCCAGGTGGTACCCGCCCGAGGGATCCAGCCACTCGATGAGGCCGTAGCCGCGTGACCAGGCGACGGCCTTGCCATAGATGCTGCCGACCTGCACCAGAGGGCGGCCGTACTTCGGGAAGTCCCGGATCGGCGAGGTGTCATCTATCGGACGGACCTTGTCGGCGTCCAGGCGCGCCATCATCCGGTCCATGTCCTCGGGGGAACCAGCCTTGATCACGGCTCAATTTTAGGACGAATGCGCAACCGTTATCGAACACACATTCCCCACAGGATTATGCACATGTGGATATCTGTTCGATTGATGAGGCCCGTCGAGCACAAGTAGCAGCGAGATGAAGGGTCAGGTAAACGAACCCGACGGAGGGATGGGGGCAAGGTTTCCGGAGATCGCCCCCCGTCCACGCCCATCCCCAGGAACGACAAGTAGGAAGTCCGAACGGTGTCAGGCAAGAGGGAGGGCTGCCGTGACCGTCGTTAGAGTTCCGAGGCGTAGTGAACGGGGTTCCGCTGGTATGCCGAATGGGAATGACCTTGGGCGCGATAGGTCCGAACTGATGGCGGGGCCATGAGTGTGTCGTTTGCAGCCCTATTGCCAGGTGGAGGGACGAAGACGTGGATCCACCCGTTGGACTCGGAGACGATCGCAGATAGATCGCGAGCGAACAGTCCGTCCTGTCGGGGGCGTGCTTCGGGATCTTGCGCGCGAACCCAGTGCTGGTAGCGCTCGTAAATGAATCTGAAGGTCACGACACAGGCGAAATCTTGAGTATGAGCCAGCCAAAATCGTCGGGTGTTCTCGTCAACGGGCATCCGAATGGTTGGACCTGGCGCCACAGCGGTGCGCTTGGGGGGCGCCGACGCGATAGGCACCAGGTGTGAGCCTTCAGCCACGTCCTGATCGCTGCGACAACACGGGATGAAACTGACTGTGCCTGACCGGACCACGTATCGGAATGTTGCGACTGAATAAGACGTCTCCAGCAGCTCCAGGATGGAGTCAGTGATTTTGGGGTCGATGGAGGCTGCGGCGATGACGAGTACCTGAGATCCGTTGATCGTCTCGGGCAGCGGGTGACCGAAATGCTGCCGGAAGGCCATGACCAAGTCGAGCTTGAGTTGCCCGTCCGCTACGTGCCGAACGAGCTCCACCCTGTCCATCCGCTTAATCCTGCGGCGATAGCGGAGAATTTGGGCAATGATGCTTTCGCTGGCTTTACCCAGCTTCAGTTCGATGATGTAGATGACCCCGGTCGCGTCGATCGCGAGCAAGTCGATTCGTGCTCCGACTGTTAGGACCTGCTTTCCCCGCTTTATCTGGTTTCCCCTCTCAACCTGCCTTCCGATGACTAACAGGCGCTGTCCGGGAAGCGATAGATGTGCTTCCAGATAGTCTTCCAATTCCTTCTCGAGCCGAAACGCGTTCACGATCTCTGTGGTCACCATCAGTCGTCCGATTCTCCGGTCCGGGAGGACCGGGTATGTGTGCGGAGTGTTTTACCGATAACGAGAACAGGCTCCTGCGGTGTGCTGCCTGCGCTCCCGAAGGGCCTCGTGAATGCCGGCGCGCGCAGACGACCCGAAACGGGCATCCGCGGCGGGGGCATCTGTACGCCCCTACAGGACCACGAGGACGATAACACCTCGATCTGTTCCACGGGCATGCGTCCACGCTAAGGGCAAGCCCACGACCTACCATGTCGGAAGCTTTCTCTGGGCCAGTCTCTTGACAGCCTCGGGAGTCGGACGGCCCCGCTGCTCGTCTAGGGCGACCCTCAGCTGCGCGGACCTGATCCCACGGCGCAAATACAGAGCCATTTCACGCCGTGACGCCGGATCCGACGGAACCTTCCCATTCGGCGTTCGCAAAGTATCGAATGGAGACGGCAGTTTCGGGAGCGTTCGCTGGGCCAGGCGCTTCACTGCGTAGGGCGTCTGCCGTCCCCGTAGCTGGTCCAAGGTGACCCGGAGTTGGGCACCCCGGATGCCCCTCCGTATATGCAGAATTGTTTCTTCTCTGTACGCTCGGGCTTCCTCATCAAGAGGAGACATTGGGTCATCCCTCCCTGCATGTTGGGTTCATGATTGCAGAGTGTTCTGAAGCCGCCAAGGGCTGAACGACCACTCGCACCGCTGCCGCCGACAGCTTCGGCTAGATTTGGGTCGGGCAGCTCCCGGGTCGGTGCCGGACGCACGCCGGGCGCACCCAGGGAGATAAAGACACCAGTTCCGCAGGATTCCGGGGCACACGGGGCACACTGAACCTAACACCTATTACTACCAAAATTCACCGAACTACTACCGGCCGGGCTTCTAGCAGCGTTTGGTTGTGAGACCAGAACATCCTGCCGGCGCTGGCAAAATCCGCGACATTCCGGGGAAAACAAAAGAGCCAGGCGGTCTAGCCGCCTGGCTCTTTTCACTATTTCCTATGGTGGAGGCACGGGGACTCGAACCCCGAACCCCCTGCTTGCAAAGCAGGTGCGCTACCAATTGCGCCATGCCCCCATAAGAAGCAACCCGACAATCATACCCTAGGTCCGGAGAGCTGATTTCCAGCTTCCATCCCCGGGTTCCGGGCTAGTCAACCGTATCGGTTGAATTGCTCCAGATCACTTTCCGGGCTTCGGATTCCTGCACTTTCCTGTAGAGGAGGACGCCTGCGACCGTGGCTGCGATAACCAGCAACTTCTTCACATGCACCCCGTTCCGGTTCTGTCATGGACGAACCTTCACTAACCTCTGCCAGAACCAGTACAGGTTCCGTGGGCGTACCAGGACTTGAACCTGGGACCTCTTCGTTATCAGCGAAGCGCTCTAACCGCCTGAGCTATACGCCCCGATGCCTCATCGGGCCGAGATATGACTGTACAGCACATCCCGGCCCGATCTCAAATCGAGGCCCTTTTCCGCGGGAATCCGCGGAAAAATACGGGAATTAGTCGTCCGTGAGGGTCACGCCGATGCCGCCGACGAGGGTCGCGGCAATGTTGTAGAGCACCGCCGAAAGCATCGACAACGCCGTCAGCAGCACCACATTGATCACGGCGATGATGGTGGCGAATGACGCCACCTGCCCCAGGGATGCCACCTTCTTCAGTTCGAAGCCGCCGCCTTCGGAGCCGGCGAGGGTCCCGAGCAGGCTGTCCACCTGGTCAAAGATCCCGGTCAGGTCCAGGACGGTCCAGAGCACGATCGCCGCCACCACGGTGACGATTCCCAGAGCCACGGAGAGCAGGAAGGCCATTTTCAGCACGGACCAGGGGTCCACCTTGCTGACCAGCAGCCTGGCACGGCGCACCTTGGCCTTGGGAGCAGGCTTGATCAGCCCGGGAGTGCCCTGCCCGCCGGACTGGGCGGGGCGCTGGCCCGGTACGGCGGGGCGCTGTCCGGGGACCGTGGGGCGCTGGCCGGGTGCGGGGGGCCGCTGTCCCGTTCCCGTGGCTGCGCCGGACACGCCGGGGCGCTGCTGCGGACGCGAGGGGGCGCCTACGCGCGGTGCGGCGGCGGGCTGCCGCACTCCGCTCGGCACGCCGCTGCTCGGCTTGGGATATGAGTCGGAATTACTCACTCGTTACCTCCGGTGTTGTCTTCGTCCAGCTCGGCATTGCCTGATGACTCATCTGACTCCGGGGCCGGTACTGATTCTGCCGTTGCGGACTCGTCCTGCTGTCCGCCATCTTCAGCCAACGTTACGTCATCCGGCGAGGAAGCCCGATTTTCTGCGTCCTCACCTGCCGCTTCGCCGTCGGCCAAGTCCTCGCTTTCCAGCCCGCGTTCACTGTTTCGTGCAACGGCGATGATGCGGTCGTTCTTGTCCGGCTTGGCAAAGATCACGCCCATGGTGTCGCGGCCCTTGGCCGGCACACCGGTCACCGAAGAGCGGACCACCTTGCCGCCTTCCATGACTACGAGGACTTCGTCCTCTTCCTGGACAATCAGGGCACCGACAAGGTGCCCGCGCTCCTCCTGGTACTTGCCGACTTTGATGCCGAGCCCACCGCGGCCCTGCAGCCGGTATTCCTCCACCGCGGTCCGCTTGGCGAATCCGCCCTCGGTGACGATGAAGACGAACGAGCCGTCCTTGACGACGTCGGCCGCGAGCAGTTCGTCGTCCTCGCGGAACTTCATGCCCGTCACACCGGAGGTGGCGCGGCCCATCGGGCGCAGCGCATCATCCGTCGCGGTGAAGCGGACGGACTGCCCCTTGCGGGAGACCAGCATGAGATCGTCGGTCTCAGAAACCAGCTGGGCCGAGACGAGCTCGTCGCCGTCGCGCAGGTTGATGGCGATCACGCCGGCGGACCGGTTGGTGTCGTAGTCCTCCAGCCGGGTCTTCTTGACCAGCCCGCGCTTGGTGGCCAGCACCAGGTACGGCGCGTGCTGGTAGTCCCGAAGGTCCAGCACCTGGGCGATGTGCTCGTCCGGCTGGAAGGCCAGCAGGTTGGCCACGTGCTGGCCCTTGGCGTCGCGTCCGGCTTCGGCGAGTTCGTAGGCCTTGGCCCGGTAGACGCGTCCGAGGTTCGTGAAGAACAGCAGCCAGTGGTGCGTGGTGGTGACGAAGAAGTGCTCCACGACGTCATCTCCGCGCAGCTGGGCGCCCTTGATGCCCTTGCCGCCGCGCTGCTGCGAGCGGTAATTGTCGCTGCGGGTCCGTTTGACGTAACCGCCGCGGGTAATGGTGACCACCATTTCCTCTTCGGGGATCAGGTCCTCCATGGACATGTCGCCATCGAAGCCCATGAGCACCTTGGTGCGGCGGTCGTCGCCGTGCTTGGCCACGATTTCGGCCAGTTCCGTGCTGATGATCTCGCGCTGGCGCTCCTCGGAGGCCAGGATCGAGTTGTACTCGGTGATCAGGGTCTCGAGCTCGGCATGCTTGTCCTGGATCTTCTGGCGTTCCAGGGCGGCGAGCCGGCGCAGCTGCATGTCCAGGATGGCCGTGGCCTGCACCTCGTCAATCTCGAGCAGTTCCATCAGCCCGTCGCGCGCGGCCTGGGTGGTGGTGGAGGCGCGGATGAGGGCAATGACCTCATCGAGCGCATCCAGCGCCTTCAAAAGGGCCCGCAGGATGTGCGCTTCCTCCTCCGCCTTCCGCAGCCGGTACCGGGTGCGGCGGGCAATGACGTCCATCTGGTGCGTGACCCAGTGCCGGATGAACGCGTCGAGGCTCAGCGTGCGCGGCACGCCGTCGACAATCGCGAGCATGTTGGCGGCGAAGTTGTCCTGCAGCTGGGTGTGCTTGTAGAGGTTGTTCAGCACCACCTTGGCCACGGCGTCGCGCTTGAGCACAATCACCAGGCGCTGGCCCGTGCGGCCCGAGGTTTCGTCGCGGAGGTCGGCGATGCCGGAGATCTTGCCGTCCCTGACCAGTTCGGCGATCTTGATGGCCAGGTTGTCCGGGTTGGCCTGGTACGGCAGTTCGGTGACAACCAGGCATGTGCGGCCCTGGAGTTCCTCGACGCTGACGACCGCGCGCATGGTGATGGAACCGCGGCCGGTGCGGTAGGCATCCTCGATGCCCTTGTGTCCGAGGATCGTGGCGCCGGTCGGGAAGTCCGGTCCCTTGATGCGCAGGAGGAGTTCTTCGAGCAGTTCCTCCCGGCTGGCCGTCGGATTCGCGAGGTACCACTGGACGCCGTCGGCGACTTCGCGGAGGTTGTGCGGCGGGATGTTGGTTGCCATGCCGACGGCGATGCCCGAGGAGCCATTGACCAGCAGGTTGGGGAACCGGGCCGGCAGGATAGTCGGCTCCTGGTTCTTACCGTCGTAGTTGTCCTGGAAGTCGACAGTTTCCTCGTCGATGTCCCGGACCATCTCCATGGCGAGCGGCGCCATCTTGGTTTCGGTGTACCGCGGCGCGGCGGCGCCGTCGTTGCCCGGCGAGCCGAAGTTTCCCTGGCCGAGCGCCAGCGGGTACCGCATGGTCCAGTCCTGGATCAGCCGGACCAGGGCATCGTAGATCGCGGTGTCGCCGTGGGGGTGGTACTGGCCCATGACTTCGCCGACGACGCGGGCACACTTGTTGAAGGAGCGCTCCGGCCGGTAGCCGCCGTCGAACATCGCGTAGAGCACGCGGCGGTGGACGGGCTTGAGGCCGTCGCGGACATCCGGCAGGGCACGGCCCACGATCACGGCCATGGCGTAGTCGAGGTAGGAGCGCTGCATTTCAGTCTGCAGGTCCACCTGCTCGACGCGGTCGGTCAGCACGTCGCCGTCGAGGATGGCGCCTTCAAGGACGGGCTCGGAGCCGGCCGGCACCTCGGGTGTTTCGTCACTCATAGTCTATATTTTCCGTTTCAGGTATATATCAGTCCGGGCATATTCGGGGCGTGGAAGCCCGCTAGATGTCCAGGAACCGAACGTCCTTGGCGTTCTGCTGAATGAAGTTTCGGCGCGATTCAACGTCCTCGCCCATCAGGACCGAGAAGATCTGGTCTGCCGCCAGGGCATCATCCATCGTGACCTGCAGCAGGGTCCGGTGGTCCGGGTCCATAGTGGTGTCCCACAGTTCCGTGTAGTCCATTTCACCGAGGCCCTTGTAGCGCTGGATGCCGTTGTCCTTGGGGATTCGGCGGCCGGCGGCCTGGCCTGAGAGCAGCTTCGCGTCGCGTTCGCGGTCGCTGTAGACGTAGTCATGCGGGGCGTTGGACCACTTGATGCGGTACAGCGGCGGCTGCGCGAGGTAGACGTAGCCGTTTTCGATCAGGGGTCGCATGTAGCGGAACAGCAGCGTCATCAGCAGGGTCGTGATGTGCTGGCCGTCGACGTCGGCATCGGCCATGAGCACGATCTTGTGGTAGCGCAGCTTAGCGAGGTCGAAGTCCTCGCCAATGCCGGTGCCGAAGGCCGTGATCATGGACTGGACCTCGGCATTGCCGAGCGCCTTGTCCAGGCGGGCCCGTTCCACGTTCAGGATCTTGCCGCGCAGCGGCAGGATGGCCTGGGTCTCCGGGTTGCGGCCGCGCTTGGCGGAGCCGCCGGCGGAGTCACCCTCCACGATGTAGACCTCGCACAGTTCCGGGTTCTTCGAGGAGCAGTCGGACAGTTTGCCGGGCATGCCGAAGGATTCCAGCGGGCTCTTGCGGCGGGCGTTGTCCCGGGCCTTCCGCGCGGCCATGCGTGCCTGGGCTGCGGAGATGGCCTTGCGGATGACGTCCCGGGCGGGGCCGGGGTTGCGCTCGAGCCAGTCGCCCAGTCCGTCTGTGACAACGCGCTGGACAAAGCCCTTGACCTCGGAGTTGCCGAGCTTGGTCTTGGTCTGGCCCTCGAACTGCGGCTCCGAGAGCTTCACGGAAATGACTGCCGTCAGGCCCTCGCGGATGTCGTCCCCGGTGAGGTTGTCTTCCTTTTCCTTGATGATGTTCTTCTCCCGCGCATAGCGGTTGATGAGTGAAGTCATCGCGGCGCGGAAACCCTCTTCGTGGGTGCCGCCCTCGTGCGTGTTGATCGTGTTGGCGTAGGTGTGGACGCTCTCGGAGTACGCGTTGGTCCACTGCATCGCCATTTCCAGGGCAATGTGCCGTTCCGTGTCCTCGGTCTCGAAGGCGATGACGTCCTCGTGGACCACATCAACCTTCTTGCCGGAGTTCAGGTGCTTGACGTAGTCCAGCAGGCCGTCGTCGTACTGATAGACCACGGTGTGGAATTCCGCGGGGATTTCGCCTTCGGTGGGGACGGTGTCCAGGTCCAGGTCGTCGTCCTCGGACGGTTCCTCCGGAGCGCGGCGCTCGTCCGTCAACGTGATGCGCAGGCCCTTGTTGAGGAATGCCATCTGCTGGAAGCGGGCCCGCAGTGTTTCGAAGTCGAAATCGGTGCTCTCGAAGATGCTGGCATCGGGGTAGAACGTCTGGGTGGTGCCGGTCTCCGTGGTTTCCTCGCCCTGGACCAGGCCGCCCTGCGGCTTGCCGCCGTCGGCGAAAGACATCCGCCAGACGTGTCCCTGGCGGCGGACCTCGGTGTCGACCCGGCTGGAGAGCGCGTTGACCACCGAAATGCCGACGCCGTGCAGGCCGCCGGAGACGGCATATCCGCCGCCGCCGAACTTGCCGCCGGCGTGCAGGATCGTCATGACGACTTCCACAGTGGGCTTGTGCTCGGTGGGGTGCATGTCCACGGGGATGCCGCGGCCGTTGTCGACCACCTTGACCCCGCCGTCAGCCTGCAGCACGATTTCGATGTGCGTGCAGTAGCCGGCCAGGGCTTCGTCCACCGAGTTGTCCACCACTTCATAGACCAGGTGGTGCAAACCGCGGGGGCCGGTGGAGCCGATGTACATGCCGGGACGTTTCCGGACAGCTTCCAGGCCTTCAAGTACGGTGATGTCGCTGGCGCCGTATTCGCGCGATGTCGCGGTCCCCGACGGCGCCGCTGCCGCAGCCTCTTGTTCCACCGCTTCCGCTACGTCTTCCACTGCCGGGATCTCTGCATTGTCGTTAGCCACAGGCGCTTTCGACTCCTCTATGTTCGTTGAAGGCCGGCCGTTGCCCCTTCCGTGGAAAAGGCTCCTGCCAACAGGCACGTCACTGACGACGCCGGGTGTTTCCGCTGACTTGGGGATCCCGTCCGCCGCACGCAGAAATTGCGTCGGAAACGGACTCAGTCAACGCTTCACCGGCGCCCAGTTATCTACACCGATTCTATCGTGTTATAGGGGCCAAACCTGCATTCCAGGGCGCCAAACGGGCGGGAAAGTGCCGCTGGGAGGGCGCTGGCTCCCCCTGCAAGGCTTTCGGGGTCCAGCCCTAGGGTTCCTATACGACTCCGGGGCGTTCAAGCGCCCTACACGCCGCTTGCGGATTTTTCAAGGGTTTTTGCAAGAAGTGCTTCAGATCCGGTGCCCGCCAGGGGCCGGGGCTATCCGTACGTGTCGCGGGGACCCCGGCCGTTGACCGTCCGGAGGCCCTTGCGCCAGCTCGGGGCGGCGGGTCCGAGCACCTGGATGCTGGTGACGACGCCATCGCCAAGCTCGGTCCGGAATTTTTCCAGCAGGCTGCTGCTGAGCAGCCGCAGCTGTGTGGCCCAAGCCGTGGAATCGGTCCGCACATGCAAGGTGGTGTCGGTAAAACTCTCGGGAGTGCAGTGCGCCGAGATCTCCGGGCCCACCAGCACGGCCCACTGCGCCATGACGGAGCCGACAGCCACCGGCGAGCTCCAGCCGCGTTCGGCCACGAGGCGTCCCACGACTTTTCCGAGGCCCAGCGGATCCCTGCCGGTGCCGTGAAACTGGGAGAACCCGCGGGTTCCCCGGGCGGCGCGGGCGGGTTTTTGGCTGCCGGCACCGGAGCGCGGAACCGCCCGCCGGATTTCGCCGCGGGCCGCGGCGGCGTCGCGCATACGGTTCAATGCGGCCTGCGCGGCATCGATATCGTCGGGGTCACGGCCGGGCTGCAGGCCGCCGTCGGTATCCTTATTCATCGATTTTCCTGCTCATCGATTCCTCCCGGGATGACCTTCACCCGCCGTCCGGTCAGCTCCGCCGGGATATCGTCCTCGACGGCGGCAGTGACCAGCACTTGCTCGGCGCCGGATACTATTGCCGCCAGTTTACGCCGCCGATGGACGTCGAGTTCGGCAAAGACGTCGTCCAGGATCAGGATCGGGGGCGAGCCGCCGGTGCGGGCATCGTCGAGCATGACGTAGTAGGAGGCCAGCCGCAGGGACAGGCACATGGACCAGGTTTCCCCGTGGGAGGCGTAGCCCTTGGCCGGTGCCGAGCCCAGCACGAGCTCAAGTTCGTCGCGGTGTGGCCCGACCAGCGAGATTCCCCGTTCCAGTTCCTTGCGCCGGGCTGCGGCGAAGGCCTGGATGTAGCGGTCGGTGAGCTGTTCGACTGAGAGCAGGCGCAGGTCTTCCGCCGGTGCGGCCTCCTCGGCAGCGGTTCCGTCCGCAGGTTTGGAATCCGCAGGTCTTGAGGTGGTGCCGTCGTCGTCCAGGCTGTCCTGCAGCGTCGAACGGTACACCGCAGCGGCCTCCTTGGACCCGTCGGTCAGCTGCGCGTAGGCGTTTTTCAGGTGCGGTTGCAGCCGGTCCACCAGCTCCAGGCGCGCGTGCAGCAGCTCGGCTCCGGCCCGGGCCATGTGCTGGTCCCAGACATCGAGCGTTGCCTCGTGGCCGGTGCTGAATTTTCCGGCGCGGGCCGACTTGAGCAGCGCGTTGCGCTGCTTAAGGACCCGGTCATAGTCGCTCCTGGTCGCGGCGTGGCGCGGCATGAGGCTGACCAGGAGCTCGTCCAGGAACCGGCGGCGGCTGGACGGATCGCCCTTGACCAGCGCCAGGTCCTCCGGCGCGAACAGCACCGTCTGGCAGATCCCGAGCAGGTCCCGGGCGCGGACCGGATTGCTCCGGTTGATCCGTCCGCGGTTGGCCCGGCCCGCGTTGATTTCCAGCTCCAGCACGGTGGACTGCTCGCCACGGACCAGCTTGGCCCGGATCATGGCCCGCTCGGTGCCAAACCGCAGCAGCGGCGCGTCCGTGCTGACCCGGTGCGAGTTGAGCGTGGCCAGATACCCGATCGCTTCCATCAGGTTGGTCTTGCCAATGCCGTTGGAACCCACCAGGACGGTGACTCCGGGCTCGAGGCTGAGATCGACCTGGGCGTAGCTGCGGAAATCGGTGAGCGAGAGTTTTTCTAGGTACACGCGGGATTCAGGACTTCACAGGCAGGATCAATTGGCCGGGCAGGATTATTTGGCCGGCCGGGTCGCGTGGCCGCCGAACTGGTGGCGCAGCGCCGAGACCATCTTCATGGCCGGCGAATTGTCCTCGCGGGAGGAGAACCTGGCGAACAAGGCAGCCGTGATCGCCGGGGCCGGCACCGCGTTGGCAATGGCCTCCTCGACGGTCCAGCGGCCCTCGCCCGAATCCTCGACGTAATCCGAGATGGATTCCAGTCCGGGATCCTCGTCAAGGGCCTTGACCATGAGGTCCAGGAGCCAGGAGCGGACAACCGTCCCCTTTTGCCAGGCCCGGAATGTTCCGGGAAGATCGGCGACGATCTCCTTGGCGGCCAGGAGCTCGTACCCCTCGGCGTAAGCCTGCATCAGGCCATATTCGATCCCGTTGTGGACCATTTTGGCGTAGTGGCCGGCCCCGATGCCGCCGACGTGAACAAAGCTGTCGGCCCGCTCACCTGCCGGACGGAGCGCATCGAAGACGGGGAGTGCCCGTTCGATATCCGCGGCATCGCCGCCTGCCATCAGGCCGTAGCCGTTCTGGAGGCCCCAGACCCCGCCGGACACGCCGCAGTCCGCAAAGCGGATTCCCTTTTCGGCCAGCGCTGCGCCGTGCTTCTGGTCTTCGGTGAACCGGGAGTTGCCGCCGTCGATCACGAGGTCACCGGCGTCGAGCTTGGTGCCCAGTTCGGTGATCACGGCGTCGGTAATCTCGCCCGAGGGGACCATGACCCAGATCAGGCGCGGCGCCGGGACGGCGGCGATGAGTTCGGCGAGGGTGGCGACGTCGGCAACGTCGGGGTTGCGGTCAAACCCGGTGACCTCGATCCCGCCGTTGCGCATCCGTTCACGCATGTTGAAGCCCATTTTTCCAAGGCCGATTAGTCCGATGTGCACGGGGATGAACTCTTTTCTGCGCTGGGGTGCTTCGTTGGGGACGGCCGTGATGGCCCGCAGCTGCCGTGCTCCGGAGGTCCGGGGCACGGCAGTGGCAGGCTAGTTGGGCAGCCGGACGGGCATGACGAGGTAGCGGTAGTCGCCCTGGTCCTCGCCCTCGGCGTCCTGCTGGGCCGTGATCATGGCCGGCTTGGGTGCGGTGGTGAAGGAGAATCGAACGAACTTGGTTTCGATGACGCTCAGGCCCTCGATGAGGTAGTGCGGGTTGAAGGCCACGGTGATGTCTTCACCGGACAGCTGGGCTTCGAGCTCTTCGGAGGCCTGGGCGTCCTCGCCGGTGCCGGCGTCCAGGTGCAGCTGGCCCTGGGTGAAAGCGAGACGGACAGGCGTGTTGCGTTCGGCCACGAGCGAGACGCGGCGCACGGCTTCGACCAGTTCCTGGGTCTGCACGGTGGCGTGGATGGGGGTCGAATCCGGGAAGAGCGAACGGATCTTCGGGTAGTCGCCGTCGACCAGGAGTGAGGTGGTGGTCCTGCCGCCGCTCTCGAAGCCGATCAGCCGGCTGTCGTCGTCGGCGAGGGCGAGGTTGATGTCGCCGCTGCTGCCCAGGGTTTTCGCCACTTCGTTGAGGGTCTTGGCCTTGACCAGTGCGCTCGTGGAGATGCCCGGCGTCGCAGGCTTCCACGGGACTTCCCGCATGGCCAGGCGGTAGCGGTCGGTGGCCAGGAGAGTGATGAGGTCGTCCTCGATTTCCATCCGCACGCCGGTCAGGATCGGCAGGGTGTCGTCCTTGCTGGCGGCGATGATCACCTGGGATACGGCC
The DNA here is from genome assembly GCF_900168135.1 of Arthrobacter sp. 49Tsu3.1M3. NCBI lineage: Bacteria > Bacillati > Actinomycetota > Actinomycetes > Micrococcales > Micrococcaceae > Arthrobacter > Arthrobacter sp. 49Tsu3.1M3. Next base: position 148,803 of record NZ_FUZD01000007.1, read on the forward strand.
TGGGCGAACGAATCGCCGGGCACAGTGCCGCTGATCGTCGGCAGGGCCGGCAGCGGCGGGTATTCGGCCTCGGGCATCGTGGCCAGGTGGAAGCTGCTTCGGCGGCAGGTGAGCGTCACCTTGTTGCCGTCGGTTTCGACCTCGACGGGGGCGGACGGCAGGCTGCGGCAGATGTCCGCGAGCAGGCGGCCCGATACCAGGATGGTGCCCTCGGCGCTGATGTCAGCGGGGATTTCGAGCCTCGCGGAGGTCTCGTAGTCGAAGCTCGAAAGGCTGACGGTACCGGCTTCAGCTTTCAGGAGCAGGCCCGAAAGTACGGGAACGGGCGGCCGCGGAGACAACGACCGGGCGGTCCATGTCACGGCTTCTGCCAGGACGTCCCGTTCGACTCTGAACTTCACGGAAGGGTGCCGCCTTTCATTGCTGCTGTTAGTGCTGAAAATCGCTGAAACTGCTCAAGCTGCGGCGGAGCCCGGCAGGGACGCCGAATTCCGTCAACAAGGGAATCGTCCGCCCACCCGGGCCCCATGGCCCGGTAGGAACCACAAAAGATGTCCGGGACGGACGCACTGCAGACAGCTTAGCCCCAAGGTGAGCGTTTCTCCCATCCCCGGGTTACATCAGTGTTGTTCGCAGGGCCGGTCTCCTGCGCCGGTCCGGAACGGGCCTGGGCGCTGCTCGGAGGTGGGAAGGAGATTGTTGTTTGAGGGAATTTCATTTTCTTGGGATTAGTAGTGTTAATAACTGCTGTGGAAACTGTGGATAACTCGATCCTGCCGTGCGATTCCGCGGTTAAGCCCTGTTCATGGACTGTGGGCGGAGCAGGTTTTAAACAGGGTGTGGATGGGGACAAGATTTTTGGCCGGCTGGCCAATCCACAGGCGCCTTAAGGGTTTTAAGCCCATTAACCGCGGTTGTCCCCTTAACTATCCACAGGGTTGTCCACAGGGCCCTGTTAATAAGGTAAGAGGGCGCCGGCCGATGGCTCAGGAATTACGCTGCTGCTGCTTGATCCGGTTGGTCAGCTCGGTCACCTGGTTGTAGATGACCCGGCGCTCGGCCATGAGTTCGCGGATCTTGCGGTCAGCGTGGATCACGGTGGTGTGGTCGCGGCCGCCCAGCTCCTGTCCGATCTTGGGCAGGGACATGTCCGTCAGCTCCCGGCACAGGTACATCGCGATCTGCCGGGCGGTCACCAGCGTGCGGGTGCGCGACTTGCTGCAGAGTTCTTCCATGCTGAGCTTGAAGTAGTCGGCGGTCTGGGTGAGGATCTGCGCGGAGGTGATTTCCTGGGCACCGTCGTCGGTGATCAGGTCCTTGAGCACCATCTCGGCCAGGGCCACATCCACCGGCTGCCGGTTCAGGCTGGCGAACGCCGTGACGCGGATGAGGGCTCCCTCAAGTTCGCGGATGTTGCTGGAGATCTTGGAGGCGATGTATTCGAGCGCATCGTCCGGCGCGGAAAGGCCCTCGCTGAGGGCCTTCTTCCGGAGAATCGCGATGCGGGTCTCCAGTTCGGGCGGCTGGATGTCGGTCAGCAGGCCCCATTCGAAGCGCGACTTCATCCGGTCCTCAAAGCCGGCGAGCAGTTTCGGCGGCTGGTCCGAGGTGATGACCACCTGCTTGTTGTTGTTGTGCAGGGCATTGAACGTGTGGAAGAACTCCTCCAGCGTCCGGTCCTTGCCGGCCAGGAACTGGATGTCGTCGATCAGCAGCACATCCACGTTGCGGTACGTGGTCTTGAAGCTGGTGCCTTCATCGTCGCGGATGGAGTTGATGAAGTCGTTGGTGAATTCCTCGGAATTGACGTAGCGGACCCGGATCCCGCTGTAGAGCCGGCGCGCATAGTGGCCGATCGCGTGCAGCAGGTGGGTCTTGCCGAGTCCGGAGTCGCCGTAGATGAACAGCGGGTTGTAGGCCTTCGCCGGCGCTTCGGCTACAGCCACGGCGGCTGCGTGGGCGAACCGGTTGGAGGAACCGATCACGAAGGTGTCGAAGACGTACTTCGGATTCAGCCGGCCGAATTCGTGCGAGGTGCTCGGCAGCATCGGCTGCGGCTTCAACTCCACGGTCGGGTCGGCGGCCAGGGAAAGTTCGACGGCGGGTTCGGGTTCTGTGTGCAGCGGCACCAGATCCGTGTCGACGTCGATCGCGCAGCGGATTTCGTCGGAGAACACGCTGCGGAGCGCGTCGTCGAGGGCTTCCTTGACCTGGGTCTGCAGCACTTCGCGGGTGAGCTCATTCGGAACTGCAACCAGCAGGGTGGAACCGATGAGCCCCTGCGCCTGGGCGAGGATGACGAAGCCGCGCTGCCGGGGAGAGACACGGTGGTCGTTCTCCAGGAGGCTCACTACCCGCCGCCAGGAACTTCCGACAGTGTTGGCTTGGTTGGCTTCGTCTACTGTCATCAATCAGTTCCTCAAACTTGCTGGCCTGCATTACGTGCATCCACGCGGTCCGGAGCTGTCCACCGGCCGGCTCAATCCACAGGGTTATGCACAGTCCGTGGATAAGGGGTTACTGAGACACTGTAGGGGATGAAAACGCCAGAAGATAGCTGGGTTCAGTCCTGTGGATAATTACACCGTTGTGGTTCTGAAATGGGGCGCGTGACGCACTTCATCCACAGGCTGCGGGAGCAGTTAGCCACAGCTGGGGATAGCTTGCGGAGCGGTCCCCGGTTTGACTCAGGAGGTTGGCAAGCCCTAACGTTGTGAAGTCCCATGTGTACGCTTTTCGCCTCATCTGCATCTTTCCTGACGCCCCGCGTCGTGTGAGATACGAGGGAAGCGGCACATACCAAAACTTAGCGTCGGCCAGTTCTTCCCCTTGATCGGGTGGGCGCACCTTTGATCCACTGGAGTAACTAACGTGAGCAAGCGGACTTTTCAGCCGAATAACCGCCGTCGAGCCAAGAAGCACGGCTTCCGCCTTCGTATGCGTACCCGTGCCGGCCGTGCCATCCTGGCAGCCCGTCGTGGCAAGGGCCGCACCGAACTGTCGGCCTAAATAACTGACTCGTCGGTCCATCCCTGTGCGAGTTGAACGGTGCTAGCCACCAGGAACCGTCTGCGGACATCAACCGATTTTTCAACAACTGTACGTTCCGGTGTCCGCAATGGACGCCGGAACGTAGTGTTATATGCGGCAGCTCTCGCTGCCGATGAACCAAGCCGGATCGGATTCATCGTTTCCAAGAGTGTCGGGAACGCTGTTGTCAGGAACCTCGTTAAGAGGAGACTGAGAGAAGCCGGTGCATTGTCGTTGCAGAAATACGGCAGCGGGTTCGCCATTGTGGTCCGGGCCCTGCCCGCCGCAGCGGGAGCCAGCTGGGACCAGCTGCTCGCCGACTATGACGCCGCTTTGGAGACGACCATGAAAAGGCTGGGCAACCGCCTTTCGCAGGCTGCTTCACCAGGTTCTAACGAGACGACACAGGAAGGGACCCCGCGTGCGTAACTCAACTGCCGCCGTCGTCCCTCCTGCAAAATCCGCAGCAGCATGGTTGGGCCGGGCAGTCTGGAACTTGCCCCGCGATATCCTCATCCTGTTGCTCCTGGCGTACCGCAAGGTGATCTCACCGCTGTACGGCCAGGTTTGCCGTTTTTTCCCCAGCTGCTCGGCCTATGCCCTTGAGGCGATCACCGTCCACGGCGCGGTGAAAGGAAGCTGGCTCGCTGCGAGGCGCCTGTTGCGCTGCCATCCATGGAATGCCGGCGGTGTGGACCATGTCCCCGCCGGGCATCGGGAATGGCCCGCGGGCCGCACCCCCACAATTGTTGTGCTGAACAATCCGGACATATACCTGGCTGCTCAGCCTGATGGAGAAGGCCGCACTGCGGCCTGACGAATAGGGAATCGTATGGACATCTTTGGAACAATCTTGGCCCCGTTCAAATGGCTGGTCTCAGCCATCATGGTCGGCTTCCATGACGGACTCAGCGCCATCGGCATGTCGCCGGCCAGCGGCTGGACCTGGACCCTGTCCATCATCGGGCTGGTGCTGGTCATCCGCGCCGCACTGATTCCCGTCTTCGTCAAGCAGATCAAGGCCCAGCGCGGGATGCAGCTGCTGCAGCCGGATCTGAAGAAAATGCAGGACAAGTACAAGGGCAAGACGGACCAGCTCTCCCGCCAGGCCATGGCGCAGGAGCAGATGGCGCTGTACAAGAAGCACGGCACCAACCCGTTCTCCGCCTGCCTGCCAATGCTGATCCAGATGCCCTTCTTCTTTGCGCTCTTCCAGGTGCTCTCCGGCATCAGCTCGGCCAAATCCAGCGGCCAGGGCATCGGTGCGATGAGCGCCGAACAGGTCAAGCAGTTCGATGAATCCACCATCTTCGGTGCCCCGCTCTCCGCCTCCCTGCTCCACGGCGGCGGCGGGAACCAGATGTCGGTGTGGATCCTCTCCATCGTGATGATCCTGGCCATGACGGCCTCGCAGTTCATCACGCAGAAGCAGATCATGGCCAAGAACATGTCCGAAGAGGCCCTGGCCAGCCCGTTCATGCGCCAGCAGAAAATGATGCTCTACATCCTGCCGGTCGTCTTCGGTGTGGGCGGTATTAACTTCCCCATCGGCGTCCTGATCTACTGGACCACCACCAACCTTTGGACCATGGGACAGCAGTTCTTCGTGATCCGCCGGATGCCTACGCCGGGATCGCCGGCGGCCAAGGCTCTCGCCGAGCGCCGGGCAGCCAAGGGCCTGCCCGCCCTGCCCCTTCTGGGCGGCAAGAAGGTCGACGCCGAGGCAGCCGAAGCCTCCGCCGCGGCCGCCGTCGAAGCCAAGACCCAGCGCGTCCAGCCGCAACGTAAGAACAGGAAGAGGAAGTAATGTCCGCCGAGAGCACCGAACACGCTATTTCCGCCGAGTTTGACGAGGACCGGGACGACGCCCAGAGCGCGGCCGACGACTCGTCACAGGGTGCGGAGGCCGGCACCGGCAAGGGTGTTTCCGCCAGCCGCCTCGAAGAAGAAGGCGACGTCGCAGCGGACTACCTCGAGGAACTGCTGGATATCGCGGACATTGATGGCGACATCGACATCGAGGTCCGCAACGGCCGCACGTACATCTCGATCGTCGCCGAAGAAGAAGCCGCCGGGCTGGACAGCCTGGTCGGCCGTGACGGCGAAGTCCTTGAGGCCCTCCAGGAGCTCACGCGGCTCGCGGTCCTCTCCGCGACGGAGAACCGCTCCCGCCTGGTGCTGGATATCAACGGCTACCGTGCCGAGCGTGCCGGCGACCTGCAGAAGATCGCTGAAGACGCCGTCGCCGCTGTGAAGGACTCCGGTGAGGCAGTTGCCCTGGCTCCGATGAGCGCCTACGAGCGCAAGATCGTGCACGACGCCGTCGCTGATTTGGGACTCGTGAGCGAGTCCGAAGGCGAAGGCGCCGACCGGCACATCGTTGTCTCCGCAGACTGAACCGTTGACTAGCTTGATGGTTGAAATTACCGCCCCGGAACTCAAGGCAGCAGAGTCCATCTTCGGCGACCGCCTGGAACTGGCGAAACGCTACGTCGAGCACCTGGCGACGTCCGGGACCGAACGGGGCCTGATCGGGCCCCGCGAAGTACCGCGGCTTTGGAGCCGGCACGTTCTTAACTGCGCCGTCATCGAGAGCCAGATTGCCCACGGAAGCCATGTCGCCGACGTCGGCAGCGGCGCCGGCCTGCCCGGCCTTTGCCTGGCCATTGCGCGGCCGGATCTGGAACTGACGCTGATCGAACCCCTGGAGCGCCGTGTCATCTGGCTCCAGGAGGTGGTGGATGATCTTGGCCTCGAGAACGTCACGATCATGCGCACCCGCGCGGAACTCGCTGTGGGACTCGTGAACGCCGACGTCGTGACTGCCCGCGCAGTATCCGCGCTGTCCAATCTCGCCGGGCTGACCATTCCGCTCCTGGCCGGCAAGGGCGAAGTCGTCGCCATCAAGGGACGCAGCGCCGGCCAGGAAATCGAAAAGGCCGCCAAGGTTATCCGCAAACTCGGCGGCATTCAGACGTCCGTGGTGGTGGTGGGTGAAGACCTGCTTGAGGAACCCACCACCGTTGTGCGAATCGTAGTGAACAAGCCTCAAAAGATTACCTAGCACCGGCCCCGGTGCCCGGGGAGTCTGAGGGGAAGAGGTTAGGCTAGTAACCGGCAGTAAGAGCCGAATGAGAGTGAGCGTGTCATAGTGAGCAGTAGCGAAGCCTCCACACAACGGATCCCGCCGTTTGTGTCCCTGGGGTCCGCACGGGCGTTTACGGCTCCTGCAGCAGCTTTTGACTACTCCGGAAATCACACGGCTTCGGTTGCGAAGACGACCGGGATGGCCGGTGTTTCACGTGAAACATCCCTTCCGCACACAGGGAACGTACTGGATTCCATCGATGATTCCAGTCCCATCGCCCGCGAACTCGCGCACGAAAACAAGCGCCGCGAGCGGTTGCTCGGCCGGCAGCTCCCCAAACCGGAGAAAACCCGGATCTTCACCGTTTCCAACCAGAAGGGCGGCGTCGGGAAGACCACGACGACCGTGAACATCGCGGCCGCGCTGGCGGCAGCCGGCCTGAACGTGCTCGTGATCGACATCGATCCGCAGGGCAACGCCTCGACCGCCCTGGGAATCGAGCACCACGCCGATGTCGACAGCATCTACGATGTGCTGATCAATGACGTCCCGCTCAAGGACGTCGTGGCCCCGTGCCCCGACATCGACAACCTGATCTGTGCGCCCGCCACCATCCACCTTGCCGGTGCCGAAATCGAACTCGTGAGCCTGGTGGCCCGCGAGCAGCGGCTGCGCCGCGCAATCGATGTGTACTCCAAGGAGCGGGCCAAGAATGGCGAGGAGCGGCTGGACTACATCTTCATCGACTGCCCGCCGAGCCTCGGGCTCCTGACGGTCAATGCATTCTGTGCGGCCGGCGAAGTCCTCATCCCGATCCAGTGCGAGTACTACGCTCTCGAAGGCCTCAGCCAGCTCCTGAAGAACATCGAGATGATCCAGAAGCACCTGAACGCTGATCTGGTTGTTTCCACGATTTTGCTGACCATGTATGACGGCCGCACCAACCTCGCCGCCCAGGTGGCAGCCGAGGTCCGGGAGCACTTCCCGAAGCAGGTGCTCGGCGCTGTGGTGCCGAGGTCGGTCCGTATCTCCGAGGCACCGAGCTACCAGCAAACTGTCATGACGTATGATCCTTCTTCCAGCGGTGCCCTGTCCTACCTGGAAGCCGCCGCGGAAATCGCGGAACGTTAGAATCTTTCAAGAATTGCACTAACCAGAGCCAGGTGAATCCCGGCTCTTCCACTGGAGGGATTTATCCATGAGCGATAAGCGACGCGGCCTCGGCCGTGGACTTGGCGCACTCATTCCAAGTTCCGCCGCGGCTAACGCCTCCGGAAACGGTGCTGCCCCATCCCGGCCCGTGGACCTTTTCTTCCCTGAAGCCCGAAAAAAGACCTCCGACGCCGAGACACTCCGGGACGCCAACGCCCCGCGGGCCAAGGAGCCGGAGTCCACGCCTGTCAAGGCCGATGATTCCGTTGACACCACGGAAGCCGGCGCCGCTGCTGTTGGAGCCGACGTTGCTGCCGATAAGGCCGACGCGGCTGCCGCCGCAATGACCAAGAAAACGCCCGCCCGCAAGTCGGCTGCCTCCAAGTCGACTGGCTCCAAGTCGGCGCCCGCAGCTGCCAAGGCGGCCGCGTCTGACGCCGGCGAGCAGCTGACGTTCGACTCCTCGCCGGAGGACAGCAACGAGTCAACTGTTGACCTCGTCGAGGTGCCCGGTGTCAGGTTTGCCGAAATTCCGGTCACGGACATCCATCCCAACCGCAAGCAGCCCCGCTCGGTCTTCGATGAGGACGACATGGCGGAGCTGGTGCACTCCGTGCGGGAAATTGGCGTCCTCCAGCCAATTGTGGTCCGTACCTCAACCGAAGAGGGTGGCGAACCCTACGAGCTCGTCATGGGCGAGCGACGATGGCGTGCAGTACAGGCCGCGGGCCTGGAAACTATCCCGGCGATTGTCCGTGACACCACCGATGATGACCTCCTTCGCGACGCGCTGCTGGAGAACCTGCATCGCAGCCAGCTGAATCCTCTTGAAGAGGCGGCGGCCTACCAGCAGCTGCTCGAGGACTTCGGCACCACGCACGAGCAGCTGGCGGATCGGATCGGGCGTTCGCGGCCCCAGGTTTCCAACACCCTGCGCCTGCTGAAGCTGCCCCCGCTGGTTCAGCGCCGTGTCGCGGCAAATGTCATCTCTGCAGGGCATGCCCGCGCACTCCTGGCACTTCCTGACGCCGCGGCCATGGAACGACTGGCGCAGAAGATCGTTGCAGAGGGCATGTCGGTCCGGGCGACCGAAGAAGCCGTGACCCTGTATCAGAGCCCCGCCTCGCCGGCTAAGAACAATATCCCGCGGCCGGGAGCCCGCCACGAGCGATTGGACTACCTGGCCTCGTCGCTGTCTGACCGCCTTGATACTAATGTCAAGATTTCGCTTGGTGCCCGCAAGGGGCGTGTCAGCATTGAGTTCGCCAGCGTCGAGGACCTGAACCGCATCATGGACGTCCTCACGCCGGGGGCGCCCAGCTAGGTCGCGACTCGCTGAATTGTCCGGGAGGGTCTGTTTCACGTGAAACAGACCCTCCCTTTTTGTCTCTGCCGATGCTGCCGGTGTCGGCGGATTCGGTGGTGCCGAGTCCGACGCTGCCGTGCCCGCCACTGCCGGATTTCCAAGTTGCGACACCGGTGCCGCCGACGAGTGACCGGTGACTCTCCCGACTTCCTGACCCGGGCCTTTGCGCGTTGCGGCTGCAGGAGTGGGACCGATACTGCGCCGTGGCTATTCTGTGGAACCTGTCAGCATCGCTGGCTCTGCTTCGGCGAGACCGGGTGAAACCTACGGCGTGACGCGCGGGTGCTATCCAGGCGGATACCCCTGACCGGGACCGAGCTTCCAGTTTGTTGAATTCGTTGCGCCGCAGGTGGCCTTACGGTCCACGCTGTTGTTCCGTGGGTGGATACTTCTGTTGCAGAGAAGGGGGTTCAGGGAGCGAAACGGCACTTGTAAAGTTCTGCATTCATGCGGACAGGCGCCGTCTCCGCCGGTGCCGCCGCGACCGCGCTAGTCAGCAACAGCCATCTTTGCCACCTTCCAGAGGTCAATGAACAGTTGGTACGGAGGGGTCCATCAATGTTTCACGTGAAACCGGGCGGCAAATCCTTGCCTTGCTCCATCGAACGCCATGCAGGCTGGGCGTCCAGGCGAGGGGACAAAAGGGCAGAGGATTCCGGTCACCGGATGGAGATCGATGCGCAGTCGTCAATCCGGCAGCGGGACTACGTCCCCCGTCGACGCGAGTCCGCCTGCGACGTGGCAATCCGGCTCTGGGATGGCGCCGTCCGTGGTCACCGCAATGCCAGTGGACTGGGATGCCGTCCGAATGCAGTCGTTTGACCAAGGGTCCACCGTCTGCATCAAGAGGTTTCAGCCTTCACTCGGAGAAGCGGCTCACTACGGCGCGGCAGCTGCGTGGAGGCGGCGCAAGCTCGCCGCAGCTACGGACGAACCTCGGAGCGACTGTTATACCGGTTGCCAGTCCCTGCGGGGTCACGTACCTGGAGCCTCTGAGAGCGCCATATTGCGCCGCGGATGCGTTGTGTGGCCGCGTGGTTGACTGAAGGAAGTCGACGCAGGCTGGAGGGCTTCTGCGCCCTTGCACGCCTCGAGATGCCCTGATGCGGCACTGTCCGCACCTGGCAGAGGCCCGTGGCACTCTCTCTGCTTACGATCACGGGGCGTGGAGGCACCTTCCGTGGACGAAAATTGAAGTGGGTTGAACCCTGAGCTCGTGCACTGGCCGGCAGGGTGGCCGGCTACCTGCTTCGTCAGGTTCGGGCGATGGATGTGTGGGCCCGGTCAGGTAGTCACGGTAGAAGTGGGCGCCGCTTGAGACGCGCCTCGAAACGATCCTTGGACCGAGGTCTCGATGCGGGCGTCGACGAAGATGGGGACAAGGGCGAATGTGGAGACATGGACGCCGACCTTGGCGCGGGAACGGATGCGGGCGTTGCTACGGAGGGTGATCTGGCGTCGGTGCCACAGGAAGCATGTCGTCTCGATCGCGCGGGAGAAGGCCTCTTGAGGGAGTCGGACCGCGAAAGCCGGCCCGAGTTGCCTCATTTTGCGGATGGCTGCAGTCCCTTCGACTCCCCCGCCAACTTGCCACTCATCCCCTTTTCGCTGGCTGGCACCCACGGACCCCATTCCCCAATCAGTACCTGATTGTGCCGGTCCGCTTGTCGGGACCCGGGCAAGAGGAACTCTGATCCTTACGCTCATACTCCCCGACCAGGTTGCCGCGGGTCCCAGACCGGCAACATACGGTTGCAATCCCGACGCCGCATTCAGCTGTTGGTTGCGCCCTGCCAGCGTGCCAGCGTGCCAGCCGCGCCTGATCTTCCTGTGCCCTGTCGGTCGTGCTGTTCCTGCCAGGTCTCAGCTTCCGCCGGCGATCCCGACGCTCATCCCATAGCCGGGGTGGCCCTCTATGAGGCTTTCCCGGCACGCCGCGCGCGGCACCAGTCATCCGGAATCGCACACCGGGCACCGCACAGCTCCCGCATCTACTTTGATGCTGCTGACGCACTTGCCCGCTTGCCGGTAGCTGCTGGATGTGAGTGCAGCGTATGGACTGCTGCACACCGGCGGATCCTGGCTGCAGGGCGGTTGGAACGGGGCCTTCCGGCAAGAGCTTCGGCCTCGACGCACCCGCGAGAAGGGAGGTGGAGTCCATGTGAAGCAGGGCCGGGGTCGTGCCGACTAATCCCAGAAGTTGACCACGCCTGCTGCGGACTCAGCCTGGCTGGGATCTTCGGCTGTTATGTGTTTCCTTTCGGCGGCCACCACAGGGAAGCACCCGAGCTGCTGCATGTTCAAGACACGGATAGGGGGCGGGTCCGCTCCCCCGGAGCCCGGTGGTGCGGGCGGCCAGGTTTGTCGCCCTCGGGCGCCAGGGCGCGGTCGCCTGCAGGATTCAATCCGCTAACCGTACACGGTCCGAAAGTCAGTGCAGCAGCCGGAGGGATTCAATCCGCAAAGAAGGACGGTGTTCATACGGCTCAGTCTGCGTGGATTCAGGACGCGTGCTTGGTCGTATCAACTGTGCTGGCTCGACCAGCCCGACCGCTTAGGCAGACCGGCCCTTCCCTCATCCGAATCCCCAGGTCGACCGGCTGTGTTTTGGTCGGTACAGGTCCAGTGCTGTCGCAAGCAAACAACGCAGGGAATGCACACCGTCGACGAGGCTCTTCGTGTCTGAATCGGCCAGGGGACACGGTGGGTCCGTGGCGTGGAAGATGACCGACCAGGCAGACTCAGCGGGGCGTGAGGCCCGTCAGGATCTCCGATCTCAGAAGGGTGAGCTGCCGGGAAAAGTTCATCGAGCCCGCGGGTGCCGCCGTCGCATCTTGGCATGGCAAGGCGATCCCATGGAGGTGGGATGGGAGCGTTCCTTGGGACATCGGTTCCGCTCCCCCCGTCTGCGTGAAGTCTCCGCCTTGTGCTGTGCAACAGCTGGCTTCGGCCCGCGCGGCGATCCATGCAATGGCACGTCGGCGGTCCCGGCGTTCGACGTACGTTGGTTCGACCCAGGTGGATTTGCAGCTTCCGGCCGCCGTGGGATGACACGTCCGGAGGGGACTTCACCGCAGGTCAAGGGTGCATCCAGAGGAGGTTCACGGGGTTGTTCCTGGCTCGAATCTTACCCAGCGGCCGGTGGATGGCGCGGTGGATAGAGCGGTGGATATTGCTGTGGATAACTTTGTGGATTAATGGCTGGTTGCAGCCCGCTCGTGTCGCCGGATTCGCGCGCCATCGGGTGCCGTGACAACTGCCCCGAACCTCCTTTCAGGGCGGGCTGCCCGTTTCACGTGAAACATGACCATGGTGCGTGGCGACGGTGCTCGCTTCATTGGCGAAGACGTACTAAATCGCCGTTCTACGGTTAATTTTTCGTGGATTTGCGCTCACAGTCCTGGTTGGGGTCCAGAGCCCTGAGTGAAGGTTCTTGGCAGATCCCAGCCACCGTGGCTGGCTGGTCAAACGGCCAGGGCCGGTGGGGCGACAGCGCTCGGCCGCTCACTAGGACAGGCATGTGAATAATCTCTCAGGGCCTGTGGATAACCGTGTGAATAACTTCTGTGGAGAAACTGGTGGATATCACGTCAGCTCCGCATTTAGTAGCCGCTTCACGGGCCGGAAGAGCTTGGGTGTCGGCAGCCGCTGACCTCCGCCTGACGCCCAGGATGACGGAGGTGGCGACGCGTGGATTGACAGTCGGAAGGCCGGCACGTGGTCACTCAGTGGGTGACGATTTGCGGGCAGACGCCGAGGGCTCGCAGGATATCCATAGCGGGCAGCGGCGGTTTCGACGCCTGCCGGGGCAGGGGCAGGTTCACGGCTGGACCTGGGTGTCCTTCGTGTAGCCGCCGTGGAGTTGAACCCGCTGAGCCGCGACGGTCAGGGTACAGACACCAATCTTCGTGGGAACAAGCGTGCGATCTCTTTGTCCCGCGCATATCGAATGGGCCCTACTCGGGGACACAGGAGCAGGCTCAATCCTGTCCCCCGCTGGAGCAGAAGTGGAGCGACCGGCTTCTGAAAGCACAGGGGTTTGGGGCAAGTGGAATGCAGCTTGGAGGGCCTGGGACCGAACCGGGCCGGGGCGGAAAATGGCGGGCATCGATCAGGGAGGGCAGGATCAAGCCGCGAGCTGAACGGCGATCGTGTTTGATGAACCGATCAGCCCACGAACCGTGAACAGGCACTGCAAGAGTGACCTTGACCGCCGCCGGAGGGGCCCCGAACGGGAACCCTGTAGAAGCGGAGCCGCGGCACGGGCTGGCACGTAGGACGCGGACCTGAGGCGCAGACGGACCAGTTCTCGGGGCGCGCCACGGATCGGACAACGTGGCGGGCCTAACCGGTGGAGTCGTCTCAGCGCCCTGTGTCGGTTCTGTTGCACTATGGAATGCAGGTCTCGTCCGTGGCTCCTACGCCGCACAGGGAGCGGGGCCCGCGATGGACGTGACAGCGGCGGGGCATGTTCGTTCAATTGCGGCATCGAAGCGACATCGATCATCGTGTGTGCATCAAATCAGACAACATGGGCTCATGGCTGTAGCCGGAGGCTGGAAACATCCGTGGGCACTCCGCCCCAGACTCAGGGCAACTAAGAACACGCATGGGGATTCTGCCCCAGACTGCGGATGACTGAGCTGATCCGCATGTGCCCGCACCGTTTCCGGGGAGCACTGCACGCCGCTTCAGGGGCACCTGGGTCGCATGTCCACGCACCGGGTTGGTCGCAGAGGTTGTAATGGGCTGGTGACAGCTCCCCCATCGGGGCTATGGAGCTGGGTGTGGTTCTGCCTCACCGCAGACTGTTCCGGGTCCACTGACATGTTTCACGTGAAACCAGCAAGTCTGGAGATGCTGCGACGGGGTCGGATGCGGCGATCTGCCTGAGATCCCGTCGACAACCCGGGACTGGTGCCGCAATCGGCGATGGCGCAGGAACGTTGGGCCAGGAACGATGGAGGTTCACGGGCATGAATTGGATTCCCCAGGCCGCTCAGCAAGGGCTTAAGCTGCGCCCGACGAACAGGCAGCACGCTTGGGAGCCTATTTTTAGGTCTCGTCTGCTCCCCTCAACGGTATGTAGCTCGTTAGGCTGTCGCCTCACAGCTCTAACTAAGAGCCCTCCCTCACGTAACTGACTTTCTCGAGCCGGGGATTCTATCCAGGGGTTGTTTCACGTGAAACATCAGCAGTCAGAGTTGAGCGGGAGTTGTCGGCAATCTCGTGATGAGCCCATCTGTTTCACGTGAAACATCGGAACGGCGGAAGTGAGCGGTGACGTTCTTCGGCTTGAGGTGCGAACAGGGCTGTTTCATGTGAAATAGTGTCCGAACCAGCCGGCCACTGGCTACGGCTGGCAGCTACTGGCAGGTCCGGATTGCCGGTCCCGGAACACGTTGAATAGTTTGTCTAAGTGACAGTCAATAGCAGCCGTGGTCATTCGCCGACTAGTCGACGATTTCGCCGCGGACCAGGGTCAGCCCATCCGCCCAGGGTCGGGTGGACCCATCGCGGCGCCCAGATCCGCGGCGACCTACAGGAATTCTTGCAACCCGTAGCGCTGACAGGCATACGCTGGCCTTTCCTGAACTCGGGTTGCAGCGGGGGTACGGCACCTTAACGGCAATTCGCCCGAGCGCCTTCGTGACCGAAGATCTTCCCAGCCGAATGTCAGATTCCCAGTGAGTGGCATTTCCGTCTTCATCTCCCCCGCGGCGGGCCCCGGGAGTGCACGGAGGGCACTTCAAATTGGGGTTCAGTCCAAAAAGCTGCCAGAAATTTCCTATCCCCGCGAAGTTGGATGTTTCACGTGAAACTCTTCGGCGCGCGACCTGGCATATAGCCATCCTGTGGAATTTGGGCCAACAATCTTGTTGGCGAGCAATGTACGCAATCGAACTCGGGTAGATTGGCCTTTTTCGCAATCCACAGACTTTAGATGCGCACGTGAAGACCGTGCACTGTGCTGTGGAGTGGGGTGTCGTAACCATCATGTTTCACGTGAAACCAGACGGCGGCGCCGCGTATCCAATGGCCAGACACGATCCGTGCATGTCAGGAGGAATCGCAGATTGCCGGCCGAGGGGCGGCGCACCCCGCGAGCCGACGGCGGCGGCCAGGGAACTGTCAGCCGCTACAGCGAAAACTGCGCCCAAAGACATCCGCCCCAGGTTGCAATAGCGGAATCTGGAAAATTCCATGGTATCCGGCAGGCCCTACTCCCCGCCCGAGGGTCGTGGAGCACAACAAAAAAGTGGCCCCCGCCAGAAGCGGGGGCCACTTTAGGTCAGCCTAGGACAGGACGTCCGCAAATTCCTTCTCGAAGAACTGCTTGGGCCGGGCGCCGATCACCGTGCTCTTGACCTCGCCGCCCTGGAACAGGTAAACGGCGGGGATGGAGGTGATGCCGTACTCGGCGGCGATGGCCGGGTTGTCGTCAACATTTACCTTGACCACATCGACCTTCTCGCTGTACTCGACCGAAATTTCGTCAAGAATCGGACCGAGCTTGCGGCAGGGGCCGCACCATTCTGCCCAGAAATCGACAATGACGGGCTTCTCGGAGGCCAGTACATCAGTGCTGAAGCTGGCGTCCGTTACGTCTTTTGCGTTGCTCATAACCTTTGTCTCTCTTCCGTTGGTTGCTGCGCGCCGTTTAGGCGTGGAAATCTGCGAGGTAGTGCTCGACGTCGAGGGCCGCCACGCACCCGGAACCGGAGGCGGTGATGGCCTGGCGGTAGGTCGGATCAATCACGTCGCCGGCAGCGAAGACGCCCTGGACGCTGGTTTTCGAGGTGCGGCCGTCCACGGCGATGGTTCCCTCTGCGGTCAGCTCGAGTTTGCCCTTGACCAGATCGGTGCGGGGATCGTTGCCGATTGCTACGAACACTCCGGTCACGGCCAGTTCGGATTCCGTGCCGTCCACCAGGTTCTTCAACCGCAATGCGGTGACTTTGTCCTGTCCCAACACGTCTTCCACACCGGTGTTCCACACGAAGTTGATCTTCTCGTGGGCCAAGGCGCGGTCAGCCATGATCTTTGAAGCACGGAGGGTATCGCGGCGGTGTACCACCGTGACGGACTTGGCGAACTTGGTGAGGAACAGGGCCTCTTCCATGGCCGAGTCGCCGCCACCGATGACCGCAATGTCCTGGTCCTTGAAGAAGAAACCGTCGCAGGTTGCACACCAGCTCACACCGTGGCCCGAGAGCCTCTTCTCGTTCGGCAAGCCGAGTTCACGGTAGGCCGAGCCGGTGGAAAGAATGATCGAACGGGCCTTGAAGGTTTCCCCCGTGCCGATGGTGACGGTCTTGATGTCGCCCTCGAGGTCCAAAGCGGTGACGTCCTCAAACTGGATCTCCGTGCCGAAACGGGCGGCCTGCTTCTCGAAGTTCTCCATCAGGTCCGGGCCCATGATGCCGTCCGGGAACCCCGGGTAGTTCTCCACGTCCGTGGTGTTCATCAGTTCGCCGCCGGCTGTAACCGAGCCTGCCAGGAGCAGCGGCTTCAGGTTCGCGCGCGCCGTGTACACCGCTGCGGTGTAGCCCGCCGGGCCGGAGCCGACGATGATGACATCACGTACTTCGGAGGCAGTGTTTTCTGCGTTGCTCACTGAACGGTGAACCTCTTCCTTTGTCGATGCGCCCGCCTCGATGGCCGGCCACATGGCACAACTATTGCCGGGCATTGAATATTCCGGCCGAAATGGGCGTCACGGAGCAACACCACTACTCAGGGTACCGGTTTGCCGGGTCCGGGGCCGGAGACGGCCCAGGATTACCGGCCCGCCGGCGCGCACGGTCTCCGCCGCACGACCGCAGCCCCACAGCGCAGCCGCAGCCCCACAGCGCAGCCGCAGCCCCACAGCGCAGCCGCAGCCCCACAGCGCAGCCGCAGCCCCACAGCGCAACGGCGGCCGCGCAGGGCCGCTACTGGACTTTGATTTCGGCCAGGCGCAGGCCGTACCCGTAGCGGGTCTTGGGGGCGGCCAGCTTCGGAAGCTTCTTGATGGACACGATCACGTACTGTGCCGTGACGGGTTCAGACAGCGGCATGGTCAGGTCAGGTGACGTAAAGCTGTTGCTGCCAATCTGCTTTGCACCGTCCAGGGTCGGCTTGTCATTGGTGAAGACACTGATGTTGCCACCGGAGGCCCCCAACTGGCTCAGGGTCACGGAGGAGACCTTGGAAGGGTCCTTCAGCTTGACCACGAGCGGAACTTCGGAGGCGAGTCCGCCCCAGTCGTCCGTCGCGAATTCCATGTCGGACCAGAAGCTCGCGCCGTTCCCGTCGAAAGTCTTGACGAGGTCGGAGTCGTAATTTCCGGCGAAATCGAAGTTGCCGAGTCGCGTCACGTCTTCGATGACCGGCGGTCCGGCCGCCGGCGCCTCGGTGGCGGTCGACGACGGCTGCGCGGTGGACGGTTCCGGGGCGCTGGAGGAGGCGGAGGTTGCGGCGTTGGTCTGCGGGCTGCTCTTGAAGAGGCTGCCAAGGTTGGTGACTGCGAAGATCAGGCCCACCACCAGCACGGCAGCCAGGAGCCCGCCCACCAGCCAGCGCATGGAACGCGGCTCCCGGTTGGGCTCGTCCTCGTCTTCGTACTCGTACTCGTCCTCATCCTGGTCGACGGCGGCACGGGCGGAGGCGGGGAAATTGCCCGGGGCCCGGTCCGCGGAGTCGAAGCCGGCAGCAGCCACTCCGGCAGCCGCGGCGGCGCCGCCGTGCTGCTCTCCGCCGCGCTCATCGTCACCTGTGTAGTCGTCGTCGGACCACAAGGAAACTTTTGGTGCCGCGGCGGTTGCCGGCTGCTGGGCTGCCGGTTCGGCCGGGCGGGGCGCAGCGCCGTTCTGGACGGGCTGCGGCGCCGTTGAATGCGCCGCCGTTTCCTGCGGTGCGGTGGTGGGGGCTTTGGGTGCCCTGGCGGCCGCCGCGGCAGCCCCGGCTGCGGCCCCGACGCCTGCCGCGGCAGCAGGAGACGACGCGGGCCGCGACGGTACGCCGGCGGCGGGCGCCGCCGGCGCGGCAGGCGGCTGTCCGTTTGCGCCCTGGGCCTGGCCATAGTTGATGTACCCGGCGTCGACTTCCTCGTCGTCGTAAAGCCCGTCGTAAGTTTCGGGTTCGTGGGAGCGGGCCTGCCCAAAGATCTCGCTGCCCAGCGTGTCCGTGAAGAAGGGTTCGACGTACGGCGGGTTGGAAGAGACCACAAGATCCAGCAGATCCGCCGCCGAGGTGTGGTTGGTGATCAGATACGTGGTGGCATCGCTGACGCCAAGATCGAGGATCTGCACGTTGCCGGGACGTTCGCCCGTAGCCACTTCACGGGCGCTCTGGGCCACCTGGTCGGCGTTGCCCGGGCCTGCGACGAGGATGCTCACGGGGCGGTTGAGCACCTGGTCCACACCGTCCAGCACCAGATCCTGGTCATGTGAGGTCAGTACGGTGGCAGTGACCTTGTAGCGGCCACCGAGTACTGATCCGACATCGATCGGGTGGGACACGGGCTCCTCCTAGACTGTCCGGGACCTGCCGACGTGGTCACTCCGAGAGCGACCGTGTGCCCTCCGGTAAGCCGGTTGACCGCTGGTCCGCAACTTCCCTTGTTAGTCTTCGATCCTAGCCGATGCTCTGTCCAGGCCGCGTGAGCACGGCAGTTCGAAACCGAGCCGGGATCATTTTTTCTTTTTCCCGCCAAACGGGAAGTAGGGGTTGTGGCCGGCCGGCCCCTGGTAGGTGCGGCGGCCCGGCAGGGGAACATCGCCCTTGCCCAAGCCGCCCTGCGCGGTGCTGGGGAGGTCTTCTGCCGGCAGGTAACCGCCATCCGGACCCGCGGGACGGCCGTAAGGGAACGAATCCTCTTCCCGGATGTCGGGACCGGCACGGAACGACTCGGCGTCGAACTCGCCGGAAATTCGCGGAATCAGGCCCGTATCCACCGAGACGGTGGCCCGCTCCGGTGCCCTGCGGACCTCCGCCGCGCCGCCTGCCTGCGGCCCCGTGCCGGGCCCTGCGGCGGTGCTGCGGCGGAGCCGCCCAAGCAGCGGCTGCAGGAGGTCCTGTAGCTCGGTGACCCGGAAGAGCTTCAGGAGCAGGAAATAGACGGCGAGCATGACGGGACCGACGACGACGATTGTCACCAGGGCGGCGGTCCGGTCGCTCCAGGCGTAGCCGTCCGGGTTGTAGCTGCCCAGCAGCCACAACGCCACAGCTCCGGCGAGGGCGGAACCCAGGGCCGCATACCCCATGCGGATGTAGGAGCTGGCGATGCGGGGTCCGTCGAGGTGGCCCAGGAGCCGGCGCAGGAAGGTCGCGCTGACGATCACGGAGAGGATATTGCCGGCCGTGTAGAGGATCGCGATGGCGAAGATGATCTGATCGAACGGCAGGAACTGGATCGCGAACGCGGCCGCCAGGTTGACCAGCGCCAGGACCAGCTGGATGAAGAACGGTGTCCGGGCGTCCTCATTGGCGTAGAACACCCGCGACATCATGAAGTTGGCGCTCATGAACGGGGTGCTGAGGGCCAGGATCGTAAGGGTTTGGGCCAGCATGACGCCGTCCTGGCGCTGCCCGCCCGAGAAGAACATGCCCAGCGGTCCGGCCAGCGCGAAGAGCGCCAGCGCGCCGAAGACGGTTGCCACGGCCATGGTCCGCAGCCCGTGGGAGAGCGCGTTTCGCAGGGCGGCCCGGTCTCCGTCCTGGGACGCCCGGGTCATCCGGTTGAACAGCACGGTGGCCAGGGACAGGGCAATGATGGAGTGCGGCAGCAGGTACAGCTGACTGGCCACCTCCAGCACCGCGTTGCCCGGAATATTGCCGGCCGCGGCAGTGTCCCCCGCCTGCTGAAGGCGGAGCCGTTCCGCGCCCGGGATCGTCGCGATGCGCATGACGTAAAGGAAGGCGAACTGCCCGACGGCAGCCGTCGCCAGGGTCCAGACGCTCAGCTTCGCGGCATGGCCCAGGCCGACCCCCCGCCAGCCGAAGCGCGGCCGCAGCCCCAGCCGGAGCCTGAACACCGGAATGAGCAGCACGGCGGTCTGGGTGACGACGCCGATGGTGGAGAACCCGGCGACAAGGATGGTCTGGAACGGGCCCCAGTTGTCGATCGTGTGCGGATTGGTGGCGTTGGCCCCCATGATGCCGATGAACATGCCCAGCCCGGCGATCGCCACGACATTGTTGATGATCGGCGCCCACATCGCGGGTCCAAAGGCGCCGTGGGCGTTGAGGACCTGGGTCAGCAGGGCGTACAGGCCGTAGAAGAAGATCTGCGGAAGGCACCAGAACGCGAAGGACACCGCGAGGGCCTTCTGCTGCGGCGAGTAGCCCTGGGTGGTCAGTTGAATGACTGACGGCGCCAGCAGCGTGACCAGCAGCGTGAGCACGAGCAGCACCAGCACCGCCAGCGTCAGCAGCCGGCTGATGTAGTCCGCGCCCTTGTCCGGCGCCTTGCTGGCCTTAATGATCTGCGGCACCAGAACAGCATTGAACACCCCGCCGGCCACCAGCAGGAAGATCAGGTTAGGAAGGTTGTTGGCGTTGATGAAAGTGTCGTTGACCGTCGAGCCCAGGCCCAGGGCGGCGGCCAGCATCCAGGTCTTGGCGAAGCCCAGGAAACGCGAAACGAGGGTTCCGGCGGCCATGACGGCGCTGGAACGGGCTTCTCCGGATTGGGCAGCCTTGGAATCGGCGGGGCCGGAGGGTACGGGGGCGGGTTTGGCTGATGACATCGTCTTCATCGTCTCACCCGCGCGGGGCATTAGTCGCTATCCGTCGACGTGACCGGCCGCACCGACGGCCTTCAACGGTCTTCCGGCAGGACTTCCTTGGCCAGATCCGCGATGCGGCGTTCATTGGGGAAGGACAGCTTGCGCGCCAGCTCCTGGATCGGAACCCACGCGACGTCCACGGCTTCCTTGTCCGGATCATTTTCGATGGTGAGTTCCCCGCCGGTGGCCCGCAACAGGTAGTGATGCACGGTCTTGTGGACGCGGTGCCCGCTCACGGTGAACCAGTAGTCGATGCTTCCCAGGGGTGCCAGGATCTTGCCTTCGATCCCGGTTTCCTCGGCGATCTCGCGGACCGCGGCTTCCTCGTTGCTTTCCTTGCCTTCCGGGTGGCCCTTCGGCAGGCACCACTCGAGACGTCCGCCGCGGTTAAGGCGCGCGATGATCGCTACCCGCAGGTCGGCGTCGGACATGTCCACCACGACGCCGCCGGCGGAGATTTCCTCCACGGTGGGCAGGGAGGCCTGGCCCGTGTGCTGGACAGGCGCGACGTTGGCACCGATTGCCGACGGCAACGGTGCGTTTGTCCTCCTGCCGGGAGCGCTCGGTACGGGATGGGCCATGAGGTCCACTCTAACGACTCTTGCCCGCTGTTGATGACCTAAACATGGCCGGAAAGTAGACGGCCGGGAAAGTCGGCCCGCGCCGGTTCGTGCGCAATCGTGACGAACCCGCCGGATCCTTGGGGGTTCCGGTGTGGTGCTGACGCGGTTTTCTGACAAGCTTAAGTAACTATGGCGCACGCACATCACAAGACTGACTCCCACACCGTTTCTTTCCAGGTGGATCCGGTGGTTCTGGAGCTCGGGCAGCGCTTCGTCGACGCCGGCCACGAGCTGTCCCTCGTGGGCGGGCCCGTCCGTGACCTTTTTCTTGGCCGGGTCTCGCCCGATCTGGACTTCACCACTGACGCCACCCCGGACCAGACGGTTGCCCTGATCAAGAAATGGGCGGACAACTACTGGGAGATCGGGCGCGCCTTCGGCACCATCGGGATGCGCAAGGACGACTTCCAGATCGAAATCACCACCTACCGGGCCGACGCCTACGATCCGGAGTCCCGCAAGCCGATAGTGGCCTTCGGAACATCCCTGACGGATGACCTGTTGCGGCGGGACTTCACGATCAACGCCATGGCCCTGCGGCTGCCCATGCTGGAGCTCGTCGATCCGTTCGGCGGCGTCCGCGACCTGCACGCGTCGATCCTCAACACGCCCGGCCCTCCGGAAACGTCCTTCTCCGACGACCCCCTGCGCATGATGCGCGCCGCGAGGTTCGCGGCCCAGCTGGGGGTGTCGCTGCACGCCGACGTCCGCGAGGCCATGATCCGGATGGCGGAGCGGATCAGCATCATCTCGGCCGAACGCGTGCGCGATGAACTGATCAAGCTCATCTGCGCCGTGCAGCCGCGGGCCGGCGTGGACCTGCTGGTCGATACCGGCCTCGCGGACCTGGTCCTGCCGGAAGTCTCGGCGCTGCGCCTGGAATCCGATGAACACCACCGCCACAAGGACGTCTACCAGCACTCGCTGCAGGTCCTGGAACAGGCAGCGGCGCTGGAGTCGCAGGCGGACGGCCCGGTTCCCGGCCCGGACTTTGTGTTGCGGTTCGCCGCCCTCATGCACGACGTCGGCAAGCCGGCGACGCGCCGCTTTGAACCGGGCGGCGCAGTGAGCTTCCGCCACCACGACATGGTGGGCGCCAAGCTGACCGCCAAGCGCATGAAGGCGCTGCGCTTCGACAACGACACCATCAAGGCCGTGGCCAGGCTGGTGGAGCTGCACATGCGCTTCTACGGATACGGTGAGGCCGGCTGGAGCGATTCCGCGGTCCGCCGCTACATCACCGACGCCGGGCCCCTCCTGGAGCGCCTGCACCGCCTCACCCGCTCAGACGTCACCACCCGGAACCAGCGCAAGGCGGACCGGCTGTCCTTCGCCTACGACGACCTCGAGGACAGGATTGCGGCGCTGCGGGAGCAGGAATCCCTCGACGCCGTCCGCCCGGACCTGGACGGTGGCCAGATTATGGCGCTGCTTGGTCTCAAGCCCGGTCCCGTGGTGGGCCGCGCCTACAAATTCCTGCTGGAAGAACGCATGGAGCACGGCCCGCTCGATCCCGCCGTCGCCGAATCCCGCCTACGGGACTGGTGGGCGGCACAGCCCGAGGCGGCGCCCGCCGGCGCCGAACCTTCCACCACTGAGGAGTCCTAAGTGATTGCACCATCCAACGGCCCCCGCCCCCAATTGTGGATCCTGCGGCACGGTGAAACAGAGTGGTCCAAGAGCGGGCAATACACCGGTCTCACGGACATGCCCCTCACGGTGGAAGGTGAGCAGCAGGCCGTGGAGGCGCGCAGAGTGCTGGAGACTGTCGACTTCGACCTCGTACTGACCTCACCCCTGCGCCGCGCCCGCCGGACCGCCGAACTCGCCGGCTACCCCGACGCCCAGCTGGAGCCGCTGGCGGTGGAATGGGACTACGGCGACTATGAGGGCATCAGCTCGGACCTCATCCGCAAGGACAACCCCGAATACCTGATCTGGACGCACGGCGTGCCCAACGGTGAGGCGCTCGACGACGTCGCCGCCCGCGCGGACAAGATCGTGGCCCGGGTGCTCGAATCGGGCCTGGACAATGTGCTGATCGTCGCGCATGGACATTTCTCCCGCATCCTGACCGCCCGGTGGCTCGGATTGGACCCCCGCGAGGGCCGGCATTTCGTGTTGGGGACCGCCAAAGTCTGCACACTGGGATGGGATAAGAAGACGCCGGCAATCGTGCGCTGGGGACTCTAAAACCGGTTTTTGAAACAAAGTCGAAAAAAGTTTATGAATTCGGTAGGCAACTGCCGCATTCGTAGTGTATTTTTATTTCTGACCCCACGGCGACTTGCCGGGGTCACGGCGCGCGTCGCCCGGCCAGTCAGCCGGAGCCACGGCAGAACAGAAAAGGAGGTTGGGAAAATGATGATTACTTTGACTAGCGGATGGATGTATTCCACCACCGCCAACCCGGCCTCGTTCGCTGAGCCGCGCCCAAATGTCGGACTGACTGTTTCCTGACCGCTTTCCCGTCCCAGGTAATGAAACCCGGGGCCGGCGGCAACTGGCTTCCCCAATGGAAAGCCCAGTCACAGCAGCCTGAACAGGCGGAACCACGCGGTTGCGCAGCCTCCCCATAGTTCGGAACCCAGCTTCTTGTTGGGGTTTCGGCGCTACCGCGTCCAGGGGCCATTCTCCATCGAATAACTATTTCCTATCCGGAATTCCAGCCTAATTAAGGCCGGGAATTTCCGGGCTAATTGCCACGCCCGGAACCGGTTTCGAATTCCTTGCATCTACGGCTCTATTTGTCGCGCCCAAAAATGCTCCCTCCCGTTTCATCCGGCCATTCCTGCTGCGTCTGTTTGTCCCGGCCGGCCGCATCCCCCACCAACGAAAGGTCCCTGTGACTACCGCAACCACCGCCCCAGCCCGCCGCACGGCCCCACCCGCCACCAGGGTGCACCGATCAAGTCACCGAAGGGAGGTAAAAACCATGATGAGCAAGCTCTATACGGTCCTGTTCCGGAAGCTCGCACGCAGGGAACCGGCGCGCTTCAACGGCCAGCTCCTGGATCAAAGGCGCGACGACGCCTTCCTCGTAATGCATCAGGCCGGCCTGATTCGCTGAAGCCGTGATCTGCTGACTACCGGACACTTCCGCCCCGGGCGCATGGACTATTTCCGTGGTGGCGACGCCCGTTACCGGCAGAACTGTCCGCAGCGAAGGAGGACCTGATGACTGACATTCGAACCGATCCCAGGGAGCCCGTGCGTCGCCGCACGGGCTCCCCCTTTTAAGCGTCCCTTCATGGTCCGCCGCTGTGGCGGCCTCCGATACGACGTGCCAGCGAAGACCGCGGCGCGGCATGGGTCAATGTCCCCCGGTAAGCTCAAGGGCATGCAGGAGACAAAGCCGCCGGAGCGCAAACGGGTCCGATTGGTCATCCCAAGCCGCAGCGACCCTTTTCTCCGAAACTTCACGGAACTGGTAGGCGGTCCTTTGGGCCACCGCTCGGCGCCCGGGATCGTTTCGCCGGGATTCTTTACGGTGGAACGCGTTCTGGTGGTCCTCACTGTCCTCGCCGCCCTGGCCGGGATTCTGCTCAAGAACTTCTGCCGCACCAACGGCTGGGAAACACCCGGGCAGTTCTACGCCACGTGCTACTCGGACTTTCCGGAGCTGTTCCGCAACCGCGGCCTCGGCGGTGGCGCCTTCCCCTTCATTACCCCGGGAAGCCTCTTCGAGTACCCCGTGCTGATGGGGTTGATCGCGGGTGCCACCGCACTTCTGGTGCCCGGCGCCGGCACCGACGATCCCCGCGTCCTTGGCTACTTCGACGTCAACGCCACCCTGATCGCCGCCGTCTGGATCGTCACCGTGCTGGCCACGGCCCGGACGAACCGCCGCCGGCCCTGGGACGCGGCGATGGTTGCCCTCGCCCCCGGCATTGTCCTGGCGGGCGTCATTAACTGGGACATGTGGGCCGTGTGCATGCTGGCTCTTGGCATGTACTTCTTTGCGCGGAACAAGCTCGTGCTCGCCGGGATCTTCATCGGCCTGGGCACGGCCACCAAGCTCTACCCGCTGTTGATCCTCGGCGCCGTCCTGCTGCTGGCGCTCCGGAGCGGGCGCATCCGGGCCCTCCTGATCACGGCCGGTGCCGCAACCGCGGCCTGGCTGGCGATCAACGTCCCCGTAGCCGCGGCAAATCCGGACGGCTGGAAGTACTTCTACCAGTTCACACAGGAGCGGCCGGCGGGCTACAGCTCGCCCTGGTTCGCCTACAACCTGGTGGCCGCCCGGCTGGGCTGGAATCCGCTTGAGGCCGCGGCCATCAACTCCCTGGCACTGGACCTGTTCCTCCTGGCCTGCATCCTGATTGCGGTCCTGGCGCTGACAGCACCCCGCCGGCCGAGAATCGCGCAGCTGGCGTTCCTGATCGTGGCCGCGTTCATCCTGACCAACAAGGTGTACTCCCCCCAGTTCGTGTTGTGGCTGATCCCCCTGATCGCCCTCGCACGGCCCCGCTGGCGTGACTTTGTCATCTGGCAGGCCATCGAGGCGCTGCACTGGGGCGCCATCTGGATGTACCTCGGGCAGGCAACCAGCGGCGGCTCGACCCAGCACAACATCGACATGCCCTACTACGTCCTGGCCGTGGTTGCCCACATGCTCGCCACCGCGTACCTGATGGCGCGGGTCGCCTGGGACATCTGGGATCCGTCGTGCGACGTGATCCGCCGCCACCGCATCGATGATCCGCATGGCGGGCCCTTCGACGGTGCCCCGGACTGGCTTCGGATAGATCTGCGCCGGCCCGCGGCGTCCCTGGTGCCGTGGCGGAAGAGTGCCGTGGCGGAAGGCCACAGCGCATGACTGACGTCGCCGTCGTCGGTTCCGGCCCCAACGGGCTGGCCGCGGCGGTGACCATGGCGCGGGCCGGACTCAAAGTCCGCGTGTTCGAGGCGGCCGCCACGCCCGGCGGCGGGCTGCGCACCGCCGAATTGATGGAACCGGGCCACTTCCACGATGTCTGTTCGGCCGTGCACCCCATGGTTCTGGCCTCACCCTTTTTCCGCCGGTTCGAGCTGTCCAGGCGCGTGCCGCTGGAGGTGCCCGAGCTCTCGTATGGATCCCCGCTCGACGGCGGCCGCGCGGCGCTGGCCTACCGTTCCCTGGACCGCACCGTTGCGGAACTGGGGCCGGACGGCGCCGCCTACCGCCAGCTCATGGAGCCCCTCGTGCGGCGGGTGGAGGGCGTCGCAGACCTGACCCTGAACCAGCTGCTGCGGATTCCGGCAAACCCCCTGGCCGCCGCCGCGTTCGGCATCCGGGCGCTCGAACAAGGCTCGCCGCTGTGGAATGCGAGGTTTAGCCAGGACCTGGCTCCCGCACTGCTGAGCGGCGTCGCCGCGCATGCCGTGGCGCCGCTGCCCTCGATCACCGCCGCCGGCGCCGGGCTGATGCTGGGCGCCCTGGGCCATGCCGGCGGCTGGCCGGTTCCGCGCGGCGGATCGGCCGCGATTGCCCGGGCGCTGACCGCTGACATCGAGGCCCATGGCGGGGTGGTCGAGACCGCCAGGCGGATCACATCGCTCGCGGAGCTGCCGCCGGCCCGGGCCACCTTGCTGGATGTGGCGCCCCCCGCGCTGCTGCACCTGGCGGAGGGCCAGCTCCCGCCGCGCTATAGGAGCGCCCTGGCGTCCTTCCGCTTCGGGAACGCTTCCTGCAAGGTCGATTTCATCCTCTCCGGACCGGTGCCGTGGGCGGCGGACGGACTCGCCGATGCCGGGACGGTGCACGTGGGCGGCACCAGGGCGGAAACCGCCGAGGCGGAGCGCCTGGTCGCCTCGGGCCGGCATCCGGACCGGCCCTACGTGCTGGTATCCCAGCCCACGCGTTTTGATGCCGGCCGCGCGCCGGCCGGCCGGCACATCCTGTGGACCTATTGCCACGTTCCGGCCGGTTCCACCGTGGACATGAGCGATGCGGTCATGGCGCAACTGGAGCGCTTCGCGCCCGGGTTCCGGGATGTGGTGGTGCAGTTCAAGGTGACCACAGCCGCCGGGCTGGCGGCGTACGACGAGAACTTCGTCGGGGGGGACTTCGGCGCAGGCCGCATGGACCTTTGGGGCATGCTGCGGCGGCCGGTGCTGAGCCCGGTTCCCTGGCGGACGCCGCTGCCGGGGGTGTACTTGTGCTCGTCGTCCACCCCGCCGGGTCCCGGCGTCACCGGGATGCCCGGCTTCCACGCCGCCCGGCATGCCCTCAAGGACATGTTCGGGCTCGGCGTCCCGGACCTCGGATACCGGGTCCCCTAGCCTGCTAGTCCCTAGTCCCTAGCCCCGACGCGGCGCCGCAGCGGCCGCCGTCGCCGCCCGGCCGGACAGCCGCCCGTCGCGCATGCTCGCGACGGCGTCGGTGAGCGGCACGAAATCGGTGTCGTGGGTGACCATGACGGTTGCCACGCCGAACTCGTCGGTGACCTGCCGCAGCAGCCGGATGATCGCTTCGCTGCGCTGGTGATCAAGGGCTGCCGTCGGCTCGTCCACCAGCAGCACGGCAGGGTTGCCCATGAGTGCCCGGGCAATGTTGACGCGCTGGCGCTGGCCGCCGGAGAGCTGGTGCGGCCGCTTCGCCAGGGCGTGCCCGAGACCGACAAGGTCCAACAGGGCCGCGGCGCGTTCCCCGGCAGCCCGGGCCGTCCCGCCGCGCAGGCGCTGGGTGATCACGAGCTGCTCCACCGCGGTGAGGGAGGGCAGGAGGTTGGGCTGCTGGAAAATGATGCCGATCTTGTCCCGCCGCAGTGCGGTGCGGCCGGAGTCGGGCAATCCGCCGGCGTCCTCGCCGTCGACCACCACCAGGCCGGCGGTGGGCCGGACCAGGGTGGCGGCGACGGCCAGCAGGGACGACTTGCCGGACCCCGAGGGGCCGATCAGGGACACGAATTCGCCTGCGCGCACCTTGAGGCTCACGGTGTCCAGGGCCTTGAGGGTGCCGTCTCCGTCCGGATACTCCAGGGTGACGTTGACGAGGTTCAGGGCGGTGTTGTTCAGGGGTGAGTTCACGAGATATGCCTTTCTGGGAATATATGGGCAGGCGCGGGGCTGCTCAGTTACCGCCGAGGGCGATGAGCGGATCGACGCGGGCGACGCTGCGGACCGCGAGGGCTGCGCCGGCCAGGCCCAGGAGCACGATCCCGGCGATGGGCAGCAGCGTTGTCCAGGGCGTGATGAGGAACGGCGCCGCCTGCGCCGCAAAGAGCCCGCCGGCCACGCCGGCCAGCCCGCCGGCCGCTGCACCGGCCAGCAGGACCAGGGCAGCCTGCGCCATGGCGTCCCGGAGGATGTAGCGGGCGGACCCGCCCAGTGCCTTCAGAACGGCGATGTCCCGGGTGCGCTGGACCGTCCAGACCGTCAGGAAGGCAACAATCACGAGCGCTGAGATGCCGTAGAGGAAGGCCTGCATGAGCAGCAGCGAGCCGTTCTCGCTTTTGTAGGAGCCGAGGGCCTGGAAGGATCCGTCGATCGTGGTGCTGACGGTTCCCGCGGCGGTGTTGGCGGCACCGAGATCCACCCCTGTTCCGGCCGTGGAGTCGAATGATACGGCCAGTACCGTCGCGGCGTCCGCGTCTTGGATGTGTGCCAGCTTCTGCCAGTCGGCCAGTGTGGTCCACACGACGCCGGTGTGGGAATACCACTGCTCCGGCACGACGGCCGTCACGACGAGGTCGGCGCCGCCCACCGAGGCGTGGCTGCCGATGCTGAGCTCCAGGTCCTCCGCCAGTCCGGCTCCGACGGCGATGGTTCCCTCGGCCAGCGGTGCGGGAGCCAGGCCTGCGCCGGGCTCGGTGCCGAAGACGGCAACGCTTGCCGTGCGTGCCGGTACGCCTCCGGCGCCGAGTGCCTGGAAACGGCTCTGGCTGATGCCGACGGCGTCGGCGCGGGCGACGCCGTCGCGCGCCGACCACAGGCCCTGTTGGGCGCGTGTGACTTCGGATTCGGTAAACGAGGCCTTGGGTGCGCTCCCGGCCGGGGCGCCGAAGACCAGCTGGTCGGCCGGGAGGGCGGCGAGGGCCGACGTCGACTGGTTCCCGAGGCCGGCCGTCAGTCCGGAAAGCATGACGAGCAGGAGGGTGATGAGGGCGACGACCGCCCCCATCAGGGCGAACCGTCCCTTGGCAAAGCGGATATCGCGGATAGCGAGATACATGGTGACCCCTTTGAGGCGTTTGTGGCGTTGCTTCCAGCCTTCCCTCCGCCGGGCTCCGGGGCATCGGCCGCCCGGTTGGACCACAGGCACCGTGCGGACGGCCCTGCGATCAACCAAAAGGTTGATTCCGCCGGGGGCGGGCCGGTTTCCGCAGGAGACACGCCGCGCCGGCACTACGCTGGAAGCATGGAGGGCGACGCCGGCAACCCGGTCCACAACGGCACAGGACCCGAGGGCGCACCCCACGCCGGCGCACCCCAGGCCCGCGCTGTGACGGCCGGCGCGCCGGCGCCGGGCACGGAGCCCACCGGGGCGGCCGTCATTCTGCGCGTCCTTCGCGTGAGCCTGCACGTCGGCTTTGCGGTGCTGCTCCTGGTGGCGCTGCTCCGGCTCCTGGCCGGCGGCATCACGGGCCAGGAGTGGATCACCCTGCTGCTGGCCGTGCTGCTCGCCGCCTTCTACCTCCTGGGCACCGTGCTGGAGAAGCGGCACGCCGCCCGCCGGACCCGGTTCGATCCGCGGCCCTACTCGGCCTGGTGGCTGGGCGGCGTCTGCCTCCTCTGGCTGCTGCTGGTCTGGGCCAGTGCCGACTTCGTCTGGCTGGCCTTCCCGCTGTTCTTCCTGCAGTTGCACGTGCTCCGGCGGGGGCTGGCGCTGCCGGCAATCGCCCTGAGCACGTTGTTCGTCATTGGGGCGCTCTGGTTCCACAACGGCGGTATCGCAGCCTCGGGGCAGGCCGGTGCAGCGCCGGCCAGCCTGGCGCCGGAGCTGCCCATGGTGCTCGGGCCAGCATTTGGCGCGGCCTTCGCTGTGGTCACGGGGCTGGCCTACCGGGCGCTGTTCCTGGAGGCGGAAAACCAGCGGCTGGCGGCCGAGGAGCTCCGCCGCACCCGAGCCGAACTCGCCCGGACCCAGCACAATGCCGGAACCCTGGCCGAGCGCACCCGGCTGGCCCGCGAAATCCACGACACCCTGGCCCAGGGCCTGTCCAGCATCGTGCTGATGGGACGCGCGGCCGAGAAGGCCCTGGACGACGGCGAACCCGCCGTGGCACGGGACAGGCTCCGCATTGTCCGGGACACGGCCGCCGCCAACCTGGCAGAGGCCCGCAACTTCGTCCGGGCCCTGCAGTCCCCCGATCTTGAGGACGGCTCCCTCGTGGCCGGACTTCTCCGGCTGTGCGAAACGACCGAAGCGGAGACCGCGGCGCGGGGTGCCGGGCTGCGGTGCCGCCTCGACGTCGAAGGTGTACCGGTGGAACTGCCGGGCGCCCACCAGACGGTCCTGCTCCGCGCCGCGCAGGCGAGCCTGGCCAACGTGCGGGCCCATGCGCAGGCGGACACCGCCGTCGTCACCCTGTCCTTCCTGGGCCCGGACGTGGCCATGGACATCTACGACGACGGCACCGGCTTCGACCCCTCGGCCTTACCGGCGCGTCCGGACGGATCCGGCTACGGGCTGACATCGCTGCGGGACCGCGTTGCCGCCCTCCACGGGCAGCTGGACATCGAGTCTGCCCCCGGTGAGGGAACCGTGGTGGCCATCCGGCTGCCACTGGGCCAAGCGCCCGGTTCCAACGCCGTGCCGGCGCCCGCGCGCAGGGACCGGAAATGAACAACATCCGGGTGTTCCTGGTGGACGACCACCCCGTGGTCCGGGCCGGTCTGCGGGCGATGCTGGGTGATCTGCAGGGCATCACAGTGGTGGCCGAGGCCGCCGACGGCGCCGCCGCGCTGGCCGGGCTGGCCAGGCTCCACACCCTGGGCGAGCCCGCGGACGTCGTGCTCATGGACCTGCAGATGGGCGCGGGCATGGACGGCGTCACCGCCACCGGCCGGATCAAGGCAGGAGAGGCCGGCGAGCCGGCGCCGCCGGTGCTCATCCTGACCACCTATGACTCCGACGCCGACATCCTCGCCGCCGTCCAGGCAGGCGCCAGCGGCTACATGCTCAAGGATGCCCCGCCGGAGCAGATCCGCCAGGCGGTGCTCTCTGCCGCGGCCGGCGGCACCGCACTGGCCCCCGAGGTCGCGGCCCGGCTGATGGGCCGGATCAGGAATCCGGAGCCTGCCCTGTCCGCCCGCGAGGTCCAGCTGCTCGGATTGCTGGCCACCGGGATGGGAAACCGGGCGATCGCGAAGCAGCTGTTCATTTCCGAGGCCACGGTCAAGACGCACCTGGTGCACATCTACGGCAAACTCGGCGTGGACAACCGCACGGCCGCGATCGCCGTGGCAGCGCAGCGCAGGATCATCCGGCGGCCCTAGGCGTCCCGGCGGCGGAGTTGAAGCCGGCGGCAGCTCCGGTGGTACGTGACCGTGTCCTTTGACGGTGTCCTGCGGCGGCGCTGTATGACAACAGAGTTGTCGGTGGCCCGGGGCATAATGGGCGCCATGGGGAACTCATCAAAACTTGCACTGGCCCTTGTGGGCCTTGTTCTTGGCGGCTCGCTGGTCGCCTGCGGCGACGGCCGTGAGGGCGCCGAAAGCGCTGCCAAACAGCTCGCCTCCGCGGTGTCAGCGCTCGACGTCGGATCCGTCGCCTTTGAGGGCAAGGACTCCGGTGCCGCCAACGACCAGCTCAAGGAAATATTCAAAGGGCTTGACCCGGCCCGGCCTGCAGTGGACAGCGGCCAACTGACGCTGGAGTCCGATAAGGCCACGGTCCCGCTCAACTACCGCTGGAAGATCGGCTCCGAAGAGTGGAAGTACACCACCTTCGCCGAGTTCAAGAAGTCCGGCGACAAGTGGCTGACGGTCTGGAACCCGGCCACCCTGGTCCCCGAACTGGACGAAGGCGAGCTCGTCAGCTCGGCAACCCATTCGCCGTCCCGCGCCGACATCCTGGGCGCCGGCGGGGTCCCGCTGGTCACGTACCGGCCCGTGGTCAATGTTGGCATCGACAAGCCCGCGCTCGGCGGCGCAGACGCCGCCGACTCCGCCACCAAGCTTGCCCAACTGGTGGGGGTCGACCCCGCGGCGTACGGCCAGCAGGTCGCGGCCGCCGGCCCCGAGGCGTTCGTTGCCGCCATCACTTTGCGTGAAGAAGGACGGACCATCACCGACGCCCAGATCGGCGGGATTCCCGGCGCCCGCGCCATCCGGGACTCCCTTCCGCTGGCACCAAACCGGACCTTCGCCCGCGCCCTGCTGGGCACTGCAGCGGAGGCGAACGCAGAACAGATCGAAAAATCGAACGGGGCACTCAAAGCCGGGGACACCACGGGAACCGGTGGCCTGCAACAGCAATACGACGCGCAGCTTCGCGGCAGCGACGGCATTCAGGTCGTCGCCGAGAAAGCAGGCCTCACCGCCGCAGAGAAACAGGCTCTGCCCAATGAGGGACGTCGCGTACTTTTCCAGACTGCGATAAAGGAAGGCACCCCGCTGAAAACCACCCTGGACCCTAAGCTGCAGCAGCTCGCGGAAGACGTCCTCGGCAAGGTCGGCCCGGCGTCGGCCATAGTGGCACTCCGGCCCTCCAGCGGCGCCGTCCTGGCGGCCGCCTCCGGGCCGGGCAGCAACGGCTACGACACCGCGATGCTGGGACAGTATGCCCCGGGATCGATCTTCAAGATGGTCGATTCCCTGGCCATGTTCCGCAACGGCATGACGCCCGACTCCAAAGTGGACTGCCCGCCCACCCTCACGGTGGACGGCCGCACCTTCAAGAACGCCGAGGGATACCCTGAGTCGTCGCTGGGGTCCGTGACGCTGCGCGACGCCTTTGCGCACTCCTGCAACACAGCGTTCATCAACGCCCGGGACAGCGTCACCCAGGCACAGCTCGAATCCGCCGCGACCTCGCTGGGCGTGGCAGTTGAAGCACCCGCGCTCGGCGCGGCCGCATTCCTCGGCTCCGTCCCCGGGGATGCCGAAGGAACCGAACATGCCGCCTCCATGATCGGCCAGGGCAAAGTGCTCCTGTCCCCCCTGGCCGCCGCCGTCATGGCCGGTTCGGTGGCCAAGGGAGCCCCGGTGGCCGCCCAGCTGGTGTTGAATCCGAACGATGGCACCAGTCCCCCGGATGCCCAGGGCGCCGCCCCCACAGGAACGGAGACAGCCGGCACGTCGCCGTCGGCCCCGGCCTCGGGTGACGCGACGCCGCCGGCCCCCGCACCGGCCACGGCCGTCGAAAAGCCGGTAACTGCAGCGGAAGCCGCGGCGCTGGCTGACATGATGCGGGCCGTCGTCACCAGCGGTCATGCCGGGTTCCTGGCCTCCGTCCCGGGCGAGCCCGTCGGGGCCAAGACCGGAACGGCCGAGTTCGGCAACGACACCCCGCCCAAGACCCACGCCTGGATCGTGGCCGTGCACGGTGACCTCGCCGTCGCCGTGTTCGTCGAGGACGGCGGACTCGGGGCCACCACCTCCGGTCCGCTGCTCAAGGAGTTCCTGACCCGGGCCGGCTGAGCGGACGCTTTCCGGCCGTGGGAAGATTGAACGCGTGGCTCATATTGACGTATCCGGCATCGACTACTTCCTCTCCGACGGCACCCAGCTGCTCAACGGGGTGACCTTCAAGGTCCCGGACGGCACCAAGACAGCGCTGATCGGGCCCAACGGGACCGGCAAGACCACGCTGTTCCGGATCATTTCCGGCGACCTCGTCCCGGACGAAGGCGTGATCGGCCGGTCCGGCAACATGGGCATCATGCGCCAGTTCGTGGGCCAGGTCCGGGACGATTCCTCGGTCCGCGACCTGCTGGTCTCCGCCGCCCCGCCTGCCCTGGCCGCCGCCGCGCGTGCCGTCGACGATGCAGAGCTGGCCATGCTGGAGCATGACGACGAGCCCACCCAGATGGCCTACGCCCAGGCGATCGTGGACTGGGGGGATGCCGGCGGCTATGACGTCGAAACCGTCTGGGACGAGGTCTGCATGGCCGCCCTCGGCCTGCCCTTCGACCGGGCACAGCACCGCCCGGCGTCGAGCCTCTCCGGCGGCGAGCAGAAGCGGCTGGTCCTCGAGGCCCTCTTCGCCGGCCCCGACGAACTGCTGCTCCTCGACGAGCCGGACAACTACCTCGATGTTCCGGGCAAGCGCTGGCTCGAGGCCAAACTGAACGACTCGAAGAAGACCGTGTTCTTCATCAGCCACGACCGCGAACTGCTCAACAACGCCGCCGGCCGCATCGTCACCCTGGAACCGGGCATCAACGGCGCCGGCGCCTGGATCCACGGCGGCGGCTTCGGGTCCTACGTGGATGCCCGGGCCGACCGGAACGCGCGCTTCGAGGAACTGCGCAAGCGCTGGGACGAGGAGCACGTCAAGCTCAAGGAACTCGTCAACATGTACAAGAACAAGGCCGCGTTCCGCTCCGACATGGCCAACCGCTATCACGCGGCGCAGACCCGGCTCGCGAAGTTCCTCGAGGCCGGGCCGCCCGAGGCCCTGCCGATCGAGCAGAACGTGCAGATGCGGCTCAAGGGCGGGCGCACCGCCAAACGCGCCGTCGTGGCCGAGAAGCTGGAACTGACCGGCCTGATGAAGCCGTTCTCCACCGAAATCTGGTTCGGGGACCGGGTGGGCGTCCTTGGCTCCAACGGTTCGGGCAAGAGCCACTTCCTGCGCCTGCTCGCCACCGGCGGCACGGATCCCGAGCGGGAGCACCTGCCGGTGTCCGACGTCGAGATCGCCGAGGTGCCGCACGAGGGCACCGTGAAACTCGGTGCCCGGATCCGGCCCGGCTTCTTCGCCCAGACCCACGTCCGGCCCGACCTGCTGGGCAAGACCCTGCTCGAAATCCTGCACCGGGGCGACGAGCACCGCTCGGGCATGGGCCGCGAAGCCGCCGCCGGGGCCCTGGACGGCTACGGGCTGGCGGCGCAGTCCGAGCAGAAGTACGAGTCCCTCTCCGGCGGCCAGCAGGCGCGGTTCCAGATCCTGCTGCTGCAGCTCTCGGGCGCCACGCTGCTGCTGCTTGACGAGCCCACGGACAACCTGGACCTGCACTCGGCCGAGGCCCTGGAACGGGCGATCGACCACTTCGAGGGCACCGTCCTGGCGGTCACCCACGACCGCTGGTTTGCCCGAACCTTCGACCGCTTCCTGGTTTTCGGCTCCGACGGCAGGGTGTACGAGTCCGCCGAACCGGTCTGGGACGAAAAGCGCGTCGAGCGCGCCCGCTAAGCCGCACGACGGAGTTCACGAAGCAATGCGGGGTCAGGTACGGCCCATGCCGGGGGCGGTTATGGGCGCTAAGTGACCTCGCGTTGCTTCTTAGTGTGCGCAACAAATGATTAAATGATCATAAAGCGCTAGCATTTGAGCATGAACACTGATGAGCGGCACCGCCTGATCGGCGTACTGCTGCGCGACCGGGAGCATGTGACGGTGGACGAGCTGATGGCCGCCTGCGGTGCCTCCGGCGCCACCGTCCGCCGTGACCTCGACGTCCTGGCCCTGCACGGCGTGTTGCGGCGGGTCCACGGCGGAGCCAGGAGCCTGGTTTTCGGCGGCGAAAACCCGCACTACGGGCAACGCGAACTTGAGGACCACACCGCCAAGATGCGGATCGCCGCAGGGGTGGCGGCCATGCTCGCGGACCGGGGACACGTCTGGCTGGACAGCGGCACCACCGCCACCGAGATCGCCCGCCAGTTGCGCCAGCGTGAGATGACGATCATGCCGATGTCGCTGCGGGCCGTCACCGCGCTGTCCGCGGACGACGGTCCGGCCGGGCGCCGCCCCGAGCTCCTGATGCCCGGCGGCAGCCTCGTTCCCGGCGAGCTTTCCTTCCGCGGGCCGATGACGGAATCCAACATCCGCTCGCTGCGCTTCGACACCGCCGTCGTCACGCCGTGCGCCCTGAACCTCAAGGACGGCCTGTTGGCCCACGACCTCGACGATGCCGCCGTCAAACGCGCCGGCCTCGAATCCGCCGCCCGGGTGATCGTCGCCTGTGCCGGCACCAAATGGAACGCCAGCGCCGTCGCCCTCGTCGCATCCCTGGACGTCGTGGATGCCATCGTGACGGACCGGCAGCTCGGCCCTGAAGAACTTGACCAACTCGCGCAGCACTCGGTGGAAGCAGTGATCGTATGACCAGTACCGCAACCGTCCCGCAACTCAAGGCTGCCACCGGGGCGACTTTCCTTGTCTTCGGGATCAACGGATTAGTCTTCGCCAGCTGGGCGGCCCGCATCCCGGCCGTGACCGAGATCCTGCACATCACCGCGGGCCAGATGGGAACCCTGCTGCTGTGCGTCGCGGTCGGTTCTCTGATCGCCCTGCCGACGGCCGGGTTCGTCGTCGGCCGGATCGGCACCGCCAACACCGTCCGCAGCGCCGGACTCGTGGCCGCGGCGGCCGGTGTCGGCGTCGCGCTCTCACTGATGGCGGCCTCCATCCCGGGGACTGCCATCGCCCTGTTCTTCTTCGGGATAGGCGTCGGGTTGTGGGACGTTTCGCAGAACATCGAAGGTGCCGACGTCGAACACCGGCTCGGGCGCACCATCATGCCGCAGTTCCACGCGGCGTTCAGCGGCGGTGCGTTCGTCGGCGCCCTGATCGGCGCCGGATTATCCACCCTGGGGATTGGGCTCCCGGAGCACCTGCTGGTCATAGCCGCCGTCGTTGCCGTCCTGACCACCGTGGCCCCCCGGTATTTCCTGCCCCATCTGCCTGCCGAGGCACCCGCCGCGGGGGACGCGGACCGCGGCAACGCCGGTTCGGCCTGGCAGGACGGGCGCACACTGCTGATCGGCGTCGTCGTCCTCGGCGCCACCCTGACCGAAGGCGCCGGCAACGACTGGATTGCCAAGGCCGCGGTTGACGGCCTGGGCGCCGAACAGTCCACGGGGGCGCTCCTGTTCGCCGCGTTCGTGCTGGCCATGACCGCCATGCGCTTCTTTGGTGGCCGTGCGATCGACGTCTACGGCCGTGTTGCGGTGCTGCGGG
The DNA here is from genome assembly GCF_900168135.1 of Arthrobacter sp. 49Tsu3.1M3. Classification (NCBI taxonomy): domain Bacteria; kingdom Bacillati; phylum Actinomycetota; class Actinomycetes; order Micrococcales; family Micrococcaceae; genus Arthrobacter; species Arthrobacter sp. 49Tsu3.1M3. The sequence continues at coordinate 185,887 of NZ_FUZD01000007.1, forward strand.
CCAGCATGGCGGCGGCAACTGCGGGCCTCTGCCTCTTCGTGTTCGCCGGCAACATCTGGCTGGCCGCCGCCGGTGCCGTGCTCTGGGGCGTGGGGGCAGCACTCGCGTTCCCGATCGGGATGTCCGCCGCCGCGGATGACCCCAAGAAGGCAGCCGCCCGGGTGTCCGTGGTGTCCACGCTGGGCTACATTGCCTTCCTCGCCGGGCCGCCCCTGTTGGGGTACCTGGGCGATGTCACCGGTGTCAGGACCGCCCTGCTGGCGATCGGGATTCCGATTGTGGTGGCCCTGGTCCTCGCCGGAGCCGCGAAGCCGCTGCCCGCGAGGTAGCAGTATGGTGGTCCAATGCGAACCATGCTGAGGAAGGCCCCCGGCCGCCTGTCAAAATTCGACCGCAAACTGGTGCGCGCCGTCTCCAATCTGCCGGGAGGAGGCCATGACGACTTCTTCCGCCGTCTGTCCGCCGCCGCGAACAAGGGCAAACTTTGGTTCGGCGTTGCCGGAGCCATGGCCCTGGTGCCCGGCAAGACGCGCCGGGCAGCGGTGCACGGACTCATCGCGCAGGGCGCGGCCTCGGCGGTCACGAACCTCGTGTTCAAGACCCTCCTGCCCCGGACCCGCCCCCTGCCCGAACACCTTCCGGTCTTCCGCTTCGTGAACCCGCAGCCGACGAGTTCGTCGATGCCGTCGGGCCACTCGGCCTCCGCGGTTGCCTTCGCACTCGGAGTCGGCATGGTCCGCCCGGCACTCGGGGCGGCACTGGCCCCTGTCGCGGCGGGGGTGGCCTACTCCCGGGTCCACACCGGGGCCCACTGGCCCTCGGATGTGCTGTTCGGTTCCGCGATCGGCGCCGGCGCGGCCATGGTGACGCGGAAGTGGTGGCCCGTCCGGCCGCCGTTCCCGGAAACCCGCCGCGGCGCTGCCCGGGCCGCGGAGCTCCCGGACGGCCAGGGGCTCGGCATCGCCGTCAACACCCTCGGCGGGTCCTATGCTGACGAAACCGTCGACGCCCTGCAAAATGTATTCCCCAAAGCGTATATAAAGGAAATCGGGCCGGGTGAGTCCGTCGATGCGGGCATCTCTCAGGTCGCGACCCGGCCGGGCATTGCGGCCCTGGGCGTCTGGGGCGGCGACGGGACCGTGGGCGCGGCGGCGACCGCCGCCGTCGAACGTTCCCTCCCGCTGCTGGTGCTCCCCGGCGGAACGCTGAACCATTTCGCCCGCGACGCCGGGACCCCCACCCTGGCGGATGCCGTGCAGGCGGCGTCGCGCGGCGAGGCCGCCGTGGCCGACGTCGGCCACGTGAGTGTCGAGCGCGGGCTCCCCGACAGCCCGGAGCAGCTCGAGCTGCTCATGCTCAACACGGCCAGCATCGGCCTCTACCCGAACCTGGTCCGCCGGCGGGAGCAGCTCCAGCCGGCACTGGGCAAACCCCTGGCCGGAGTGGTGGCCATGTTCCGGACCTTCGCGGCCGGCACCCCCACCACGCTGATCGTCAACGGGGAGCGGCACCGGCTGTGGATCCTGTACATCGGCCGCGGCCGCTACTACCCCCGCGACCACGCGCCGCTGGTGCGCCCGGTACTCGCGGACGGTGTCCTGGACCTGCGGATGATCACTGCCGATGAGCCGTTCGCCCGGTTGCGGCTGCTCTGGGCCGTGCTCACGGGCACCGTGGCCACGTCCGGGATCACCCATCTGAGCGAAACGGACCGGATCACGGTGGAACCCGGGAACGGGCCCATGGTCCTCGCCGTCGACGGAGAGGTCATGCCCGGCGTACGGCGCGTGGAATTCACGGTCCGCCCCGGCGCGCTGACCTACTACTCGCCCCTTAGCTGAACCCCGTCGTCTGAACCCCCTCGTCTGAACCCCCTCGTCTGAACCCCTGTCATCCTCCCGGACTACCCTGATTCGCCCCTGAATCATCCCTGAGACCGGCGATAAACGCAGCTTGCCTCGGTAGCGTGGTGTGCAGACGGGCCCGTGACTGCGGTGCCCCGGATCATCTCCCGCTACGCAAAGGAACGCTTCCATGATCGAAGCACGAGGCCTGACCAAGGTTTACGGCGACAAGACCGCCGTCGCCGGCGTCAACTTCACCGTCGAAGCCGGCAGGGTCACCGGCTTCCTGGGTCCGAACGGGGCCGGAAAATCCACCACCATGCGCATGATCATGGGGCTGGACCGCCCGACGTCGGGCTCAGTGACCGTCAACGGGTCCCCGCTTACCGGGCACGCCGCCCCGCTGCGCGACGTCGGCGCGCTGCTCGATGCAAAGGCCGTCCACACGAGCCGCTCCGCCTACAACCACCTCCTGGCCATGGCGGCGACCCACAGCATCCCGAAGAAGCGGGTCCACGAAGTCATTGAGATGACCGGACTGGCCGAGGTGGCCAGGAAGAAGGTCGGCGGCTTTTCGCTCGGCATGGGCCAGCGGCTGGGCATTGCCGCCGCCCTCCTGGGCGACCCGCAGACCGTCATCCTGGACGAGCCCGTCAACGGCCTTGACCCGGAGGGTGTGGTGTGGGTCCGCAACCTCGTGAAGTACCTGGCCTCCGAGGGCCGCACGGTCTTCCTCTCCAGCCACCTCATGAGCGAGATGGCAGTCACGGCGGACCACCTGATCGTGATCGGCCGCGGGAGGATCATTGCGGATGCCCCGATCCAGGAGATCATCACCGGCAAGGGCCAGGGCCGCACGCGGGTCCGTACCGACCAGCCGGACCGGCTCATGCAGCTGCTGGCCGGGACCGGGGTCTCGGTGGAGGTCCAGGAGCGCGAACTCCTCGAAGTCACAGGCCTGGACCCGCGGCAGATCGCCACTGCGGCGCTGGATAACCTCGTCATGATCTACGAACTCACCCCGCTGCAGGCCAGCCTCGAGGAGGCCTACATGGAACTGACCAAGGATGAGGTCGAATACCACTCGCTGATCACCACGGGCGCCGTTCCCGTCGAAGCCGGAGGCAACTAAGCCATGAGCTCCACCACCGTTGAATCCACGCCCTCGCGCCGCGGCGCCGACGCACAGCGGTCCGGAAACGGCAGCAGTTCCGGCCCCGGCCCCAGCTTCCCGCGGGTCCTCAACTCCGAATTCATCAAGTTCCGCACCTTGCTCTCCACGCTGATCCTGCTCGGCTCCACAGTGGTGGTCATGGTGGGGTTCGGGGCGCTTTCGGCCTGGGGGACGGGCCAGTTCTCCGAGGCCGCGGCCCGGGACCCGGAGGTCGGCGCCAGGCTCGCGGCCCAGGGCGGCGACATCGCCGTTAGCGTGCCCACCTCCGGCATCGCGTTCGCCCAGCTGATCCTGGGCTCCCTCGGCGTGCTGCTGATGAGCTCCGAATTCACCACGGGCATGGCCCGGTCCACGTTCGCGGCGGTGCCCAAACGCATCCCCGCGTTCGCGGCCAAGCTCGTCGTGGTGGTGGTGACCTCCTTCGTCGTCACCGCCGCATCCACCCTGGCCGCCGGGTTCGTATCCGTGCCAATCCTGGACAACTACGGCCTCGGCCTGGATCTGGGCAGCTCGCAGTCGGTCAAGCTGCTCCTTGTCAACAGCATTTACGTGGCAGCGGTCGCGGCCATCGGGATGGCGCTGGGCACGCTGATCCGCAACTCGGCGGGCGGCATCATGAGCCTGGTGGGCCTGTTCTTCGTGGCACCCATCGCGTTCCAGCTCATTCCGGGCGACTTCTTCGTGGAGGCCCGCAAGTACCTGCCCGGCAACACCGTGGATCCGCTGACCGCGGTGGAGCACATCCCGAAAACCCTCGAGGCCTGGCAGGCCGGCCTGGTGCTGGGCGCCTGGGTGGTCATCCCGGTGCTCCTGGCCGCCGTCCTACTCAAGAGGCGGGACGTCTAGGCCGGCGCCACGGGCCCCAGAGTCTAGGCTCAGAGCATGATCGATGCGGTACCTCTCAGGGACGCGCCGGCCGGACCGGCCGACGCGTCCCTCGCCGAACTCACGGCCCGCCGCCGCGGCCGGCTCCGGCGCTACCTGCTGGCCAATCCGCGCGTCATGGACGTTCTGGTGGTGCTCTGCTACCTGGTCCTGGTCACGCCCACGGCGGTCGAATCGGTCATCCACGGCGACTGGCCGGTGGCCGTGTTGCTCGCCGCGGCCGCGCCCGTCCTGCTCTTCCGGCGGGCGTATCCGGTGCGGGTGGCGGCGGTTGTGGGGGCCCTGGAACTGGCGGTCACCTGCCTGCATCCCTGGGGGTCCAATGTCTCCGCCGGGCTCTGGTTCTCGCTGTACGCCGTCGCCGTCGTCCGCACCCGGCGGTTCGCCCTCACCGCCCTGGCCCTGACCACCGCCCCGCTGCTGCTCCTGTACTTCCTGCTGGCCGTCGGCCCGCTCGACGGCCGGCTCCCGGACATGGCGGTCCGCACGCCGGAGAATTTCCAGCTGCTGACGGGCATCGCGGCGGGCATCGGCATCGCGCTCTCGAATGTGATCGCCACGGGGATCGGGATCTCGGTGCGGCAGCGGCGCGAGCACGAGCACGAGATCGCGGCCTGGGCCGCCCGCGCCCAGCAGCTGGGCTCGGTCACGGAACGGAACCGGATCGCGCGCGAAATGCACGACGTCGTGGCGCACTCGCTGACGGTCATGATCAGCCTGTCGGACGGCGCCGCCGTCGTGGTCAAGAAGGATCCCGAGCGCGCCGCCGGCGTCCTGGCCGAACTCTCCCGGACCGGACGCACCGCGCTGGCCGACATGCGGCGCGTCCTTGGCGTGCTGCGCGAGGACGCCGCCACCGGACGGGCCCCGCGCGAGCCGCTGGTGGCCGGGGGCAGCCTGGCCAAACTGCTCGAGGGCTTCCGCACCGCGGGACTGCCGCTGCACTACACGCACACCGGCCCGTCCCTGCCCGACGATGCGGCGTTCCAGCTGACGGTCTACAGAATTGTGCAGGAGTCGCTGACCAACGTGCTGCGCTACGGCCGCGCCTTGAGCCGGGTGGACGTCAGCATTGTCCGGAACGGCTCCCGCGTCACCATCGAGGTGCTCGACGACGGCAGGGGCACCGTTGACCCGGGCGCTCCCGGGACCGGCGCGCAGGCGAAGCCTGACGCGCTGGACTCCTTCGGCACCGGGCATGGAATCGCCGGGATGCGGGAGCGGGCCAGGATCTACGCTGGCACCGTGTACGCCGGGCGCGCCGGTGACCACGGCTGGCGCGTGCACGCGGAACTGAACTGCAACGGCGAGAATGCCACGGAATCAAGGGGGAACAATGTCCGACAACACGCCGGTACGCGTCCTGCTGGTGGATGACCAGCCGCTGCTTCGGATGGGCTTCCGCCTCATCCTGGAGGGTGAAGACGATTTGTGCATCGTGGGCGAGGCATCCAACGGCGCCGAAGCGGTCCGCCACGTCCGGGAGCTCGCGCCCGACGTCGTCCTGATGGATGTGCGGATGCCGGTGCTGGACGGAATCGAGGCAACCCGGGCGATCGCCGCCTCGGGCTCCGACGCCAAAATCATCATCCTGACCACCTTTGACCTCGATGAATACGCTTTTTCAGCACTGCGGGCAGGGGCCTCTGCGTTCCTGCTCAAGGACGTGGCGCCGGCAGAACTGGTCAGCGCCGTGCGGGTGGTGGCCAGCGGCGACGCCGTGGTGGCGCCCCGTGTTACGCAGCGGCTGCTGGAGACCTATGTCCGCGGTGCCGGCGGCATGGATCCTGCAGGAACAGGCGGCGCCGGCGGCCAGCGCGCCGGGGCGGACGACGGCGGTCAGCAGGCCGGCAGCCCCGCACGCCCGGCGCGGGATCCGTTGCTGGAGGACCTGACACCCCGCGAAAACGAGATGCTCGGGGCGATGGCCGAGGGTCTGTCCAATGCCGAAATCGCGCACAGGTATTTCCTGTCCGAGGCCACCGTCAAGACGCATGTGCGCCGGATCCTGACCAAGCTCCACCTCCGCGACCGCGTCCAGGCCGTGGTGTACGCGTATGAGACCGGCCTTGTGGTGCCAAGCAACGCGGACTACTGACGGCCGCGGCCCGCCGCCGCAAGGCGGGCTACCGGCGGATAGTACCTGAAGCAGTGGTTTCAGGCACATTGCCGAATTGCCCATGAGGCAACTTTGGTTGTCTTTCAGGCCCTCGCGTTGGGTGATGGACCGGTCTGGGCCGCCGTCATTTGTGGGACTGCACAAGACGGACGGTCCGCCGCGCGGTCTAGTGTGAAACGACATTGTGGTCCGCCGCACAGCACGGATTTGATTCCGTGCCGGCAAGAGCGGGCCTGAACCCCCCACGAAGGACGGCGCTTCCATGCCCGCTGACCAGCAGCTTTCAAAATCCCTGAAACCCAGGCATCTGTCCATGATTGCCATCGCCGGCGTGATCGGCGCCGGACTGTTTGTCGGTTCGGGTGCGGCGATCCAGCAGGCCGGCCCCGGCATCCTGGTTGCCTATGCCGCGGCGGGACTCGTCGTCATCCTCGTCATGCGGATGCTGGGCGAGATGGCCGCGGCCAACCCGGAAACCGGCTCATTCTCGACCTACGCGGACAAGGCCCTGGGCCGCTGGGCCGGGTTCAGCATCGGCTGGCTCTACGCATGGTTCTGGATCATTGTCCTCGGCATCGAGGCCACGGCGGGGGCAGCGATCATGCACCGCTGGGTCCCCGGCATTGACCAGTGGGTGTGGGCGCTTGCCCTGATGGTGCTGCTGACGCTGACCAACCTCGGGTCCGTCAAGTCCTACGGCGAGTTCGAGTTCTGGTTCGCCTCCATCAAGGTCGCGGCAATCGTGCTCTTCCTGCTCTTCGGCGTCGCCGCGATCCTGGGCCTCATCCCCGGCGTCCCGGCGCCCGGCCTGGACAACCTGATCGGCAACGGCGGGTTCATGCCCAACGGCCCCGGCGCCGTCCTGGCCGGCATCCTCGTGGTGGTGTTCTCGTTCTTCGGCGCGGAAATTGCCACCATCGCCGCCGGCGAATCCGAGAACCCGGTCGATGCCGTCAAGAAGGCCGTGAAGTCCACCGTCTGGCGCATCCTCGTGTTCTACATCGGCTCCATCGCCATTGTGGTCACCCTGCTGCCGTGGAACTCCGCTTCCGTCGCCAAGAGCCCCTACGTCGCGGTCATTGAGCTGTTCGGCATCCCCGGCGCCGGAACCATCATGGACATTGTGGTGCTGACCTCGGTGCTCTCCTGCCTGAACTCCGGGCTCTACACCGCCAGCCGCATGCTGTTCTCGCTGTCCCGCCGCGGCGACGCCCCCAAGTCGTGGATGCGGATTTCCAAGCGCGGCGTGCCCGCTGCCGCTGTACTGGCCTCCACCGTGGTCGGCTTCGTCACCGTCGGACTGAACTACGTCGCCCCGGACACGGTCTTCCTGTTCCTGGTCAACACCTCCGGTGCCATCGCGCTCTTCGTGTGGCTCGTCATCGCGACCTCCCAGCTGATCCTGCGCCGCCGCATGGGCGCCGCCGCCAAGGACCTCCAGCTGAAAATGTGGCTCTTCCCGTACCTGACCTGGGTGTCGATCGTAAGCATCGTGGCCCTGCTGATCGGCATGGTGATCCTGGAATCCACCCGGGAATCGCTGCTGCTCTCGCTGGCTCTCGCCGCCGTCGTCGTGGGGATCGGGGTCTTCCGCTACCGCAGGAACGGTGCCAAGGCCGCTGTTCCCGCAGCAGGTGCCGCCGAGGCTCCTGCCGGGGACAACTCCCCGGTTGACGCCGAGCCTGGCGCTGAAGACGCCACGGTGGGTGCCCGCCCGGTGTCGTAGCCCCGGAAGGCCCCCGCGGCGGTCCCGCACCACCGGACATGCCCTCCCCCTGCGCCCACCACTGGACATAGCGCCATCATGTCCACTGCCCGGCGTGAACTGGTCCCCGAAAGTTGGACTGGTTGGTAAGAGCCTAGGCTGCGAGGGCCTGGGCACGGTATTGCAGCGGGCTCAGGCCCTCAAGCTTTGTTGAGATCCGTTCGGTGTTGTACCAGCGGATGTATTCGTGCAGTGCCGCTGCCAGTGCGTCGGTGCTGATGAACCGGACATGGTGGAAGAGCTCTTCCTTGAGGTGACCGAAGAAGTTCTCGATCACCGCGTTGTCGTAGCAGTTGCCCTTGCGGGACATTGATTGAACCGCACCGGCACC